>JBAVGL010000124.1:0-38223 GCA_049684795.1 Chitinivibrionales bacterium | reverse complement strand
CGGCCCATTTTTCCCGCCCGGTTTTGTTTTGGCGGAGCTTCTGGGTCCCGATATCAATACCCACGTCAACGCCGCCTACCGTGTCCATGCCCGTTGCGCCCGCGCCGAAACCTGCGAATTCCGCGTCTTCCTGGTCGGTCCCGACGGTGACGGCGCCAATGGCCTTAAGCAAATAGACTTCTCCATTGGCAAGGCTCGTCTTGAACGTCACGCTGCTGCCGCTTGCGGGAACACCTACGGAATCAATCGCGCCAATGGGAATCGTTCCGCCTCCGGACGCAACCATCTTTACCTTTACTATCGTGCCGGTTGCTGTCCCCGCCGCGACCGTTATCGTGCTCGAATTGTATCCGCTTTTGGAGAAAATCAGAACATGCGACTTCGTGGTGACCAGTCCTTTTGCAAGAAAGGATACGCTCGAGTTTGGCGCCTGATAAACCGTTTTAAGGGAATTGCCGTTTTCTCCCAGAAAATGAAAGATTTTGTATGCAACGGTCTGGTTGTTCAGTCTGATTTCGGCCAGAAAAACCCCTTGGGGTAAATCGGCAAGCGATACTTCGTGTTTCATCGGCCCCTGTGTGGAAATGTACCGGGTCACGACCCGGCCGCTCACGTCCCGGACGGAAATCGATACGTTTCCTGAAAGGCCGGACCAGGAAAACAGGCCGTTTTTCGGGTCCCAGTTAACCGCGGGCATGTTTTTAGTTTCGAGAGGGTTTATTACCTGAGTAGCGCCGACAACCAGGGAAAAGACGCCGCTTGCGTTTGTCTTTACTGATACCCCTTCGGAGCTCACGTTGACCGAATCAATGGCCGCGTTGGACGCGGAATCGGTGACCGTGCCGTTTATCGTGTCCAAGACCTGCGCAGAAACGGTCCAAACGAAAAAAGACAAGGCGATACAACAGAGAACCATGCGCGCTTTAAAAGTGTTCGTAATGGAAAAAGCCATTGGATGCAGCTCCTTTTTTTCGGGGCAATAAAGATACATTATCGTTAATGTAGAATATATGATAGAGAGATTTAATTGTCAAAAATATTTTTCAATTATATTCAATGCATGAAACAATCCGCGGTTTTTTCGTTTCCCGAAATACTCCTTAGCCTCGTAAACCCTCGCGTAGCGGACAAGCCTGGGGACATTTCGGATGTTGAGCCCTTCAGTCGCCTGGACTATGGCGCGGAGCTCGGAGCCAAAAATAGAGCCCTGGCAGAATTCTGGAAAAAGAACAGGCGTCACGGAAGCCCTCAACAGGTCATCGCGTCGCCCATGCCGAGGTTTTACCGCACGACCACTAAACGGCGCGTTTTTTTTTCACACAACAAATTCCGCCTGCGATTTTCGCATCATAAAGACGACGACGGCGCACTGCATCTCGCGTCGGACCTCGAGCCGCGGGAGCACGACGTCATTTACCGCTTTATTCTGGAAAAAATTAATACCCCCGGGTTTTCACATGCGGCGAAGCATTTGACGTATATCATCATCCGAGGTTCGTATACCGAGTTCTGCGTGCTGTTCAATGTTGCAAATGTCAATGGTGCCATCGTGCGTAACCTCAAGGCCCTGGCGGAAAACCTCAGAAAATTCGACAAAAAAATTATATCGGCGTTTATTTTCCACGACCCTACGAGGTCGGAATATTATCTTGACAATAAGCAGTCGGGCGGCGCATGGAAAATAAAAAACCTCTTCGGCCCCGACGCGCTCAGGCTCAAGGTCCATGACCAGACCTACCGTTACGATCCCGTGTCCTTTTCGCAGGTCAACCAATCGATCCTGCCCCTCATGCTCGACACGGTTTCCCGGTTGTGCGCTCCAGGGCCCGACAAACGCTTGATCGACCTGTATTGCGGCTACGGGCTATTTACCAATTACGTGGGAAAACGCTTTGGTGAAGTATACGGAATCGATTTCGACGACGCGTCGGTGGAACGCGCACGGGAGACCGCGCGCTTTACAGCGCAGAAAAGCCCGCGTCCCGGCCGCATGTATTTTCGCACCGCGGCAATAAACGTGTCGTCCCTGGAGGCGCTGCTTCCCATCGCCGGACCGGGCGAGGAAACCGTTCTGCTCGATCCGCCGCGCCAGGGCCCGGGCATGGGCGTCGTGCGCCTATGCGCGCAGCGAAGCGCTTCGCGCATCGTGCATATTTTCTGCAACGTCGACCGCATTCCCGCGGACCTGGATGAATGGCAGCGCTACGGCTACCGCGTCTCGCAGGTCGTTCCTTTCGACATGTTTCCCGGAACGCCGAATCTGGAAGTGGCGGTTTTGCTGGAGCCATTCTGACGGCGATTTTCAACCATAATGAGTGCTTCTTATAAAGAAAGGGCGTCCAATTGAACGCCCCTACGATCTCCATGAAATCTGTGGTGATTATCGGAGCGCGACAGCCGCTTCCGCTTCATTCAAACTCTGCGAAACGACCTTGCCGTCGGGATAGTACAGATTGACATTGTCAAGCGGCTTTGGGTCGAACGACGCAACCATCCGTGAAGTCTTCCCGTCGGAAAGATACCAGGCCGACGCCTCTTGCTTATAGGCAAGCGTGATTTTCTTTCCCGCATCCGGGCCTTTTGATTGGGCAATGGTGACCACACCTTTTCCCATGGTGACTTCATAGACTTTGCCGTTATTTTCGAACGTTTTATGCAGTTCAATGTCGGAATTGAGCGCAAGGGGATTGTTGCCGACCCAGAATTCAATTAGGTTAAGCACAACGACGTCGACGAAAGTGGCGATCTCATAAACCGGAAGGATGGCGAAAACCCAGAACACAATGGTGTTTAACCACTTGTTGCCGAGCGAGCCGTTCCATTTATAGACCTTCTTCGTTAATTGGAAAGACCCGTAGCAGCCGGTATTGGCCATAACGAACGCCGCAAGCACCACACAAGCTATAAAACGTTTCATACGACACCCCTTTCAAAAAATGGTTATTGTTAAGGTTTATCGAAAACCGATTATTTCTTGGAATAAATGTAGGTTAGCCCGGCCGAAAGCGTTTCTTTTATCCGGAAATTAGCATTGATGTCCCTATCATAATACGCATAGGCCGACACATCAAGCATGAGATATTTTGCAAATGTCAATGTCAATGTGTTTTCCCATTTCATATGGGGATAGCGCCAGTTGCCAGCCGAGTCCTCTTTTGAGCTTGCCAATGCCTCGTAAAGCCTCAGCGAACTGAGTAGGGTGACCGATTTTTGCTTGTTGATTGCCTTGAGGTCCATATCGAATTCAACCCCGCCGTCATTGGTCACGTCGTTTTTTCGCACACCGGTGGCAGTATCGAGATGATGACGGTCGATCACCTGACGCATCGCGCCGCCAAGGCGGCTTGACCAATCAACGGTTGGGCTTTTTCTAAGCGTATGGCTTGCGCCGATATCTTCGGTGAGTTCCAGCGGATTACCATAGCGCGTAAGCAGAGTGTCGCTTTCGTCAACAAACTCGCTGATCGCGCGGACGCTTGCAAAAGGGTCCGCCCAACCGCCCAGGGTCCAGCGAAGCAGCTCCTCGCCATCGATAAGGTCGGTGGATTTTTTCGGCACGCTCCAGTCTTTGGTTGTTTTGTCCTGGGTGGCGGTCTGGCCGAATTGCAATTTAAGGGTCGTCTGCGTATTGAACTTCGGGGTCAATTGCTTCTGCGCGACCCCGAGAAATTGCGTTGCCCAGGTAAACGAACCGGCTTCGCCGCCGGTCCAGTTATCGCTATAGGTATTAAGCGCCGTGGTTAGATTCGTATTAATATCGATTTTCCATGGCTCGGCGCACAGGCCGGTGATAAAAGTGAAAACGATACAGGTGATTGGTATGGCGAGCTTCATCAATCCTCCTTTTTAATTGGGTTAGGTTTGGTCTGCAAAAGATCCCGAATCTCCGAAAGAAGCTCCTGGTCTTTTGTCAGCGGTGGTGGCGCGGCAGCTTCTTTCTGTTTGGATTTGGTGAGGAACCCTAAAAACTTGACGATGAAAACAAAAAGCACCGCCGCGATGATCAGGAAATTCACCACCTCGCCGATAAAGAGGCCGTAGGGCACTTCCTTGGCCCCCATGACGATTTTCCAGCCGAGATATCCTTGCTGGCCGGGCAGCAGCAGGCCCAAGAGCGGCATGATGAGGTTCTTGACAAAAGAATCTATGATCTTGCCGAACGCCGCGCCGATGATGACGCCGACCGCCATATCGATGACATTGCCCTTGAAAGCGAATGCCTTGAACTCCTCGACGAGAGTAAACGCCTTTTTTGTGGGGTCGATGTCGCCCATTTTTTTTATTGGATTCATAATAGGTCCTCCGTTCCCTTTTTTAAGGACAGCAAAACATCTTGCGATCAATAAATTTATATAATAATGGGTTGAAGACGCAAATTACGTGCCGATTCTTTATTCTTAATATCAGAATGTCGCGTTAAGTATTTTTTTTCCATGAAAAATCGAGCGCTTTTTATTGCATTTTTTGTTTGGCTATGCGCTTTTTCCTTCGCATTCTGCAAAGATACTTTGTCCGCGTCCGGCAGCGCGCCATTATCAACCGCATCGGCGCCGCGTACTGTCGTCGTCATTCCCGTCGAGGGAGACGTGGACCCGACCATGGCCGCGTTCCTATCGCGCGCTCTCCGCGAGGCGCAGCAATACCCCGATCCGCTTATTATCCTGGAAATGGACACCTTCGGCGGCAGGGTCGACGCGGCGTTCCAGATCGTGGACACCATTCTTAACGTGCAAAAAGGCCTCACCATCGCATATGTCAAAACAAAGGCCATTTCAGCCGGATCGCTCATCGCCCTTTCCTGCAACCGCCTGGTCATGAAACATAGTACAACCATCGGCGATTGCGCGCCCATAGCCCTTAACGGCGAAGGGGCGCAGATGCTGGGAGAGAAATTCCAATCGCCCCTGCGCGCGAAATTCCGTACGCTCGCGAAGAAAAACGGCTTCCCGCAGATCCTTGCCGAGGCCCTGGTGACGCCCGATCTGCGGGTCTTTAAAGTGACTTTTTCGGATACGGTAATGTACCTCGATTCATTGGGCATTGCCGCCCTGACAAAAGATCAAATGGGCAAAATCAAAGATAAAAAAATCGTTGTCCAGAAGGGACAGTTGCTCACCATGGATGACGTGGAAGCCGTGCAGCTCGGGTTTTCCAAAATGAGCGTTTCGAGCATCGAGGAAATGCTTTCGAACATGCACATTTCCCCTCGTCAAATCATCAGGGTCAGGGAAAATTGGTCCGAGGCCATGGTCAAATTCATCAGTCTGATCGCCCCCATTCTCCTGATGATCGGGTTTGCATCGCTTTACATAGAGTATAAAACGCCAGGGCTGATCGTGCCCGGGATCGTGGGCGCTCTGTGTCTGGGCCTGGTGTTTTTCGGCCAGTATATGGTAGGGCTTGGAACGTATACGGAGCTTTTGCTCATCATTCTGGGGGTGGTGCTTCTTGGGTTGGAAATTTTTGTCCTGCCGGGGCTGGCGATCGCCGGCATCGTCGGCACTGCGTGCATCATCATCGGCATCATCCTTTCGTTCCAGGACTTCGTCATTCCCTCGCCGTCAATGCCCTGGCAGGTAAAGGAAATGGGCAATAATGTCCTGAAAGTCGTTGGCAGTTTTCTCGTGGCCTTTATCGGAGGAATTTCATTCATCCGGTTTGCGCTGCCCTCATTTTCAAAAGTGGTCAAGGGACCATACCTTGAAGCTTCGCTTAAAACTTCCCATGCTGACTCCGAAGCCATAATCGGAGTAAAAGAAGGGGACATCGGCGTTGTGGTCATGCCGCTGAGGCCTTCGGGCAGGGTATCGATCGGCAACCGGATGTTCGACGTGGTCACCGAGGGGGATTTTATCGAAAAAGGCGCGCAGGTATCGGTTATAAAAGTTTCAAGAAGCAAGATCACGGTTGCAAGGAAAAAAGACAATGCATAATCCTCTGTTTCTTCCCATAGTTTTGCAGGTGCTGGGCACCGCCGTCATCATCGCGGAATTTTTCATTCCTTCCGGCGGTTTTCTTTCAATAGTGGCTGCGGGGCTGTTCGGCTATTCCTTATACGACGTGTTTGCGCATGTGTCAAGCAATGCGGGGATTGTGTTCCTCGTATCGGACGTCATTCTTATCCCGGTTCTGATACTCATCGGTATAAGGATTATTGCGAAATCTCCCGCCGCGCTTAAAACCACGCTGTCCCAGGCCGATGGCGTATCGTCCCAGCCTGAAGACATGGAGAAATTAGCTGGCAAGGAAGGGACGGCCATCACGCCATTGCATCCAGCAGGAATTGCCCTGATCGAAGGCAAACGCGTGGACGTGGTATCGTCCGGTGAATATATCGGCAAGCTCAGCGCCGTGACGGTCGTTGCCGTGACGGGAAACCAGGTGGTGGTGAAGAAGAAGGAATGATTCAATTTTGCAGGGGCAGGCCTTGCGCCTGACCTATTTTAACATCATTATATTGTGGGGGCGGGTTCTAAACCCGCCCTTTATAAAACCGGTATATAAAAAACGGGCAGGTTTGGAACCTGCCCCTACAAGAATAATTTCCCAATCCGTTCCACATTCAATTTTCTTATATCATCCACAATTAAATCCGCCCGCGACAAATCCTGGCCCCACGAATTTTTATTCGCGAATCCTATGGCTTTCATTCCAGCGGCCCTGGCCGCGGAAATGCCGTGCGCGGAATCTTCAATGACCGCGCACTGCGCAGGTAAAACATGCATGAGCCGCGCGGTCCTCAGGAAAATGTCGGGCGCGGGTTTGCTTTTTTTGAAATCTTCACCGCTTATCGTAACCGAAAAATAATTTTCAACGGCAAATTTCTTCAAAACGATATCAATTGCAATCGAGGGCGACGACGAGGCAAGGCCGATGGCGATAGTGTTTTTCTTCAAGTCCGAAAGAAGCCGGGGAATGCCCTCAATGGGCCCGAATTTGTTTTCCCTGAGAAAATCAATGTTGCCGTTTACCTGCAATTGTACCAGGTCTTCAACGAGTTGGGGAAGGCCGAACCTGGCCTTGAGATCGGCCCACATATTGGTGTTGGAAGAGCCGATATACTGTTTGTAGTCGGAAAACGAAACGCCGATTCCCAGCCCGGCGAAGATCTTTTTGTTTGCTTCCCAGTGGAATGGCTCACTGTCGATGATGACCCCGTCCATGTCGAAAATGACTGCTCTTAGCAAATTCACGCTCCCTGATTGTTATCATAGTGGTTGATTAAAATGAAGATGGGCGGTCTGGTGTTTCAGCTGCACCATAGGGACTGCTTTGAGGGATCCCAGGTGCGGGTGAAATACCGGACAGCCCATCGGTTTCGGAAAAAAGAATATTTCTATCCCTTGACCAGGCACGCGCCTTCGGCAATCGTCGCGAAGTGAACTATTGCCTGGCGGCCCGTTTGCCGGGCATACTCATTCATGATCGTTTCTTCGAAGCGTTCGCGCGAGTCGTTATGGAGGAACGTGAGCGTCGCGCCGCCGAATCCGCCGCCCGTAAGGCGGGAACCGTAGACACCGGGCACGGTCCTGGCGATATCTACCAATATGTCAAGTTCCTTGCAAGAGTTTTCGAAATTGACTTTTGAGCTTTCATGCGACTCGTACAGCAGGTGCCCGAATGCCTTCATGTCGCCGCTTTTAAGCAGCACAATGCCTTTTTTGACGCGTTCGTCCTCACCAACGGGGTGCATGGCGCGCTTCAGAAAGAGCGGGTCCAGTTTGCCCTTGGCGGCCAATAGTTCGGCCATGGTCACGTCGCGAAGCGTCTTTTTAGACGGATCGATATCATGGAAATATTCCGCCGCGCCAAAACACTCTTTTCTGCGGTCGTTGTAGGCTGACGCGACCAGCGAATGCGACACCCCGGAAATAGTCACGGCCAGAGTCAGGTTTGGGTCGCCGATTGACACGGTTTCATGCTCAAGGTCGCGATATTCAATGAAGAGGAGATGGTTCTGTTTTCCGAAAATCGAGGAAAACTGGTCGAGCAGGCCGCAATTGGCGCCGACAAAACTGTTCTCGGCCTTTTGGCAGACTTTCGCAAGATCAGCCGAGTCTATCTTGAATTCAAAAAGCGACGACAGCGCAAGACCAACACCCACTTCAAGCGCCGCGGACGATGAAAGTCCCGCGCCGAGCGGTATTGAGCTGTCGATCGCGATTTTAAAGGGCCCGACCGGGTAGCCCATGTCTTTGAGGACCTTATAGACGCCGAGGGGATAATTGACCCACGAATTTTCGCGCTGGGGAACTACTTCCTTGATTTTTACGACCTGGGAAAAGTGCGTTGATGAAAGTTCAAAGGTGTCCGGCAGGAAGCTCCTTCCGGCCGCCACATGCACTTCTTTGTCAATCGCGCACGACAATGTAAATCCTTCGTTGTAATCGGTATGATTGCCCAGAACCTCGACTCGGCCGGGGGCGCGTGAACACGCAACGCGTTCGGCGCCAAAAGCGTTTACGTAACACCTTTTAACGTCATCAATCATTGGAGCCTCTTTCTCTCGTAAACGATATTGCCGCTCAAAATAGTATACCGTGCGCCCCCATGCAAAGTAAATCCTTCGAAAGGCGTGTTGCGGCCCTTGGAATAAAAATGCCGGGAATCAACGGTCCAGCGGGCGCTGGGGTCGATGATGGTTATATCCGCAACGCTTCCCTTCGACAGCGTTCCACCGGCAAGGCCAAGTATACGATTGGGGAAAAGACTCATTTTTTCGACGAGTTCCGACGGAAGCAGGATTTCCTTTTCGATGAGATAGGTTAACACCACGGCAAGCGACGTTTCAAGACCGACCACGCCGAATGCCGCGGCGTCGAATTCCACGTCCTTGTCCTCCGAAACATGGGGCGCGTGGTCGCTGGCTATGACGTCGATGGTGCCGTCGGCCAGGCCCGTAAGGATCGCTTCGCGGTCGGCCTGTGTCCGCAACGGCGGGTTCATTTTCCTGTTGGTGTCGTACGTCATGAGGTCGTCGTCGGTGAGCGCGAAATAATGCGGGCATGTTTCGCAAGTGACAAGCGCCCCGAGTTTCTTGGCGTCGCGCACGAGCCGGACCGACCCGGCTGTTGACACATGCGCAATATGCACCCGCGCGCCTGTGTAGGCGGCAAGCATGATGTCGCGCGCGACAACGATCTCTTCGGCGACCGGCGGCATGCCGCAAACGCCGAGCAGGGTCGACATGGCGCCTTCGTTCATGTGCCCGCCGTGCGTGAGGTCGGCGTCCTCGCAATGACAGATGACGGGTATGCGGAACGATTTGGAATAATTGAGCGCGTTTTTCATGATGTTCGCCTTGCGCACGCTTTTGCCGTCGTCGGAAACGGCGCGGGCGCCCGCGCGGACCATTTCGCCGAAGGGCGACAGCTCTTCGCCCAGGAGCCCCTTGGTGATCGACCCGATGGGATACACGCGGCATACACTGTCCTGAGCCCGCTGCATCACGTAGCGGATCTTCGATTCCTCGTCGAGCACCGGATTGGTGTTGGGCATGCAGGCGATTGAAGTGAAGCCGCCCGCGCACGCCGCCTGCGTACCGGTCTCGATGGTTTCCTTGTCCTCGCGGCCGGGTTCGCGCAGGTGCACGTGCATGTCCATGAGGCCCGGCACCACCCACATTCCTGTTGCGTCAATTTCCTCCTGCGGCGAAAAATCCGGCGGGACCTCTTTGGCGCACAGGGTTATCACGCCCTGTTCGACGCCCACGAAAAACTGTGCGTCGACGCCGTTCGCCGGGTCGATGACGCGGCCGTTTTTTATAAGCAGCTTCTGGGGGCTCGCCCCGATGACGGGAGGGAAGATGGTCTGGCCGTCGTTTTTCTCAAGCATTCTCGCCGCCTCCTCCGAGCAGATAAAGCACCGCCATGCGCACGGCCACGCCGTTGGTCACCTGGTCTAAAATGACCGAATGATCGCCGTCGGCCACGTTAGATGCCAGTTCGATGCCGCGATTAATGGGGCCGGGATGCATGACAAGGACTTTCTTTTGAAGCCGGGAAAGTTTTTCAAGGTCCAGACCATAGCGCTCCCGGTATTCACGTATCGAGGGAAACAGGCCGCTGCCCTGTCGCTCGAGCTGGAGCCGAAGCATCATGACCACGTCGGCCCCGTCAAGCGCATTGTCGATCGAATCGGTCACCTCAACGCCAAGGGGCGCGGGATGCTGCGGCATAAGCGTAGGGGGGCCGCACACAACAACCTTCATGCCCATGGTCGTCATTCCCCAGGCATTCGAACGCGCCACGCGGCTGTGAAGGATGTCGCCGATGATCGCCACCTTAAGCCCCGTAAGGCGGCCCAGCTTCTGCCGGATGGTCATCATGTCAAGGAGGGCCTGCGTGGGATGTTCGTGAAGGCCGTCGCCCGCGTTGATGATCGTGGCGTTGGTGCATTGGGTGAGGAACGCCGGGACCCCCGCCGCGCCATGACGCACGACCACCATGTCGATTTTCATGGCCTCGATATTGCGCATGGTGTCGCGCAGGCTTTCCCCCTTGGAAACCGAGCTGGTGGACGTTGAAAAATTAAGGGGAGAGGCCGACAGCCGTTTTTCGGCAAGTTCAAAGGAAATGCGGGTACGAGTGCTGTTTTCAAAAAAAAGATTGACGACGGTTATGCCTTTGAGCGTTGGCACCTGCTTGATTTCGCGCTGCAGGACCTCATAAAAATTGTCGGCATTGTCGAGGATGAGGGTGATGTCCTGTTCGGACACGCCTTTCAAGCCGAGAAGGTGCTTGATGGTAAGTGGCATGGGTTATTCGCCCGCCTCGTGTTCCATAAGCCAGACCGAATCTTCGTTGTCGATTTCCATGACCTTGAGCGCGACCTCCTGGTTGCTGCGCGTGGTAACACTCATGCCGGCATAATCGGCCACGATCGGCATCTCGCGGTGGCCGCGGTCGATGAGCACGGCGCACTGAATGGTTTTGGGCCTGCCGAAATCGGTGAGTGCGTCGAGCGCGGCGCGCACCGTGCGGCCGGTATACAAAACGTCGTCGACCAAGATCATGTCGATGCCGTTGATGTTAAAGGGAATATTGGTGACCTTGACCGACGGCTGTTTGAAGGCCGTGCGGTAGTCGTCGCGGTAGAGCGTGACGTCCAGAACGCCGGGTGTCAGCTCGATATGTTCGAGGTCGTTTATTTTTTTTGCGATGCGCTGAGCAAGAAAGACGCCGCGCGTCTGCATGCCCACAATGCCGAAATTATGTAAATCGAGGTTTTTTTCCAGAATCTGGTGGGTAATGCGCGTCAGAGCCCGGTCGAGCGCCTGCGCGTCCATGAGGAGTTCGATCTTCTTCATTGGTCAGTAAAATAGTTTTTGCACGTCAGGACTATGCAAGAACACATGAAAATGAGTTGAAAAGGAAATACCGATTAATCGAGAGTCAAGGGGTTTTACGCAAGCGCCCAGTGCCAGTTTCAACCGTTATATTCATTGTTTGAGTGGTTGGCATAAGATTATTGTTCCGCTTTTAAGATGAAAAAAGCGAAGAGAGAACCGTTCCCCCTTCGCTTTAAAACCACTTTTTAATCGTTGTTCGAAAATTCACTATTTCTTTTTCTTCGCGGTTTTTTTGGGCGCAGCTTTTTTAGCCGCTTTTTTCTTAGTAGGCATCGCCATCTCCTTTCTTTTTTGAAAATTAATGGTGATCCTGTTTAGCCTATATGCTTTGAGACAAGTTTCGTCATTTCAAACATGCTGACTGTTTTTTTGCCGTTGAAAACGGCTGAAAGCTTATCATCGGCGTTGATGTTACGTTTGTTGACTTTATCCTGAAGGCCGTTCTTTTTGATATACGCCCACAGTTTTTTGACGATTTGCGTTCGGGGAATCGCCGCGGATCCAACGATCTTGGCAAGAGCGTCATCCGGCTGCATTGGCTTCATGAATGCGGCGTTGGGTTTACGGACGGATTTTTTCTTTGCAGGAATTTTTTTGGCCGTTTTCTTTTTTGCCGGCATAGGTACGCACCCTTTCTTAATTTGTGAAGATGAGTATTGTTGATATAATTTCCCGATGCTTTATTATACAATATGTTGGATACGAAAGCAAGAATAATACTGTATATGGTATAACATTTCGTCAATGGTTGAAGATTCGTTTCTAAAAGGGAAAAATAAAAAACCCTTCGAAAATGCCCTCTGTTGACTAACAGGTATTTTGAAGGGTTTATAGTTGGCTGGAGTGGACGGGCTCGAACCGCCGACCCAGTGGTTAACAGCCACTTGCTCTGCCGACTGAGCTACACTCCAGTAAGCCTGAAAATTCTATTCAGCGTAAGTTTCTCCACGCTTCCGAACGAAAAAAATTCTTCTTTCACAAGCAAAGAGAAACTGATAACTGGGTTAAAAAATACATCCCTATGCTATCTTTGTCAAAATGTTTTATGCCCGCACCGACGATTTGCTCAAATACGATAAATAGGGCGCATTCTCCCGTATCCACTGTTTGAGGATGCCTTTTCCCGCGAACTTAATAAACGTGGGATACAGCGATGGAAAATTGACTTTTTTATAAAAGGCCTTTATCGCGGAGGTGGTAACGTCGTAGCTCGCATTCAAGGCATTGTTAATGGCGTTCGCGTATGAATAGAAATCGCTGAAACATTCGATCATTCCCTTTTGCAGTTCGTGGGCGGTCATGTTTTTCGGCGAAAACACAACGTGCAGACCATCGTAGTAGCTCCACTGCTTGTGGAGGAGCCGTCCCTCGTTTTTGAGCCTTGTATACAGGTCCGTGCCGGGCAGCGGCGTAAGCACGGCATATTGGACATAATCGATATTGGTTTCTTTGCAAAAACGGGCCGTTGTTTTGAAGAGCTCCTTCGTGTCGGGATCGTTGCCCAGGATAAACATCCCGTGCACCATGATATTGTTTTTGTGGAACACCTCCATCGATCGCCTGATATCGTCAACGGTCTGCTTTTTGTGCATGTCAAGGAGGCTTTCGGTGTTGATGGACTCGAACCCGACGTACACGACTTTACATCCGGCTTTTTTCATTTTGGCCACGAATTCCGGTTTGTGCGTGACGTCGGTCCTTACTTGCGCGCTCCACGGCCTTTTAAACCCTGTTGAAAGCATCCCGTCGAGTATTTCGTTGGTCCGGTCGAAATTGACGGCAAAGTTGTCATCGACGAAAAAAACGAAACCGCGGCCGCTTTTGAATCTGGCAGTTTCCCGCAATACCCGCTCAGGACTCTGCGCCCGGTATCCCTTGCCGAACATTTTCGTCACCGAGCAGAAATTACAGTCATAGGGACAGCCCCGCGAGGTCATGACCGGAACGACCCCTTTTCCCTTCCACCCTTGCAGCAATGAATAATCCGGGAGCGGCAGCGTGTCGAGATCGTCGAGTTTAGTGCCACGCACGATATGATCGCTTATGCGGCCTGAAAGCACGTCGACAATGATATTTTCCGCTTCACCGATTATGATCTGGTCAAAAGACCCGGAAAGGTCCTCGGGCATCATGCTCGCGTGGATTCCACCGACGATCACCCTTGATTTTTTGCCTTTTGCCGCCCGCAAGGCTCTGTAGGTGTAGGCGATCTCTTTTCCCCTGTCAATTGTTGCCGTGATGCAGCTGAGGCACAGAATATCGGCGCTTACCAGCTCGGACGTGGTTATCTTCCGGTGAAGGATGTTTTCATTGATGATCGAAACATCGAACCCCGCCTGCTTCGCGATGGTTGAGAGATACACCGGGCCCAGAAGCGGAATGGACATGAAACGGACGAAAATATTGGAACTTGCGCCCGTTGGCTCAACGAAAATAACTTTGACCGATTTCATGCAATCTCCTGTCACATCAAACTTTTATTTCTGGAAAAATTAATCACGAGCAGACTCAGCCCGAAAACGGTCATGGAAGCGGGCCATAATTTTATTGATACGTCAAAAACCAGGTACAGTGAACAAAACAGCGTCAGAAAAAGCAATGATAAATAGAGAAACACCTTCATTTTTGTCAAAAACGTTATAGCCATGAAGCTAAGCCCGGTAATTAAGAGGAAAAAGGGCCATACGTGGGCCATCATGCTCCAGCCCGTAAAATTTAAATAATAAAAAAACAGCCCCAATAAAAAGAGAAACGTCCCAAGCCATAACAGTGCCGCATCATCCCGCCTGCCCCAGAAAAACAGGACCATAAACCCGGCGCCCAGAAGACAAATCAGCGCCGGCCAATGAATGCTTATCCCTTGAATTATCCGGTAATTCTCAAGCGTCGTGACAATTCCCGAAAGTATAAAAAGTGACGCTAAAACAGTTAGGCTCTTTTTCATAGTGTCATCTATTAATATACTCCTTGACCGGAGAAGCACGGTATTTTTAATAAAAATACCGTTTCCAGGCCATGCAAATAGGTATATTTTTTACTTCATTTTTTAAAAAGGAGTGTTTTTATGGCAGTTCGTGACATTCCGCGATTATTGGAAAAGCTCAATAAATACTGCGAAAACGCGTTTGCAACGGCAGTCGGCATGTGTGTAAGCCGCGGTCATTATGAAGTCAGGCATGAGCACCTGCTCATGGAATTTCTTGACCGGAACGACGGCGATATTCCGCTGATCCTCCATCATTTCGGCATCGATGCCGCGCACCTGAAAAAGGCGGTTACCCATGAACTGGAAAACCTGCGCGCGGGCAATACGGGCAAACCCCTGTTTTCGCCGCCGCTGCTCGATGAATTGGAATTGGCCTGGGTGATTGCCTCCCTGAATTTAGGCTTGCCTGCCATTACCTCGGGGTCGCTTTTTATCGCCGCGCTCGAAAGGGGCCAGTTCGGCATGTCGTCCTATGGCGACATGCTCCGCGGAATAAACCTCGAGACGCTGAAAGACCAGTATTTCAAAATCGTCCAGACCTCGATCGAACAGACTGGTAAGCAGACAACGGCCGCCGCCAGCGCGCAAGGGACCGGCTCGGGCCAGGCCGACGTGCTCACCCAATTCTGCACGAATTTCACCACGCTCGCGCGCGACGGTAAAATCGACCCGATTTTAGGGCGCGACAACGAGATCCGGCAGGCGCTCGATATTCTGAGCCGCCGCCGGAAGAACAATCCAATTCTCGTCGGTGAAGCGGGCGTGGGCAAGACCGCCATCGTCGAAGGCCTGGCGCTCAGGATCGCCAACAATGACGTGCCCGATCATTTGCGCAATGTTGACTTATGGGGCCTTGATCTGGGGCTTCTGCAGGCTGGCGCATCGGTCAAGGGCGAGTTCGAAAAACGCCTGAAAAACGTGATCGACGCCATTAAAAACAGCCCGACGCCCACGATACTGTTCATCGACGAGGCGCATACGCTCATCGGAGCCGGCGGGTCCGCCGGCCAGGGCGACGCCGCGAACCTCCTCAAGCCTGCCCTGGCGCGCGGGGAACTGCGCACCCTCGCCGCCACCACCTGGTCGGAATACCGCAAATACTTTGAAAAGGACCCGGCGCTTGCGCGCAGGTTCCAGCTTGTAAAAATAGAAGAACCCGGGGAAGAGACCTGTTCCATCATGCTGCGGGGCATCGGCGCGAGCTACGAAAAACACCACGGCGTACGCATCACCTACGACGGCATCCGCGCGGCCGTTTCCTATTCGCACCGCTATATATCGGGACGACAGCTCCCCGACAAGGCCGTCGACGTCCTCGATACTGCCTGCGCGCGCGTCAAGATGAGCCAGAGCACGAAGCCCGCGCAGCTTGACAACGCGGAGCGCACGCTGCTCAACGCCGAGCTCGAGCTTAAAACCCTCAACAAGGACCTCGCCGCGGGCATCTCGCTCGCGCCCGACGCGGTGGAAAAGTGCGCCGCGCTTATCGCCGGGACCAAGGAAAAAATCGCCCTCCTGACCGAGCAGTGGACAAAAGAGAAGGAGCTTGCCTTGTCCATCCTTGCTTTGCAAACGGAGCTGGTAAAGGCAAAAGAGTCCGGCAAACCATCCAAAGCGGAACAGGAGCTTGGCGTAAAGCTTGACGCCGAAATGAAAAAACTCGAGGCCTTGCAGGGCGAAAACCCCATGGTGTTCCCCGTGGTCTCGGCCGCGGTGTGCGCGCAGGTTATTTCCGACTGGACCGGTATTCCGATCGGGTCGATGGTCAAGGACGAGGCCGCGGCGCTTCTGGAACTCGAAAGCCGCCTGCAGCAGCGCGTGATCGGCCAGGACGAGGCGCTCGGCGAACTCGCCAACACCATACGGGCCTCAAAAACCGGCATGGGAAACCCCGACGCGCCGCTGGGCGTGTTCCTCTTCACCGGGCCTTCGGGCGTGGGCAAGACCGAATGCGCCCTCGCGCTTGCCGACATGCTCTTCGGAGGCGAAAAATTCATGACCGTCATCAACATGTCCGAATACCAGGAAAAGCATACCGTATCGCAGCTCAAGGGGTCGCCGCCCGGCTATGTGGGTTACGGCGAGGGCGGCATTCTTACCGAGGCCGTGCGCCAGAAACCGTATTCCATCGTGATACTTGACGAAGTTGAAAAAGCGCACCTTGAAGTCATGAACCTCTTTTACCAGGTGTTCGACAAGGGCATCATGCGCGACGGCGAGGGCCGTGAGATCAACTTCCGCAACACGATCATCATCATGACCAGTAACCTCGCCTCCGAAACCATCGTTGAACTGTGCGGTGGCGATGAGGCGCCGTCGAACAAGGCCCTGGTCGATGCCATCCGTCCAGAGCTTTCCGCGCATTTCCAGCCGGCCCTGCTCGGGCGCTGCAAGATAATCCCGTTCAAGCCGCTCAGTAAAGAGGTCATGCGCGGGGTCGTGGCGATAAAGCTTGACAAAATAGCCCAGCGCATCAAAAAGGTTCACGGCATCACGCTGTCATGCTCGCCCCAGCTCGTGGACCAGATCGCCGAAAACTGCACGGCCGTGGAAGCGGGAGCGCGCAACGCCGACGCGGTAATCGACCAGTCGCTGTTGCCGGGCATCTCGCGCCAGCTGCTGGTCCATCTGGGAGAGGAAGACAAGGAATACACGCGGGTGCATATCGGGTCGACCCCGGAAGGGGATTTTGAGATTATATTTTCCGAGGCCGGCGACGAACTTCCCGTTCCGTCCGAAAAACAATAGATTTAGCCTTGTTCAACATATATTTTTAAAGATTCGATTGTCTTTAACGCAAAAAACTGGGATTACACGATCTTGAATACGAAAAGTCAATTTCGAGTATTGCTGGTTGATGACGAGCCCGGCATCCGGAAGATACTGCGGCTGTTTCTGGAATTGGAAGGGTATCTTGTCTTTGAGGCCATAACCGCGAACCAGGCCATGCAGGTAGTCAAAAAGGAAAAACCGCACCTTGTCATCCTCGATGTCATCCTGTGCGGCCAGACGGGGTTCGATGTCTGCGAATGGATCAAATCAAACCCCGAAACGAAAGACATCCTGGTTTTTCTCTTTACCGCCCTGAACCAGGAGCACGACTACCGCGAAGGACAGCGCGTGGGCTGCGACCTCTATCTGACCAAACCCCAGAACCCGAAGGACATTGTCGAAAAGGTCCGTGAATTTCTCCAGGCAAAAGTTTCGCGGACATGAGTAACGGATTTGTTTACTGAAAGGAATTATTCGCAGGAATATGAAAAGAAATACCACCCTGAGCATTCTGCTTGCAATCGGAGCCGTTGTTTTTTCGCTTTTTTTTCTGAAAGACTCCATCATTTTCTATACCAAAAGCACTCAACAGCAAAACGAATACGCCGCAACGCACCCGAACATTTTCAAAAAGATCATCAACCTGGGGCTCGATATCCAGGGCGGCATGCGTTTTGTATTGGAAATCGACCGTTCGAACCTTCCCAAGGAAGCCACCGGCGACATCCTCGAGCGCGCCTATACGGTCATTGAAAACCGCATCAACGGCCTCGGCGTCGCCGAACCCATGATCCAGAAACAGGGCAGGGACAGGATCATCGTCGAACTGCCGGGGTTCCGCGACGAGGCCGCGGCAACGGGAGTCATCGGCTCAACGGCGCAGCTTGAGTTCAACCTTCTGCGGGAACCCGCCGACCTTGACCGCGCCATAAAGGTCATTGACAATGTGGTTAAAGGAGTCAAACTCGGCGATACCGCCATAGCCGCGGCAAAAGACACCGTAACGCAAAAAGAAAAAGAAGCGCAGGCGAAGGCGGCCGGGCTTTTCCAGGGCAAGGAAAAGGCCCCCACGGCCGGCGTCGACACCTCCAAGGCAAAGGCTGACACGGCCGTCGAAAACGAAGAACCGGTTTCCTCGTTTTCGGAACTGCTTACAAGCATGGGCGAACAGATCGCGGTGCTCGAAAGCAATAAAGCCAAGGTCGCCGCAATCCTTGGCCGCAAAGAAGTGCAGGACGCCCTCGAACATTCGGGACTGGGCGGGAGCGAATTCCTCTGGGGGCACGAAACCCGCGTCCAGGGTTCGTCCCAGTACCGCATGTTATACTATGTCAAGTCACGCGCCGAAATGAAAGGCGACGCCATTAAAGACGCCCGCGGGTCCATCGACCGCGGCGGCATGTCCATGGGACAGGCCATCGTGGAACTTGAAATGAACAGCAAGGGCGCGCGCACGTTCGCCCGCGTCACCGCGGCAAATATAGGAAAATACCTTGCCATCGTGCTCGACAGCACTGTGTATTCCGCGCCGGTCATCCGCTCTAAAATTCCTTCCGGCCGCGCGCAGATCGAAGGCAGCTTTACCATGGAAGAGGCCAAAAACCTGGCCATCGTGCTCCGCGCCGGCGCCCTTCCTGCTCCGGTCAAAATCGTCGAGCAGCGCATCGTCGGACCTTCCCTGGGCCAGGATTCGGTGCGCATGGGCGGCATATCCTCGCTTTTGGGTTTCATACTCATTATTGTTTTCATGGTGGTCTATTATCGCTATTGCGGGCTCATCGCCAACGGGGCCCTGGTGCTCCACCTTCTGTTCGTTCTGGGAATGATGGCCGCCATCAATGCAACGCTCACGCTGCCCGGCATCGCGGGACTTATTCTTAACGTGGGTATGGCGGTGGACGCCAACGTGCTTATTTACGAGCGTATCCGCGAAGAACTTCGCCTGGGCAAAACCCCGCGGAGCGCCATCGAGGCCGGGTACAACCGCGCCATCATAACCATTGTCGATACCCAGATCGTGACGCTTATCACGGCCTTGATATTATTATGGGCGGGCACCGGTCCCATCAAGGGTTTTGCCATCACCATGATCCTTGGAATCTGTTTCACGCTTTTTACGCAGGTTGTTATTACCCGGGCGTTTTTCAATGTTATCCCTATTTCCAAGGACAATCAACTGAGCATTTAAGAAAGGTCTAGGAGTTTTCATCTATGATAGAAATTTTTAAAAACACGAATTTTAATTTTCTCGGCTTTCGTAAAAAGGGATTCGTGATTTCCAGCATTTTAATTCTTACGACGTTCGGGTCCATTATTTACCATGGGGGGTTTAATCTGTCGGTTGATTTTATCGGCGGTACGCTGACCCTTTTCAAATTCGACAAACCCGTGCAGCGGGACATCGGCACGATCCGTTCGATCGTCAACGGCCTCGGTCTGGGTTCACCCGAAGTAAAAACCGTGGGCACGTTTGAAAGAAACGAAATCCAGATCACGGTCAAGAAAAAATCCGAGGGGAGTTTCGTGGCCGACCAGATCAAGGCAGCCCTTTCAAAAGACTATTCGCAAAACCGGTTTGTCCTTGAAAAAGAGGAACGGGTCGGCCCTAAGGTAAGCGCGGAACTCGCGCAAAAAGCGATCATGGCGGTATTGCTCTCGTGGATCGCCATCGTCATTTACATGGCGTTCCGCTTTAAATTGCCCCACGGGGTGGCCGCCGTGGCCGGACTGGTCCACGACGTGATCATCACCACCGGGGTATTTACAATCCGTAATGCCGAAATTTCCCTTTCGTTCGTCGCGGCCATTCTTACGGTGATCGGCTACTCGCTCAACGACACCATCGTGGTGTTCGACCGCGTGCGCGAAAATACCCATAAGGGGTTTACGGGGAAAAGTTTCGAAGACCTCCTTAATACAAGCATCAACCAGGTGCTTTCCCGCACGGTCATCACGGTGCTCACCGTGCTGTTCGTCGTGTCGATCTATTTCTTCCTCGGCGGCGAATCGACGCGGGACCTTTCCCTGGCTATGCTGGTCGGTACGATCATCGGCACCTATTCAACGTACTTTGTGTCCAGCCCCATTCTGATGTACTGGAACAAAAAGTGGCCCATTAAATCGCACTGATTTCGTCTTTATCATGTAGCGCGGCCTGAATCGCTTCGGCAAAAGTCTTTATGGAAAAAGGTTTTTGGATAAAACCCATCGCCCCCTGATCAAGCATCTTTCTAACTTCGTCGTTGACCACGTATCCCGAACTGGCGACCGCCTTAAGTTTTGGATTAACGGCCTTCATGGCTTTGAAGCACTCGTAACCGCCCAGCCGCGGCATGATTATGTCAAGGACCACCAGGTCGATATCATCGGAATGCGTCTGATAATACTCGAGCGCCTCCTGGCCGTCTCTGGCCGTGATCACGGAATATCCCAGCTCCTTGATTATTTCCGAAGCCATTTCCCGCACTACGTCCTCGTCGTCAACGAATAGCACGGCGCCCCGCCCCTTGAAAATTCTCCCGGGCGCCATAGTTGTTTTTTGCTCGACGCTCTGAGTAAGCGGCAGGTAAATTTCCGCCCGTGTTCCTTTACCCGGTTCACTTTTAAGCTCTATATACCCGTTATGGCTTTTTATGGTGCCGTAAACGCTCGATAATCCCAGCCCGGTGCCTTTACCTTTTTCCTTTGTCGTAAAGAACGGCTCAAAGGCTTTCTCAAGCGTTGCCGCGTCCATGCCCGTGCCCGTGTCCGAAAGGCAGAATTTAACATACCGGCCCGGCGTGACCATGTATGGAGGATAGCCCAGAAATGCCTCCGTCAGTTCGACGACCTTGGTCGTAAACGTCAAATCCCCTCCTTCGGGCATGGCGTCCTTTGCGTTTAATGCCAGGTTGGTAAGGGCGTTCTCCAACTGGTTGCGGTCGCCCATGATAGTTGCCTGCGAAGCGGCAAGGTTCTGGCGGATAGTGATTTTTTTATCCATGGTATGCCTGCATATATCAACGACATCGTTTATGACCTGATGCATATCGAACGCCGTCATTTCGATTTTGCCTTTGCGCGCGTAGGCAAGTAATTTGCTCGTCAAGTCCGCGGCGCGTACGGAGGAATTGACGATCGAGGTGGCGTATTTGTTAAGTATCGGGTCCGTATCGCACTTTAGCCGTATAAGGTCGGCGTAACCGGAGATGGCCGCGAGGATATTGTTGAAATCGTGCGCCACGCCGCCCGCGAGCCTGCCGATTGCCTCCATTTTCTGCGCCTGAAAAAGCTGGTCCTTCGTTTCTTTGAGCTCTTGGATGGTTTGCTTCAAATGGATATTGTTTTTAACGACCTCGCGTTGGAGAGTTGACATAATGTATTCGAAGTAATAGGCAATCACCCACACCAACATAAGCGAGATAAGGTAGCATACTTTAAGGTTTGCGCTGTAATTGCGATATGCGGGAAAAACGGGTACCATAAAACTGACGGTCATGACAATTAAATATATCAGCATTATAATGCTCCCGCGCCTGCGGTCGAGCAGTAACACAACATCTAGCGGAAGGCAATACGACCACAAAAAGCCCGTGTTGCGGTAGCCCGTTGAAATGGCCAGATATCCGTAAAGAAGCGACATTATCGAAAGGCCGAGAATGGAAGCAAGCGCCAGACGCCGGGTGTGGCGATGAAAAACCAGAATGACCGCCAGTGCCCCCGCAGTCAGTAAATCAATGGCTCCCACGATCTTTGAACCGATAAGAACCCGGTTTATGCCGAAGGGCACGATGACCGCGATCCCGATGAATATAAGGATGTTAAAAAAAATTATTTTGCCGCGGAGCTCAATATTGTCCGGGTCCTGCAGGCCGCTCGTAAACATGCCATACAAAAACTGGTTTATGCGGCTGACGTTGTTGGTTTTGACTTTTTCCTGCATATCACACCTTTAGAAATGATACCAGGATTACTTCAATTTGACAATCAGTTTTTCATGCTTTATGCAGGATGAATAATCCGTTGTTCCGCTTGCCGCTTTTATCGGTTTTTCCTTGTGCGTGGATTATTGCTTTCTATTGCATGATTTTGATGTTTTGCCCTTGACATTACATCGAATATGATGTATTATAATAAGGTGGATACCAAACCTTTGAAATGGCTCATGAACTGAGGATCAAGCTCAGCGGTAACCAAGTCAGAATTCTTTACTTTTTCTGTTATCGAGATTTTATCATTTTGACAAATGTTTTCGTAAAGACATCTGAAAAAGTACCGGTTAAGGAAATCAACAAGGCGAAATTGCTTCGCGCTGATTTTCTTAGGCGTTTTAATGAACAATCATTGAGGAGAACAACAAATGAAAACACTTAAATCGCATCTCAAAGAATCTCTCAAGAATGAGAAGTTCAAGGAATTGTTTGAAGATGAGAAAGAACTTCTTAATGTATCTTTGCAGTTGCAGGAAGAACGCAAGAGTGCAGGTCTTAGCCAAAAAGAGCTTGCCGAAGCTGCCCATTTGACACAACAACAGGTTTCGAAAGTTGAAAACGGGACAAACTGTAATATCATAACTTATCTCAAAGCAAGTCGTGCGGTTGGCTTAAGACTGAATTTGGCTCGATCTCATGGACGAAGGCATTTCGCAAAAGTGCGGTAATGGACACCAAGGTGCGCCAAACATATTTCGTTTTCGGATCGCCGAGATGACGCCCCAGAATGACGGCTGACCGAGGCGTCAAACCGAAAATGGAATATTTTGGCTGTTAGGCGAAGTTCTCCGGCATCCACCTCTTTTTTTCATGGGCTCTGTAATTTATTCTGTGTAAACGTCTTTTCCTCTTCTGTCATTTGACCGGTATCCTACCATCGAATATAATTGAAAATTGATTTACAGCCATAGCCCAATCATGGATTGGCATTGTCCATTTTTTCATCAAGTTTTTCAGGGCAAGGTACAAAAGTTTAATGGCCGCCTCATCTGTCGGGAATGATCCCCGGTTCTTCGTTACCTTCCGTAAACCATTGTTCAGGGATTCGATGGCATTGGTAGTATAAATTATCTTACGGATTTCAGAGGGATATCCGAAAAATGTTCTGAGCCGGGTCCAGTTTAAGCGCCAGGATTTTGCAATCATCGGATATCGTTCGTTCCACCGCTGCTCAAACTCCTCCAGCGCTGTTTGCGCTTTCTCCTCGGTCGCAGCCTGGTACACGGTCTTCAGATCGCTTACCACCTGTTTGCGGTCTTTCCACGAGACAAATTTCAAGGAATTGCGTACCATATGTACGATGCATAGCTGAATCTGGGTTCCCGGAAAAACCGATTCTATCGCTTCTGGAAAGCCTTTTAGTCCATCAACGCAGGCAATGAGAATGTCCTTTAATCCTCGGTTCTGCAATTCCGTTATCACCTTCAACCAGAATTTCGCGCCTTCTTCTTTCTCAAGCCAGATTCCTAAAACGTCTTTTGTACCCTCTAAGCGAACGCCTATGGCAAGATATGCCGCTTTATTAACAACATGGCCTTCATCACGGATTTTTACCCATATTGCGTCCAAATAAACAATCGGGTACATTTCCTCAAGTGGCCGGTTCTGCCATTCCTTCACTTCTTCCATTACTTCGGCTGTGACCGATGAAATCAGTTCTGGTGAAACGTCAACCTTGTATATTTCCTGCAAATGCGATTGGATATCCCGCGTCGTCATCCCTCGGGCATACATGGACAAAATCTTGTCGTCAAATCCTGTAAAACGGCGTTGGCCCTTCTTGATCAATTGCGGTTCAAAATCGCCTCTGCGGTCCCGAGGAACTTCTATGGGCATTTCGCCCAAATCGCTCTTCAGTGTCTTCGGGCTGAATCCGTTGCGGGAATTTCCGCTGTTTTTACCGTCAGCGGAATGCTTTTCGTAGCCTAAATGGTGGGTAAGCTCCGCTCCTAATGCGCGCTCTACGAGTGCTTGCGTAAGCTGCTTCAATAGCCCATTTTCGCCAACCATGTCCTCTGGTTTTTTGTAGTCCTTAAGTAGCTCGTCGATCAACTCCATGCGTATTGGCATCACATCCTCCTGCGTAAATGGTTATATTTACTATACATCATTTACACAGAATTTATTACAGGCTCCTTTCATGGCGCGCTGTCTTATTGTTTTTGATCCTTAAACAACTCAATGTATAGCTTGCCAATTCTTTTTGTGTAATCATTATATTCATACATCTGAAAAAGATTCCCATTTGTAATATATCCATATGACTCATTGCATCTTCCGGCTGAATCTTCAAAGCAGATAACATCTAGTGGCGTGAATTCAACATAATCTGCTTCAATAAAATATTTTCGTATTTTTCCGTTCCATTCGACGAATTCATTTTTAAATATGTATTTATGATCTAAACTGTCTCTGTATTTTCCCCTAATTGTTAATGAACCAATGATTTTTGAAAAAATTCTATAAGTATTGCCGGTATCATTTGTAACTTTCTCAAATATTTGTTTTGAGTTGACCGTGGAATCTATTGAAATAACAATCAGTTTACTATTTTGCATGGCAATGGTTTTTATTGAGTTTGGCCAGCGGTCTGATGGGGAAAGCAAACCTTTCTTATCTATTTTGTCATAATTCGCATCTAATCCTTCATGGAAATTAAGTGAGAATTGAAGATTTTTTATGCTTGAATTCAATTGAATGGCAACTAATTCAGGTAAAGGAAGAAATGCTGTTCTAGGTGATAACGTCGCCTTTAGCCTGGAAAGGTAGATGCTATCGACCCAAATGCCATTCAAATTTGTAGAGATATCAGAAGAAAAAAGATGTGCTGTTGAGAAAATTAAAAAAATCAATGTGAATATTATCTTAATTTTCTAAATCCTTTTCTTTTTCCAGCGCGCCCTGTTTTTTTGGATGCCGGAGAATTTTGCCTAACCCTCCCCAATAGGCCCATTATACGTCAATTATTTATTCGGTTTCTCCGTATACGAATATGATTCGTAATGCCTCCTAAAATCAGATGAATGCGGAATCTGGTTCGTTAAACCTTCACGATTGGGTGGTCGTATAATATCAATGTGTGCTTATTGTAAAGTCAATAAGATTTTATTTCCACAAATTTCTGGAGCAACTTTGGTATTTGTTGTATACTCTCTATGGGCACGGTTGTTCAAGCTATACATCAGAAAGGTCTGTTAATGCTGGAAAATATCGATCTTTCCAAAAAAGTCCCGAAACGTGAATTTAAAAAGGCCCGAAAAACCTTCGACCTTCAATTGCCCGTGCTTCAGCGCGAGGCCAGGCAGCAACAAATCCCCATACTCATTGTTTTTGAAGGCTGGGACGCCGCCGGAAAAGGCACGCTGATCAATGATCTGATACTCAATCTGGACCCCCGTGGTTTTAACGTTTACAATTGCCGTCCGCCGACTGAGGAGGAACAGCTTCATCCCTTTCTCTGGCGTTTCTGGAACAAAGTCCCTTCCCGCGGACGCATTGCCATTTTCGACCACAGCTGGTACCGCCGGGTGCTTAACGACCGCGTTGACGGCGCCATAAAGAAAGAGCAGCTTAAGCAGGCCTTCGGCGACATAACATCTTTCGAACGTCAACTGGCCGACGATCAGGCCATTATCATAAAACTATTTCTTCATATTTCCAAGGCAGAGCAGAAAAAGCGCTTTAAGAAGCTTTTAAGCAGCACAACCACCGCGTGGCGCGTCAGCAAAGAGGACCTTGACCGGCACAAAAAGTATTCGAGTTACCAGGCCGCCATCGAAGACATGCTGGCAAAAACGGACACCGACTATGCCCCGTGGACCGTCATAGAGTCCCGTGATTATCGTTTCGCCGCGCTTAAGATGTTTGCCACGATCAGCAGTGCGCTTAAAAAAAGGACGATATCATCGCCCGGGGCGCGTTCCCGAAAAAAAGACCTGCGGCCTTCAGACCTTCGGCGTGCGCACTCGGAAAAACTGGACACGTCGATACTTGACAAAGTAGATATTTCCCTGTCGCTTGAACGGAAGGACTACGAAGACAAACTCAAGAAAAAACAGAAACGCCTCCGCGAGCTCGAATACTGTATCTACCGCGCGCGCATTCCCGTGGTCATAGCCCTTGAAGGCTGGGACGCGGCCGGCAAGGGCGGCGCCATTCGCCGGTTGACGCAGCGGCTTGACCCTCGCGGCTACGAGGTGGAGCCCGTGGCCGCCCCGAACGATTTCGAAAAGGCCCGTCACTATCTCTGGCGTTTCTGGCAAAAGATGCCCAAGGCCGGGCACATCACTATTTTCGACCGTTCGTGGTACGGAAGGGTGCTTGTCGAGCGCGTCGAAGGGTTCTGCGCGGAAGAAGCATGGCGCCGCGCCTATCATGAAATCAACGAAATGGAAGAACATCTGGTGAATTTCGGCGCGGTTGTGGTTAAATTCTGGCTCCATATCGACTCTAACGAACAATTACGGCGGTTCAACGAACGAACCGGGACCCCTTCGAAGCAATGGAAAATCACCCCTGAAGACTGGCGCAACCGGGAAAAATGGGACGATTACAAAAAAGCGGTCGACGAGATGATTTACCGGACAAGCACGCCCCTGGCGCCGTGGACCATCGTGGAATCGAATTGCAAATTGTACGGACGCATCAAAGTGCTTGACACGGTGATCGTGGGAATTGAAAAGCGATTGGATAGTTAGGGAGCGGCCTTTTTTTCACCCATTCCCTTGACAAACACGGTTGAGCGGTTGCGACCGGTCTCTTTCGAATAGTACAGCGCTTTGTCGGCGTTGTCGATAAGTTCCTGCTGCGTGGCCCCGAGCGCGGGGAACGCTGCACACCCCACGCTGATGGTCACGCGCAACCGGTTGATGCCCGATTGGATGATTTTCTGTTCGACCCGCTGCCGTATCCTTTCCGCGGTGACAAGCGCGCCCTCGTGCCCGCTGTCCGGCATGATCACGGTGAATTCCTCGCCGCCGTAACGCGCCGCGATGTCATTGACGCGAATGGTCTGCTTGACACACTGGGCGATTTCCCTGAGCACCAGATCGCCAACCGGGTGGCCGTAGGTGTCGTTAAAGGACTTGAAATGGTCAATGTCCATCATGAGAAGCGACATTGGCCGCTTGTATCGTTTTGCGCGTTCAAGTTCCTTGGCGAGCTGTTCCTGGAAATGCTTGTGGTTGATGAGCTGAGTGAGACCGTCGGTGATCGCAAGCAGTTCCATCCGGTGATAGAGCCGCGCCCTGGTGATCGCGACCGATGCGTTACCCACCAGGGTAAAGAGAATCTTTTCCAGGTCGTCCTGAAACTGATCCGGTGCGCCACTTTCAACGGAAAGCAGACCTGAGGGACGGGACTCATTATCCGCAATGGGGATAATGATGAGCGAACGAAGTTCCTTGGAAACGGGCTCGTCGGGCATGAACCGGTAATATTTCCCCTTAAACTTCTGAAAATCGGGTACATTGACGATCTTTAGCTTTTGCAAAGCATACGAATAAATTCCCGTGTTGATTTCGAAGCGAAAGCCTTCCGCAAGATCGGGCGAAGGGCCTTTTATTTTGATGACGCTGCCGCTTTTGTCCTGTTCATTATAGGAAATGGCGATGATCCGCGTGAAGGGAGTAAGCAGTTCGACCATGGAGACCAGCACATCGAACACCTGATTGAGGTGCAGGGCGGTAATAAACTGCTGCGAGGCCTCATAAAAAATCTGAAAATGTTTTGCGGCGCGCTCCTGGTACATTCTCATCCGCACATTGGTTATAAGCGCCGCCGCCAGCAAGGAAAAACGCCGCATGATGTCTTTATGTTCTTCCCTGAACGCGTGTTTGTCCTGGCTGTCGATGACGAGCGCCCCCAGGAGCTCTTTTGTGTGGGAAATGATGGGCACCGCAATGACCGAATTGACCATTTCATTGCCGCCGTAGTACAGTATTTCGGCATTGTAAAAAGAAAGGTCTCCGCTGATGAACGGTTGCTTGTCGAGCGCCATGGCGCCTACGACGCCCTTGCCTTCGGGTATATGGATGTTCCTGATTATTGAAAGGCTTTTTGAATGATGGGCATTGAGGACAAATGTTTTTGTGTCGGGCTCGTAAATAAATCCCAGCGCCGAATAGGCCTTAAAATTTCTGCTCATGAAATAAACAATACTTGACAGAAGGTTGTCAATCCCGGATTTTTCAACGGAGGCGTCATCGCCCTCCTGACGCATAATGAGCACGCTTGTTTTGCCGGGCCCTATGGGTGCGGTTGCCGGCGCCGGTTCTTCCCGCACGGGAGCGTCCGCCATGTTCATCTGGCGGCTTAACGACATTTTCTGCAGCTTTTGCGGCCGCCTGTTTTCCTGGCTTTTCAAGACACCCACAAAATAAGGTACAATACCGGCGCAGAACATGTAGAAAAGGGGAGGAAACATTATGGAGCCGCGGGCAATTGCAAAACCCGGCCACTGCGGGGCTTTTACGTCAAACAGACCGCTGTAATAGCCATGGAAGCCGCAATTGGCGGCTTCTCCGCCCATGCACAGCGCTAGTAGGGCAAAAAAATGGGGCCCGCTGCCGCACGCGGCAAAAATAAGGACGCTTGCATAATACAATACGTAAAAGATGGAGTTGGGATAGACAAACGCCATGCCGAACACGGGAAGCGGTTTTGTGGTCAAGTGGACGGCCGCAACAACAAGGAGGGAAACCGCCAGCACGATCCTGTTGCGCTTAAAAAGCGGCTCGGGGCTTATCGAGGTAAGTACGACGGCGCAGCACAGGACTACGGCGGCGCCCGCGAGCGCATACGCAAGAAAAGGGACGTACGCAAGCCATTTGTCAATACTTCCCGACACAACGACCGCCATGCACCCGATAGAGAGAAGCGTTTCTAGAATAGCCAGCGATAATTTCGGCTTTTTGTTCATACCGGGTCGATGTTGATCTTCCTTGTAATCGTCATTTTACTGATTTTGTCCTTTTATTGTAACGACTTATATTTTATAATATGGAATTGATTTGCACAATTTTAGGTGCTCAAGACCATTCGCCATGGCAAGGGTTGAAGTGCTTTTTTGCCGTGTCATTCAGAAATTATATAATTAACGTATGGCAAAATCAAAGGTATTTGGCAAAACAGCGTACTTTTTTTCAAAAATGCTCCCTTTTACGCGGCGCATTTCATTGATAAAGTGGTTGGTCCGCGCTTTGTATAAGACGCCGGTTCTGGAATTTCCCTGGAATTGCGCCGGCATTAATAAGATACTCGTTGTTTTGCCCGAAGGGCCCGTTGATGCGTTTCACCAAATCAAAACGTATTTAGGATTAACGACACTTTTTAAGAACGCCGCGTTTTCCGTTTTCTGCACCCATGACGTTGGCGTGCTTTTTCAACAGATCCATCCCGAAGCGGAAATCACGGAATATGATATGTTGCAGCGGTATCTTTTTTCCCGGGATTTTCATGTTTTAGGAAAACGCTTCAATAAGGAAAAATTCGATCTCTGCGTGCTTTTAGAGCATTCCCCGGATATTTCTTTGCTCTCTCTTGTCGGCAAAACCGCTTCTCCTATTCGCGCGGGCTACAAGGGCTCCGGAGATTTTCCCTTTCTTAATGTGCATGTCAACCCTTCCATCGCCAGGAAATATCTTTCCGACCACAATTTCATGATCGCTCGGATTTTCGGGGCATCCGATAAAACAATGGTGCGCTGGAGCGTGGCCAAAGAGACCATGGAGGAAATTACCCACGTGCTGCACGAATTCAAAATACTGCCGATGTCCCGGTTGGTCGGGATCGATGCCGGCTTCTTTTTTGCCGCATTCGGCGAAACATGGACGGGGACGCTTATAAACAAACTTAAAACTGCGGGCGCTTTTACAAATTATGTTTATAACTACGGGGAACCCGATGACGAAACCTACCGGTTTCTTCACGCTCACGGAGTTCCGGTTTTTGCCAATATGACGCCATCACGCAGCGCAGCGCTTATTTCCCGGAGTGATTTTGTCGTCACGGGAAAAACCGTTTTTTTTGAACTTGCGAACCTGCTCCAAAAACCGGTCATAGGTCTGTTTGAGAAAAACGAAATTGCCCAGTATTGCCGGCAATCGTCGACTACGCATGGAATCGTCTTCGATTCATTGCCGGGCCAGACGACCGTGGAGCACATTGTCGATATTTTAGGGACTGCAAACGGCCCAAAAAGCCCCTGAGAAGGAACGTTTTGGATGCGGGAAAAAAATTTTGAATATTTTTTTAGGCTTTGGATAAAAAACCTTGAATTCGGGTATTCTACCTGGAAGCGCAGCAGGGAAATTGCGAAGGCTTATGGCCCGGAAAGACATCTGCCTAAAGTCAAGCATAAAACGGCGCTTGTCATTTTTGCTTCTTGCGCCGCTTGTGCGGTCCTGTATTTTGCCATTCCCTCCATTATCAACGCCGGCCGTTTCCTTCAAAAAATGCAGCTTCAGGCAAAGGAAAAAAATGGTTTGCCAAAACCTGTCATTTCAGCAAAGGATTCCAAGGGCCAGGAAGCCTCGCCAACGAAAAAGCCGGTTGTCCAATCTTCGGTTGCATCGGTATCCGTTCCCGGGCCAGCGTCTTCTTTAAACATCCCGGTGAAAGACACTTTGAAGACTTCAATAAAAAACACCATGATTTTCAAGGAAATGATCTATTGCCTTTTGGCAAATAAAGCCACTCGGACGCTTTACCTGCTTTCAAGAACCGATTCTTCGAACACCTGGAAAATTGAAAAAAGTTTTTCGATCCTCGTAGGACGAAACAACGGTCAAAAGATCACGGAGGGCGACAGGCGGACGCCTGAGGGAACATATTTCATCATTGGCCGAAAAGAAACCGAGGAACTCAACGCCATATACGGACCGCTGGCCTACCTGTTGAATTATCCCAACGAGGATGATAAAAGGGCCGGAAGAACGGGCCAGGGAATTTGGATACACGGCACCCGCGAAGACACCACGCGTGAAGCGACCCACGGATGCATCGTGCTTAATAACGACAATCTGGTCACGCTGGCGGGGTATCTGCAACTAGGTATTGGGACGCCGGTTGTAATCGTTGACATGCCCTTGATGGCCGCACCCGAACAAGTCCCTGATTATGGGCAACTGTTTGTTCTGCGGGAACGTATTTTGAGTGAGTATGACAGCCGCCAAACCGAATTTACAAACATTTTGTCCCTCTGGAAAAAAGCGTGGGAGTCGCGGGACATCGATGCGTATTCACAATTTTATGACGCCGACCGTTTCCATGGAGAGGGCATGCATTGGGACGCATGGCGGGAAAAAAAATTAAAAACATTCAAAGCCTATAGCATGATTTCCATTTCAATGGAAAAAATCTGCGTTTCGGAGTTTTCAGAATCAACGGCGGTCATTCTTTTTGTCCAGCAATACGCGTCGGACGTGTTCCATATACAAAAGCCGAAAAAACTATCTTTTGTAAAAAGTGACGGTCGATGGAAAATTTTTCGGGAAGAGACTTTCTCCAGACAGGAGCTTTTATTATGAAGTTCTCATTATCCAAAAAAACGGACATAAAAGATCCGCAGACCCTGGCAGCGGCCATAGAAAAAAGCTTGGGCGAGATCAGTGAGGTCCTCCAGAACGCCCAGGCGGAAAAGGCCGACCTGCATTCTCTTCTGGCCGCGGCCGCCAATGAGCGCTCACAGATCCTGACGGAACGCCAGTCTCTTGAAGGAATGCAGCAGGGCATCGCGGACATCAACAAGGAATACCTGACGCTCAAAACCACCATCGACCAGGGCGTTACTAACGGCGCGAAAATAGAGTCGTGCGCCGATACGATGCACACGCTGGAAAAGAACGTCGCATCAATGGAAAAAACGTTCAAACGGATGGAGGATAAAGAAAGCTTTCTTGACGCATTAAACAATAAAATCGACCTTGTGCTCGGCAAACTCAACAACGAAAAAACCTCCGGGGCCGGGCTTCTCCAGGAAACGCTCGCAAATATGGCCCAGATTGAAGAAAAGCAGAAAAAAAGCGGCGAAGCAACGGCCGCCATCGAAAAACAGTTTGCGGCTTTTTCGTCCGAGATGGACGCGATGACGGCTTCCTTTACAAAAATCAAATCCACCGCCGACACGCTCAATGCACAGATCGGCACCATCGAGCCGGTGGTGGCCAACGTCCGATTGGCAAAGGAAAAGATCGACAACCTCAACAGCCTTTCGGAGTATGTGAAGACAAAGGTAAAAGCGCTTGAAAACCAGCGGGTGGTGGTTGAAAAAGCCAATGAAGAGGCGGGCAGGCTCAATGCCTTGACCTGGCGGCTCGACTCCGAAATCAAACATTTACAGGAAGGCCTGTCCAAACTCGAAAAAACAGAGAAGAACATCAGCCATATTAATGCCATGCTCGAGGAAAGCCGTACGGCCATAAATGAAATCAGGCACTTTGAAAAATCCATGTCCCAGGCCACGCAAAAAATCGAGGAAATCCGCGGGATCGACACCCTGCTTGACGACAAGCTCACGCAGTTCCAGAAATACAGCTCCCGGATTGACGAAGTTAAAGAACGCGCGCATGAGGTGCATACCATGGCCCGGAACACCGAGGCTATCTTAAACACGCTCACCAAACACAGCCAAATGCTTGAGAAAACGCACTCCGAGGTACTCAATTACGAGAAGGCGTCAGACAAGATAAAATTGAAGATCGAGGAGGTTGGCCGGGAATGGAACACCGTCGACACAATCAGTCAGCGTATCACCGCCATTGAATCTCAATTGGGCGAAATGGACGCCCGGATCGACGGCACGCTCAAGAAAGTCAAAGACATTGAAGCGTCCGAATCTAAGTTACAGGACCTTCACGCACTCGTAGAGGACACGTGCCAGAAAGAAGACCAAGTACGCAAATACCGCACGGAAATCGACGCGGTAAAAAAGAGCATGGACGCCTTCGCGGCCGATGCCGTGAGCCTGGAACAAAAGATGGAAGAGCTGAACTCCAAGGAAAAGGATGTTACAGACATGGCGCAAAAGATCGACCAATTGACAGCAATTTCCGAAAAAACGGGCGAACGCATCAATCAGACCGAAGAAAAGGCGCGCATCATTACCGAAGTGGAACACAAGATCGAAAACCTCAGGACCATGGTCACTGAAGTCGACGACCGGATTAATGCGCAGCTGCAACGCAAGGCCATGATTGACAAAACCGAAAAACGCCTCGACCAGCTTAACTACCTTCTCGGCGACATCAATATGAAGATCCAGGGCCTTTCCAAAGACCAGAAGATCGTCAACGACCTCAGCGGTCAATTGTCCGCCATTTCAGTGCAGTCGCAGGAAGCCAAAAGCATGATGGAGCGGCTGGCGCAGGAAAAAACGGCGCTTTTGACCGAAGAAAACAGGATCATGGAAATGAAAAAGGAACTTGAAGACCTTCTCCTGAAGACCCGGGGAGGACTTGATGAAACGCGTAAGGCAATCGCCGGTTTTAACAACGAGACGGAACAAAACAGGCAGCGTTTTGCACAGGTGCTCGACACCATGCTTGGCCAGATAAAGGCGGTTGAAAAGCACCGCTCCGAAATCAACAGGGCCGAGGCACAACTTAAAAACGTCGATAAGGCCTTGGAAAACCTCAACGCCGATATGGAACAAATTAGTCGGAGGACGGGCAAAATAGAGGCCATCGATGCGCGTATTCAGAATATAGATACGGTGGTAAGCGACATGGAAATCAGGATAGAGACCGTTGATAAGGGACGGGAGATGATCAACACGGCCCAGAAGAAGATTGACGGCCTTGTGGATCTTATCGCAAAGGCCGAATCGCACATCGAAAACATCGCATCGAGGGCAAAAGACATCGAGACCGTAAAAAGTAAAACGGAAGACATGGGAAAAATCATGGAAGCGGTGGAAAACCGGATGCGTGAACTGAGCAAGGAAAAGCAAATCATCAAAGAGGCCGAACACAGAATAAGCAGCCTCAGTTTGCTCATGGAGGACATAAAAGCGCAGATAAACAATCTTTCGTCCGAAGAACAACGGATACAAGACGCAATTGAAAAAACATCGGAACTGCGTTTCTTGCTTGGCGAAGTGGAATCCAAGCTAGCGCTTTTCCGCAAGGAAAAAGAAAAACTTGCGGGTTAGTCTCTGTAGCTGAATTATATACGCGTCCAACGCATATAATTCCTGCGTACAGAGACTTATCCACCTTGTGGGCTAGAAACTCTGTGGGATAGCGTTTATGTCGACAATTACTATATTGTCAACCATCGACGAGTCCGTGGCCCGTTTCATCAAACAGGTGCAGGAAGTCAATCCCAAGGTCAGGACGGACATCATCGAACGCGCGTACCGGTTTTCCTGGACGGCGCACAAAGACCAGACCAGAAAATCGGGAGAGCCTTTTCTGGCCCATCCCGCGTCGGTGGCCCTGATCCTAGCCGAACAAAAGCTTGACTCCGTCACCATTGCCGCCGGGCTCCTGCATGATGTACTGGAAGACACGACTATAACAAAAGAGACTATAAAAAATGAATTCGGCGAAGAAATAGCGCTTCTCGTCGACGGGGTCACGAAAATCCAGCAGTTCCAAATGAAGTCCCGTCAGGAGCGTCAGGCCGAAACATACCGGAAAATGCTCCTGTCCATGGCCGAAGACATCCGGGTAATCATCATCAAGTTTGCCGACCGTCTTCACAACCTGCGCACGCTTAAATACCTCGAACCCGATAAAATCGCCTCGATCGCCGCCGAGACTCTCGATATTTACGCCCCGCTGGCGCACCGGCTCGGCATGGCCAAAATCAAGTGGGAGCTGGAAGACCTTGCCTTCAAATTCCTCTATGCGCAGGAATATAAAGACATTGTTTCCAAAGTGGTCGCAAGCAGGGACGAGCGTGAAGTTCTCATCGAAAGTTTCGCGGAGCCTTTAAGGAAACGTTTGCAGGAAGAAAATATTGAAGCCACCGTCATCGGCCGGCCGAAACATTTCTACAGCATTTACCGGAAAATGGTCCAGCGCAGCAAACCTTTCGAAGGCGTCTATGACCTGCTGGCGATCCGGGTCATTACCACAAGCGTCAAGGCCTGCTACCATGCCTTGGGTGTCATTCATTCCCTGTGGCGGCCCATCCAGGACAGGTTTAAGGATTATATCAGCACGCCCAAGTCGAACGGGTATCAATCGCTCCACACGACGGTGTTCGGTGAAAAGGGCACGATTCTTGAAATACAAATCCGTACATGGGAAATGAACCAGATCGCTGAGGAGGGGATTGCGGCGCATTGGCTCTATAAAGAAAACGGCGACTTTGAAAAAGCATCAAGGGACGACAGCGCATTAAACTGGTTGAAAAACCTTATTGAATGGCAGAAGGACCTTACCGATTCCACGGAGTTTTACGAATTTTTCAAGATAGACCTTTTTCACGCTGAAATTTTCGTATTTACTCCAAAAGGAGATCTTATTTCCCTGCCCAAAGGCGCAACGGTGCTTGACTTCGCCTTTGCCGTGCACACGGCATTGGGGTTGCATTGCATCGGGGCAAAAGTGGACGGCAAAATCGAACCGATCAACCGCTCCCTTAAAAGCGGCGAAACCGTTGAGATCCTGCAATCGGCTTCCAAAAAGCCTTCCGCCGACTGGCTGCGCGAAGTCAAGACCCCCAAGGCGAGGTCCGCGATCCGCAGATGGCTTAAAACGACCGGCCGCCAGGAAAGTATTGAGCTGGGAAGAAAAATCGTAAGCACCAGCTATAAGAAACTCCGTCTGTCCGCCCCGTTTATCGACCACGTAGCGCCGCTCTTGCAGTTCCTTGGTGTTACAAATCTGGACCGGCTCTACGAACTGGTAGGTTCCGGAGACCTGCCGATAAGCCGCGTCATGCGTTATTTTCAGCCTAAAAACATAAAGCGTTCCGTCCCATCTCAAATGGTTTCACGCCTTATACGGACATTTTCCGGAAAAAGCAAAGGCGTTTTAGTGGGAGGCACCGATAATCTCATGGTGCGTTTCGCCCGGTGCTGCAACCCGGTCCCCGGCGATGAGATCATTGGGTTCGTCACCAGGGGAAGGGGCATTTCCATACACCGTCTTGATTGTCCGAATGTTGGCCTTTTTCAGGACAATGAAGAGCGTAAAATCCAGGTAAGCTGGGACGACCGCGACCTGAACAAGTACGTTATTCCATTGCAAATTACCGGTGAGGACCGACCGGGCCTGCTCCATGAAATAGCGGAAGCCTTCACAGCTTCCGGAGCAAATGTCGTTGAAGCGATATTAAAGTCCGCGCAACAAAATGCAAACGGTATATTTAAAATTGAAATCCAGAACAAAAACCAGTTAAAACAGATTTTCAGGCGAATACAGAAAATAAAAGGGATCCACCAGGTGACACGGACTAAAAATTTGATTGATATTACCGACGTTGAAGAAACGAACGAGAATGAATAACTCATATCTGATAATTTGTGCCGGTTTTTTAGCGGGTTGTGCGTTCGGCGCCTGTTTGCTGTTTTTACATAATGTTCTAAAAAGAAACAAGATCCAGGATAATGAACATTTTAAAACAAGTTTTGCTTTTTCGGGGAATTTGAAACAGACCCCGCTTATCGATGCAATTCAGTTTTTGGAAATCGGGAGACGGGAAGGTATTTTACATATATATTGCGGCCGACGAAAAGGTTATCTGATATTCAAGGACGGACATGTCATGGACGCTTTTTTTCGCAACTATATCGGGAAAGAAGCGGTTTTCACGATGCTTGACCTTGAAGAAGGGGACTTTTATTTTGAACCTAAAATTATTTCTCAACCACGGCTCATATCCCAGTCAATCATGGACCTTGCATTGGAATGGGACGGACGTAAAACGACCGCAGATTCACCTGATTAAAGGATTTCCCTGATTTTTACTAGAGAAAAAGATTCTTTCAATTATAACCAATGGAAAGCGCTATGAAAGGGAACCTCAAAATTTTTGCGGGCAACTGCAACCGGGGCCTTGCCCAAAATATTTGCAAACACGTGGGCGTAAAACTCGGCCAGTGCGAAATCATCAAATTCAGCAATGACAATATCAAGGTGCGCATTTTGGAAAGCGTACGCGGCAAGGACGTTTACATCGTGCAGTCGTCTTCTCCTCCTGTAAACGAATACATCATGGAACTGTTGATTATGACCGACGCCATCAGGCATGCGAAGGCCGACAGCGTCACCGCCGTACTGCCATACTATCCGTATGTCCGCTCCGACAAGAAAGACGAGCCGCGCATCTCGATCACCGCGCGTCTCATCGCCGACCTTCTGGAAACCGCGGGGGCCGACCGCGTCATGACCATGAACCTGCATACGGCCCAGATCGCCGGTTTTTTCAGGATACCCGTCGACCACCTTCTGGCCGGCCGCCTTCTCTGCAAATATTATCAGGAATCGGGAATTGACAACTGCGTTGTCATTGCCCCTGATGCGGGCAGCGCCAAACGGGCCGGGCATTATGCGATAAGCCTGGGCCTGCCCCTTGCAATTCTTGATAAACGGCGCGACAATGATTCCGAAAAGCCAACCATCCACCATGTCATCGGAGAAGTCAAAGGCAAACGAGCGCTTATCTTCGATGACGAAATCGCCACCGGCGGTTCCATTCTTGAGGTTGTCAAGGCACTGGAATCCCTTGGCGTCACCGAAATCCAGGCATGCTGCGTCCACGGCGTGTTTTCGGCAGACGCCATCGAGCGCATCAACGTGTCCCCTTTGTCAAAGCTTGTCGTCACCGACACAGTCTATATACCTCCGGAAAAGAAGATTCCCAAAATGGTGGTCATCTCTGTGGCGGAATTGTTTGCGCAGGCCATTATGTGCTCGCATACCGGAAGGTCGATCAGCAGCCTCTTTGGGCCGGTGTAAGCGCCGTAAAAAAACGTTTGTATTTCATTTCTTGACAAAATCGCCGCATAAACATATATTTAAGCTGCTGACGTTATACGGAGCTTTTATTCTTCTTCTTTGCCGCCCTTTATCAAGTTCCTATGGACATTATTCGAACCTTATGGATTGTTAATTTCTTTTTTTTCGTGCTTATTCTTATTTTCATGTGGAGCAAAATATACCTCGTTGGCCGCCGGATAGACGACATTATATCAA
>JBAVGL010000123.1:0-1512 GCA_049684795.1 Chitinivibrionales bacterium | reverse complement strand
GTTCAGCAGATCTTTTCGAAAATGGTGCGCATGCATATGACGGATCCTGATTCCTTCTTTTTTACACGTATAGGCGGCCACTTTGGCCAGACGTTCGGAATACGGTCCCTGCACGTCAATCCAATATGCAAAAAAATCTTCGGCCTTCTTAAATCCGTACTGTTCCAGATATCCCTGATAATAGTCCGGATTATAGGGCATTAAAATCGCCGGCGAAAGATTAAACCCCTCGATCAGGCACCCCATGCCTTCCCAGGGCGAGAATGTCATGGGGCCCCGCATTACTTTGACGTTGCGGTCCTCAAGCCATTCCCGGGCCGCGTCCAGGAGTTTTGCGGCCGCATCAAAGTCCTTTTCCACTTCGAAAAACCCGAAAAAACCGGCTTTTTCCTTGTGAAATTGATTTGTGCGGTGATCGATGCCCGCGATAATGCGTCCAACAATCCGGTCACCGCGAAAAGCCAGGAACGCCTGCGCTTCCCCGTGCCGGTAAAAAAGGTTCTCTGTTTTGTCAAAAATTGATTCAACTTCGACGACCATCTGCGGGACCCAGTTTTTATCTTGACTATAGATAGTTCCCGGCACGTTCAGGAATTCGGCCTGGCTGGGTCTTTCCTTTGAAGCAAATGAGACGGACTTGATTTCCACCGGAGCACCCGTTGCATGCGCGCCGATAATATTCAGGGCCAGGCCAACTTTTTTAAGTTTTTCAAGGGCAAAATCCAGTTCTTCACGCTTGTGCGTTGCCGTATATGAGGTGCGCACGCAGGCCATGCCTTTAGGAACCGCCGGCGAAACGACGGGGTTAACATAAACCCCTTCTTCTTCCAGCATTTTGGAAAGTTGAAAGGTTTTTAGATCGTCGCCGATGATAATCGGTATGATCGCGGATTCGGTGTTCCATGTCCTAAACCCCATCCCACGGATCGCTTTCAGCATATACGCGACGTTTTCCCGCAGCCTCGTGAGCCGCTCGGGCTCCCGTTCCAGAATGTCCATGCACGCCAGAACCGCGGCAACCGCGGATGGCGGAGGCGCCGCCTGAAAAATAAAGGCCCGGGAATTGTGTTTCAGGTAGGAAATGATTTTCGCTTCGCCGGCAACGAAACCGCCCAGACTGGCGAACGATTTTGAAAAAGTCCCCATGATCAGGTCAACTTCGTCGAGCACCCCCAATTCTTCGCACGTGCCGCGCCCATGTTTCCCCAGCACGCCCAGGCCATGCGCTTCATCCACCATCAGCCGGCAGCCGTACTTTTTAGCGAGCGGCACGATGTGCTTCAGATCGGCGAGATCGCCTTCCATGGAAAACACGCCGTCCACCACAATGAGTTTTCCAACGTCCTTGTCTTGTAAATTAATCAAATGCTCTTCCAGATCCGCCATGTCATTGTGCCGGAATTTGATTAGTTTTCCGTAGGCAAGCCGACAGCCGTCAAGGATAGACGCGTGATTGGTGCGGTCACAAATCACCACGTCATGTTTCCCAACCAATGTTGAGATAATGCCCTG
>JBAVGL010000122.1:0-6158 GCA_049684795.1 Chitinivibrionales bacterium | reverse complement strand
TCCTTATACCATTCCTTGAAAGCGCTTTGGCTCGGATAGGAAATAAAGTTTTGATACATCTTTTTAAAGGATGGGAGCAGCGCAGAAAGCGTTTCGCCGTGTTTTTTTCCGGAATTTCTTTCGGCGACATAGGCGGCGTTGGCGAAAGAGACTATAAGCGTATAAAACGCGGAAGGATCTCCATCGCGGGCAAGGCGGACAAGAAGTTGTTCCTGGTTTTGGGTCGGTTCCATACAGTATTTAAAATAAATTTGCGGAAGGCATATTCAAGAAGAATTTGAATTATCCGGGCGTTTAGGTTCTGTAGGCGAATTATATACGCGGCACGCGTAGATAATTACCCGTACAGAACCTTATCCGGCTTTGCCGGGTGAGCGTGGATAATTCAAATAGACGCTCTCGGCGCCGGGGAAAATAATTATTTTTTAAATATGATGAAATTTACAGAAAAAGATAAGTCTTTCATGTCAATTGCTTTGAAGCTTGCGGAAAAAGCTAAAGGGACCACGTTTCCGAACCCGGCGGTCGGCGCGGTCATCGTAAAGGACGGGACAATCGTCGGAAAGGGGGCCACGGCTCCCGGCGGCGTGCCTCACGCGGAAAAAATAGCCCTTGACATCGCCGGCAATAAAGCATTCAATGCGACGATGTACGTAACCCTCGAACCCTGCGATCATTTCGGCAAATCCCCTCCCTGCACGTATGCCATCATCGCAGCGGGGATAAAAACGGTCATTGTCGCGGTTCCCGACCGTAACCCTTTGGTAAGCGGACGGGGCATACGCCGCTTGAAAAGAAACGGCATTCGGGTCCGCGCGGGTCTGATGCGGGAGCAGGCATATTTACTTAATGAGGATTTTTTCTGGGCCGTTACCATGAAAACGCCCTGGATAACCTTAAAGCTTGCTTTGACTCTCGATGGGAAAATTGCCGACGCGCGGGGCGATTCACAATGGATAACCTCCATGGCTTCACGCTCTTTCGTGCACGATTTGCGCCGACGCCATGCGGCAATCGCCGTCGGCGGCGCGACGCTAAAAAAGGACGACCCGAAGCTGACTGTCCGGCATGTAAAGGGTCCAGACCCTGTCAGGATTGTGTTTTCTTCGAACCATAGGCTTCCTGCCGCAAGTTATTTTGTAGGCAATGCCCGCCGCGCCAGAAGCATCGTTGTGGTTGCCGCGGGCGCAAACCCGAATATTGGGAAATGCAAAAATGGAGTGGAAGTCTGGCATACGGGCAGCCGAGACCCTGAAAAAAGCCTGCTTTCTTTTTTACGGATGGCTTACGCCGAAGGCATAACGAGCATTCTCGTTGAAGGGGGGCAGAAAATGGCGTCCATGTTCCTGGAACATCGTTATGTAAACCGTCTCTATCTTTTTTTCGGCAATAAAATTCTTGGGTCGGGCCTGGCGTCGTTTTCCTTTAAGCATGTCCGTGCGCTCAAGAAGGCAATCGTTCTTGACCGATTTGAAACAAGAGTTTTAGATGGCGACATAATGGTAACGGGAATTCCTGTCTGGCAATAGAATTAAAAAAACAGTTGCTCATTGAGCCTGCCGAAGCGATAGCGCGGGCGGGAAGTGAGCAGATGTAAAGAAGAAAAAAGAGACTGCAATGTTTACCGGGCTTATTGAAACAACCGGAGTAATTCAGGAAATCCGTCGCCTTGATAAAAGCATGGCGCTTGGCGTTCTTCCCGGAATGCCGGACTTTGACGTCTCCATCGGGGCGTCGGTTTCGATTAACGGCGTATGCCTGACGCTTGAATCCGTCGCCGGGAAGAGGCTATTTTTCACCGCCGTGCATGAGACCCTTGATCGAACGACATTTAAAAATGCCCGGGTCGGCGATGTCGTCAACTTGGAACGGGCGCTCAGGGCGTCCGACAGGCTCGACGGGCATATGGTTTTAGGCCACGTGGACTGCCTGGGATCGATCGATAGCGACCGTAAAGAGGGAGCGGGCATTATGAGAAGCATTACGGTATCGAAAGAGGTCATGGCGCTTATGGCCGAAAAAGGGTCCGTTGCGGTGGACGGCATAAGCTTGACAATAGCTAATATTCATAACAATCTAATTGTAATTTCCCTGATTCCTCGAACGCTTGAAACAACCACCATGGGACGAAAAACAACGGGTGATGCGGTGAACATAGAATGCGACATCGTGGCTCGCTATGTGGCGCGAATGCTTAGATTTCCTTTGGAAACCACCGAAGAAACCGGGCTTTCGGGAACACTTCGGCATGAATCGCTCATAGACAAATTGGAAAGGTCGGGTTTTTGAATACCTTTGATCATTTGGAATCGGTGATCGACGATTTCCGCCAGGGACGTTTTATTATCATCGTCGACGACGAGGACCGTGAAAATGAAGGCGACCTGGCCTTTGCAGCGCAGGCTTGCACCGCCGATAAAATCAATTTTCTCGCAAGAGAGGCCAGAGGGCTTATATGCATAGCCATGGAAGGCAAACGTCTCGACGAACTCAAGCTCCCTCTTATGGTACGGGAAAACACATCGCACTTCGGAACGGCATTCACCGAATCAGTTGACGCCCGGGAGGGCACCACGACGGGCATTTCCGCCGCCGACCGCGCCACTACCATATTAAAATTGTCCAACCCCGCCGCCACGGCGGCTGATTTTGCCCGGCCTGGCCATATGTTTCCGCTCAGATCGCATGATGGCGGCGTTCTTTTCCGGAGCGGACAGACCGAAGCGGCGGTTGATCTTGCCCGGCTCGCGGGGATAATTCCGGCGGGTGTCATCTGCGAGATCATGAATGAAGACGGGACAATGGCGCGCATGCCCCAGCTCAAAATATTCGCCGAAAAGCATGGAACCAAAATCGTAACGATTGCCGAATTGATCCGGTACCGTCTGTCGCATGAACGGTTCGTCACGTGCATTTCCGTCGTGGATTTGCCCACGAAATTCGGGCACTTTAAACTCAAATGTTATGAAGACGCCATTACGCGCGCGGTGCATCTGGTGCTTCAAAAGGGGGAAATTTCTCCCCAGGAGCCCGTACTGGTGCGCGTGCATTCGGAATGTTTTACCGGCGACGTTTTGGGATCGTTCCGCTGCGAATGCGGGGAACAATTGCACAAGGCGATGGAAGAAATTGAAAAGGCGGGCGGCGTGCTGCTGTATCTTCGACAGGAGGGCCGCGGAATCGGACTTGTCAACAAGATCAGGGCATACGCGCTCCAGGATGAGGGTATGGACACGGTGGAAGCCAACGAGTCTCTCGGATTCCCGGCCGACCGCAGGGACTATGGCATCGGAGCGCAGATCCTTATGGATTTGGGCATCCGTAAAATCAAGCTGATGACGAACAACCCGAAGAAAATAATCGGACTCAATGGATACGGCATAAAAATAGTGGAGCGGATACCGCTGCAGATTCCTGCACGTAAAGAGAATATGAAATACCTTTCGACAAAAAAGGAAAAAATGGGCCACCTGTTCGAAGGAGGATATTTATGTCAACCGTAGTAGAAGGCGTCCTGAATGCCTCGGGAAAACGTTTTGGAATAGTCGCAAGCCGCTTCAATGAATTGATCACCAAAAAACTGCTTGAAGGCGCGATCGATTGTCTCATACGTCATAATGCCAAGCAGGAAAACATAGCAATTGTCTGGGTACCCGGCGCTTTTGAGATACCCAGCGTCGCGAAAAAGATAGCGAAATCCGGGAAATATGACGCGGTCATCTGTTTGGGTGCGGTCATTCGTGGCAACACGCCGCACTTCGATTACATTGCGGCGGAGGTCTCGAAAGGGATTGCAAGCGTTGGGCTCGAACAGAATATCCCGGTGATTTTCGGGGTCCTTACGACCGATTCCATCGACCAGGCGGTCGAGCGCGCGGGGACAAAATCAGGGAACAAGGGTTGGGACGCGGCGCTTACGGCAATTGAAATGGTTGATTTATTTTCGAAGTTATAATGAATACAAATCGTAGAAAATCCCGCGAACTGGCCCTCCAGACGCTGTATGCGTGCGAAGTCGGAAAAGACAGCGCGTTCGGGCCGGTGTTCGAAACCATCGCCGGTGAGGCCGGACGAAGTCAGGCCGTTGCGGAATACGGCAGGAAGCTCGTGGAGAAAACGCTGAATGCTAAACAGGAAATCGATGCGTTGCTTGCGAAGCATGCGGCAAATTGGGACCTCAAGCGCATGACTGCAATCGACAGGAATATCCTTCGGATGGCCGCAGGGGAGCTTCTATTTTTTAAAGAGACCCCTTTTAAAGTTGTGATTGACGAAGCTGTGGAAATCGCCAAGATATACGGCACCGATGAATCCGGCAAATTCGTCAATGGCGTTATCGATTCGATTCATAAAGAAATGGATGCGAACAAAAAGAAATAACGCGGGGTTTGAACGTAAAGTTATGCCTTGGCTGTAAACAAAAAAAGCACAATGCTTTGAATAATTGGTGTAACTTGTTTAATATCAATATAAATATGTAAACTATTTGTTTACGATATTTTTAAATACTCAATGATTTACAGGACATTTCGGCGGATATTATTTAGATTATAATGGACAACCCAATGGTATGAGCATATCCTGATGAATGAAACCATGAAATCCATTTTTGAATATATCGATTACCGTCGATATTTGAAGGATTATTATGATTTCCAGAAAAAAACGAAGAGATATTTTTCTTACCGGTTTTTTGCGCAAAAGGCGGGGATCAACTCTCCAATTCTGCTGAAAATGGTTTTTGACGGCAAAAGAAATCTGAGCCGCAAAACCCTTGAAAAATTCATTAGCGGGCTTAATCTTAAAGAGAAAGAGGCTATCTATTTCAGGAACCTCGTTCTCTTTAATCAGGCAAAATCAGCCCTGGAAAAACAGGAACATTACCGTGTGTTGCGATCGATGGCGCAACAGGTGCCGCAGCATATTATGGAAGACGATCATTTCGAATATTTTGATAAATGGTATTTCAGTGCCGTTAGGGAAGGCGTTTGCCAGTATGATTACCGGGACGATTGGGAGAAAATAGCGTCCTGCGTTCAACCGCCAATAACGTCAACGCAGGCTAAAGAAGCGGTCGCATGGCTATTGAAACATGGGTTCATAAAAAAATTAAAAAACTGCCACTATGAACAGGTGAACAGGGCTGTGTCGACGCGGTCCGAGGTGCGATCGCTCATCGTCCGCAATTTTAACAGGAAAATGATCCAGCTTGCGGAGCGTTCGCTCGATGCGTTTCCCATAAGCGAGCGTTATGCAACGGGGATCACCGTGGGGCTCACGCGCGAGGCGTACGATATCCTTGTGGCGGAAATCGAAGCCTTCCGCGACCGTGTGGTGAATATCGTGGATGCGCTGGAAACAAGTGATCGAGTCTACCAGGTTAACATCCAGTTGTATCCGCTTTTGGTTGCTCCGGCGTCCAAGGAACGGGAATAGGAAAAAACAATGCGATATTCTTTTTCAATCCCGCTTATTCTGGGCTTGTGCCTGGCGCTTGAATGCGGCAGGGACAATTTTATAGCCGCGGGCTCCAGCGTAAGCGGCAACGCGAAAGTGTCCGGGGCCCTTTCCAAAAAAGACGGGTCGCCCGCAAGCCATACGCAAGTTTTGCTGTTTCCATCCGATTTTAACCCTCTAAGCGCTTCACAACAGTCAACGACCGAGGCGTTGTTTATTGACACCACTGACAATGAAGGCAAGTATGTTTTTCCCGGCATTCCCCCAAACACCTATTCCATTGAAGCCAAGGGCATCGTCGATGGAACGAAGCTGCTCATTGAACACATTGAGGTCGGCGGCGATAGTGTACGCGTCAATGACGGCGTTTTGCAACAGCCGGGCGCCATTAAAATAATGCTTCCGGCCGGTATTGATTCTGTCAACGGGTACGTCTATATTCCCGGGACGGATGTCTTTGCTTTTCTGAACGATCGGAGCGATTTCGTGGTTTTATACTCGGTCCCGGCGGCAGCGGGAGCGGGTGTCGCCGTTGACTATGCCGTAAGCGGCGCCGCTTTGCAGCCGAAGGTGCTGGCGGAAAATATTTCGGTCGTGCCGGAAAGTACCGTGACGATGATTTATTCGGCATGGCTCCATTCCAAGAAAGTGTATTTCAACACAACGGCCTCCGGCGCAAACGTCAATGGACATATCGAGGG
>JBAVGL010000121.1:0-1707 GCA_049684795.1 Chitinivibrionales bacterium | reverse complement strand
TATTTCTCATTGATTACTTTGTCGCACCGGGTTCCTGTTTTTTGTTTTTTCCTATCAAAACATACATGACCGGAATGATAAAGAGCGTCAGGACCAGCGCGAAAAACAATCCGCCCACGACCACGATCCCAAGCGGCATGCGGCTTTCCGCCCCCGCGCCCAGGCCCAACGCGATGGGCATTGCCCCGAATATCGTGGCCAGCGACGTCATGAGGATCGGCCGCAGCCTCGCCGCCGCTGCCTCGAACGCCGCTTCCTGTTTCGCGAGACCCGCCTTGCGTTTTTGGTTTGCAAACTCCACGATCAAAATGCCGTTTTTCGTAACGAGGCCGATCAGCATGATCATGCCGATTTCCGAAAAAATATTCAGGGTCATGTGGAAAATCCATAACGACAGCATCGCCCCCGCCATGGCAAGCGGCACGGTAAGCATGATGATGAACGGTTCGCGGAAACTCTCGAACTGAAAGGCCAGAATGAGATAAATAAACAGGAGCGCGAGGACAAGCGCGAACGACGTATTGGAACTGCTCTCGGCAAAATCCCGCGAGGGGCCGGACAGCTCGGTGTGAAACGTCTCGTCAAGGACTTTCCTGGCTATTTTCCGCATGGCCTCGATCCCTTCGCCCAGCGCTTTTCCCTGGGCAAGCGTCGCCCCCACGGTTGCCGACTTGTACCGGTTATAATGGTACAGGGTTGGCGGGCTGCTGTTTTCGGTCATGGTGACCAGGTTGTCAAGTTGAATGAGGTTGCCCGTGTTGTTCCTGACATATAATGCCGTGATGTCCGCCGGCTTGTCGCGCTCCGACCGTTCCACCTGGCCGATCACTTCGTATTGTTTCCCGTTACGCAAATAATACTCGTAGAGGCGGCCGCTCAGGGCGTAATCGAGCGTCGTGGAAACATCGATGACGTTGACGCCAAGATCGGTCGCCTTGAGCCGGTTGATGGTAAGGTCGACCTCCGGCTTGTTGAATTTCAGGTCCACGTCGATGGTGCCGAACACCGGATTGGCCCGCGCCTCGTCGAGGAATTTCGGCACGGCCTCCTCAAGCTTGCCGAAGTCGAGGTTCTGCACTACGAATTGCACGGGCAGTTGACGGCCCGCGGAGAGCGAGGTGGATATGGTTTGCTCCTGGATGGGCACCACGCGCGCGGCCGAAAATCGTTTGTATATTTTTGACAGCCTGTCGTAAACCTGTTGCTGCGTGGCCTTGCGCTGGTTGGGTTCCCAGAGAAACGTTTGCACTGCTCCGGTGTTCGTGCCGTTGGAGCCCAGGCCCGCGCCCGCAAAAATCAACCGGGCCTCCGGTATGCTGTCCATTTCCAGTTGCGCGATTCGGTCCACGAGGTTCTGGGTGTAGTCAAAACCCGTGCCTTCGGGAAGGGTGATGTTCGCGCGGACGAGGCTGTGGTCTTCCAGTGGCGCAAGCTCGGACTTCAGCGTTTTCACGAACACCCCGATCAGCACGAGGCAAACGCCGAGGATCGCGAAAGCAATCCATTTTCGCCTCATGAACCCGGCAAGGACCCGTCGGTAGTTCGCTTCCAGGCCCACGAAAAAGGGTTCGGTTGACTGGTAAAATTTTGAATGCTGCTGGTTGATTCTTCCAAGCTTGAGGTTGAGCACCGGCGTCAGGGTAAGCGACACGAACGCGGACACGAGCACCGCGCCCGCAAGCACGATGCCGAATTCCCGGAACAGCC
>JBAVGL010000120.1:0-16169 GCA_049684795.1 Chitinivibrionales bacterium | reverse complement strand
AATGAGCGCAAGATATAGATGTCAAAGAACCTGTATAGTTACTTTAAAAGGTTTCCGAAATTCGAATTTATTTATGTTCGCCTTCGGACGGTTTTCCCGCCGAACCGATCGATTCCCGCATTGTTGTGTCCGCCATTATGTTTTTCATCCGGTAGTAATCCATGACGCCCAGATTGCCTTTGCTGAACGCGTCCGCCATGGCAAGAGGGATTTGCGCCTCGGCCTCAACCACCTTTGCCCTCATTTCCTGGGTTTTGGCCTTCATTTCCTGTTCCGCCGCGATCGCCATCGCCCGCCGCTCCTCGGCCTTTGCCTGGGCGATCTTTTTATCCGCCTCGGCGCGGTCGGTCTCGAGCACGGCGCCGATGTTTTTCCCTACGTCAACATCAGCGATATCGATGGACAATATTTCAAAGGCGGTGCCCGCGTCGAGCCCTTTTTCCAGGACGGTCTTCGAAATCATGTCGGGTTTTTCGAGCACCTGCTTATGGGAAAGCGCGGAGCCTATGGTCGTAACGATTCCTTCACCGACACGGGCCAGGATGGTTTCCTCTCCCGCGCCCCCGACAAGCCTGTCGATGTTGGCCCGCACCGTAACGCGCGCTATCGCGGTGAGCTGAATGCCGTCTTTCGCGACGCCGGCGACCCTGGGCGTGTCGATGACCTTCGGGTTGACGCTCATCTGCACGGCTTCGAGGACATGCCGTCCGGCGAGATCGATTGCCGCGGCCCGTTTGAAATCAAGCGCGATGTTCGCCTTGTCCGCCGCGATAAGCGCCTGCACTACCCGCAGCACGTTTCCTCGTGCAAGGAAATGTGATTCCAGGGAATCCGTGTGGATTTCCAGCCCCGCCTTGACGGCCATGATTTTCGCTTCCACGATAAGTTTGGGAGGGACTTTTCTGAACCTCATGAAGACGATATTGAGAAGCCCGACATGCGCTCCGCTGATGAGCGCCTGAATCCACAGTGACAGCGCCGAAAAGACAAAGAAAAAAAGAACAAGTGCGGCAACCGCAATAATTAAAACCAGGACGACAGTCATTGAACCCATATCAACCACCTTTCAAAGAAGATTTCGAATTTTATTTACCGTTTTAGATCACGCCCCCTAAATCCCCGCAGAAGGATTTTTGAAGATGTTGATCTTGTAGGGGTTCGCCATGGCAAACCCTTACAAAAATTATCCCCCTGAGGGGGATTTAGGGGGCGCAGATGTCAATTTTATAAATTTAATGTTTCTCCCTTTTTTTTAACTGTTCGGCCCTTCGTTCAACGCTCAAGGCATGGTGAATGAAATTCTCGGATCGGGCGAGCATCGAAACTTTTCCTGCGCATCGCCGTAACCCTTCGGCCGAGATTTCAGCCACGGACATGCGCTTAAGGAAACTCTCCACGCCCAAGGGAGATGCGTATCGCGCCGCGCCTCCCGTGGGCAGTATGTGGTTGGTGCCGATATAATAATCTCCCAGTGCCACGGGCGAATACGGCCCGCAGAAAATTGCCGATGCGTTAATTATTTTTCGAACGTCTTTGCGCGCTGTTTTTGTGATTATCTGAAGGTGTTCGGGAGCGCATTCATTGATGAACCCGATGCTTTCGTCCCTTGTTTGCGTGACACAGATACAAATACTATTCGGCGACAATTTTTCAAAAACTCCCCGTATCGGCGACCGGAGAATTTCAGTCATGCAACAGTCCCGTATTTTTTCCGCCAGAGCGTAACTCTCCGTCACGCACCGGGCGCTTTCGTTTCCGCTGCCATGCTCGGCCTGCGCCAGAAGGTCAAGGGTGACCCATTCCGGTTTTGCCGTTTCGTCGGCCAGAATGACCACTTCGCTGGGCCCGGCAATCGTATCGATATCAACTGCGCCGTATACCATTTTTTTTGCAAGCGCAACATATACATTGCCCGGCCCTACTATTTTGTCAACCGGCTTCACGCTTTCGGTTCCGTAGGCAAAAGCAGCGATGGCCTGTACGCCGCCGATCTGGTATATTTCCGTTATTTTTGAAAGATTCAGAGCATACGCGATTTTCGGGTCAAGCTCTCCGCGGGGCGGGGTCGCAACGGCGATTTCCTTGACGCCGGCGATTTGGGCGGGGATAACGCCCATTAAAATTGAAGACGGATACGTTGTATAGCCTCCGGGAACATACACACCAACACGGGAGAGCGGCCGTATTATTTGGGCAAGAGTACCTTCGTTGGTCTTTATGGAAAAAGCGAGGCCTTTTTGTTGCGCATGATAAGTCCTGATATTTCTTGCAGCATCTTCAAGGGCGATTTTAAAGGCCTTCGGGGCTTTTCTCGCCTGCGAGACAAGGACTTTGTTGTTTATCCGGACCGTTGAACCGGAAAGCGTAACCTTGTCGAATTGTTTTGTATATGCAAATAAGGCCCGGTCGCCCTTTTTCCGCACGTCCGCAATGATTTTCTCGACCGTGCGTTGCGCGTCCTCATCGCGTAAGCCGCGTAGCTTCTTCGCATTCGCAAGCAATCGCTTGCCTTGCGGGCTATATAGCCGAATAATTGGTATGGAAATTTTAACCGGCATTTTTTAATTCTATTGAGGACCTGCTCGCTGAGCCTGCCGAAGCGGCAGCGTAGACAGGAAGTGAGCAAATGTTTTCGGCAGTTCCCTTCGGCACTTCGACCCTGCTCAATGCAGCGCTTCGCTCGGGGAACTTAAATTCTTAGCATAAAATAATAATCCGCATCGGAGAATTTGTTTTAAATTGCGGGAATTGTTTTCCAGGCCGCGTATGCGCATGCAACGGAAAAAAACAGAAGGATCAAAGGAAAATATTCGATGTATTTCCAGCCGAAATTGTAATGTATCCCGCTCCACAGCGTTGCAAACCCTAAAAAGGTCCCGCGGTCCCGGAAATCATACGCGCTTCCGCCGAACGTCCGGCCATCGCGCTCATAGGGTTTTTCCTGACAGTCGAAATTAAAGTCTTTACAGGTGTAAATTTCTTCTTTGCCCCGGGCCTTGTGCATGAACAATTTCGCGGCAACTTCTATTTGTGAATTATGGACTGAAAAGGGATCGGAATAGAAATAATGTATCTGCTGATACGAAATCATGCTCCCCAGAAATTGTATCCCAAAAGCAACCACGAACAATGTCGCGAAAACGCTCTTTGCCCATACCCGTCTGTTCATCGGTTTCAAAAATTCAATGCAAAAAACATGCATGATTATTATCACCGGCACAATGAGCCTTGGCCCCCATGCCCAGCCTCCAGGCCAATCGTGCCATCGCGCATAAAAAACCACATCAACGATCGAAAACGATAAAATAATGACGGTCATGAGGCGATGCTTTATGAAAAATGACTTAATTCCTAAAAAACCCGTGACAATTAGCGGGGAAAAAATAAAAAGTGATTTGGAAGGTGAAAAGAGAAGACCGCGCAGTCCGGTCAATAGGGGAGTCGAAAACTGTTTTTGTTCCTCTCCATAACCAAAATTAAAAACAGCCCCGAATCGATACCAATTGAGATACAACAGCCCGGCAAGAGGAAGAATTGAAATGCATAAAAACAAAACACCCGGGCCTCGATGGCAGTTCCCTTTCTTCATTTGATACGCCACATACAGTCCGAAGACAACCGCAAAAATGATGTTTGAAATCTTAACGAGATACAGGCCCGCCAGCAGGCAGCCGAGCAAGGCGGCCAATAATGGCCCGATTTTTTTGGCACCGGCCACGATGATAAGAAACAACAGCAACACAAGCGCTGTAAGCATTTCCGATTGAATAATTTTCGAATATGGCAGTAAGATTGACGAAGAGCAAATAACAATAACGGCGGCAAGCGAGAGCTTTGGCGAATAACCAAGCTTTACGAATAAAATAAAAAACAAGACGGCGATGCAGGAAGCGTACAAGGTATTGGTAAAACTTACGATGCCGCGCTCAATATATTCTTTATGAGATGGCATAACCTTGGATATGAGCGCCGCGATGCAAATTTCGGGCACAAAACTCACGGCATAGCCGATGCCGTATTTGCTGTAATAAAGGTTATTTCGTCCGGGCTTTGCGTGCCGCAGGACCCAGTTTTTGTCAATAGACAGGCCTTTCCGGTAGACGAGGGACTTTGCCGTTTCAACGCTGTACGCGGTGTCGGACACCGCCTGCCCAAGGGGCGTGAACATTGAAAAAAAAGCGAAGGCCGCGAAAAAAAGACAGGCATGGGTCTTATGGCATGTGAGGAAATCCACGGCAGGCTCCGTAAAGAAAAGAACCATAAACTTTACCATATTGTTATTAATAAAACAAGCGCCGGTTCCATTCCGCCGTAGTATCAACCGGTTGTCATGAAAAAGCGTTTATGATATACTAATCTAATGAATGACAAACATTTTCGGCTCTCCTTTGCCGGCATCGACTGGCTTCTGCTCGCGTTAATCTGCGCGGCAATGGAATTTCCATTTATCAATAAAGCCCTGCAGGCGGATTCCGACATGCTCGTTCATGCGGCCTGCATGGTGGCCGCGCAGCCGATCGCGCCGCCGATCGGCGAATACGGCCGGCACATGGCTACCTACAACATCCATACCGGAATGCCCGCCGCAAGCCTCTATTACCGGTGCCCGCACGGGCCATTGCTTCCTCTGCTTCTGGCCCCCATTTCAATGGTTGCGGGTAAGGCGGAGTGGCCTTTTCATCTTGCGCTTTTTCCCTTTACGGTCGCGGCCGTTTGTGGGTGCTATTTTATACTGCTGCTATTGACAAAAAGAGATATCGCGTTCGTTACGGCGGTTCTGATTTCCCTGGCCCCTTTGTTCGTGGTCAACTGCCAAAATATCATGTGGGACGTTCCGGTTTTCGCCTTTATGGTATGGTCGCTGGGGCTGCTTATTGACGGGGTCCGACGATTGTCGGTTCCCCTTTTAGTTTTATCGGGAAGCCTTGCAAGTTGCGCGGCCATCACGAAAATGTCTTCGTTTCCGCTTTTAGTTTGCGGCCTGGCTTTTTTAATTATTGCGCGTAATGTCCGCCTTTTTGCCGCGTGGACCGTTCCCGCGTTTGTCTTGCCGATTGCCTGGATACTGCACAACCTTTCGTTGTATCATGTAACGCAATATTTATCAACCGGCCATTTGAACTTTCTTCCCGCCGATATTCGATACAAAATGGAACGGTTTGCCCCCTATATCGGGGGTTTGGCCGCATTTCCACTGGGTTGGTGGTGGCTCGCGCTTCGCGGCCGGATAAACGCCGTTGTCCTTTTTGCAGGCATCATCGGAGGGCTTGCATGGATGACGGCGCTGCATGCCATTCTTGGATGTTCCATTATGTATGCCATAACGTGCGGGTTCCTTGGTATAGCCGGAACATGGGCAAGCGTTTCGACCTTCTTCATGCTCCTGCGGGACGGACAATTAACGGTATCGGGGAAGGAACGTTTTTTGCTATGCGGTTTTTTTCTGGCATACGGCGGGTTCATCCTTGTAATTCCAACGGCGGAACCTCGGTTTGTCATTCCGCTCTTGCCGTTTTTAACGCTGCTTCTCACGTTGAGGGTTTATGCATTGACAAAAAAAGAATATCGCGTGGCGCTTCCGGTCCTTATCGCCGGGCAAGCTCTGTTGGCCTTGGCCGTGTCGGCAAGTGACGCGCTTAGCGCGGACAGCGACCGGCAATTGCCCCATATACTTGCGGCCAAAGGATATGGCCCGTTTGAAACCTGGTACTATGGAAGGCTTCAATTCGATTATTATCTCTGGCGCGCAGGCTATTCCCGCTGCGGAGTGGACACCGGGCATGAAGACCGCATGCGCTTTGCGGTGGAGGCCCGTGTTCCGCCGGACTTGTCGGTAAAGAACATTCTGCCGAACCGGGTATCCTTGACGCTTGCCGATACTATTGCGGTGCACCGCTTTCCTCTGCGGGCCGGCCCGCCGGGTTGCGGCATATACGGTGAAGATCGGCTTCCCTACCGTCTGGACTTTTTAACGCCGCTAAAAAGCTATTCGGTTTACGCGCTGCATATGTTGGGAGGATAGAATTACCGGCTTTATGATAAGCGTTTCATATTGTTCAATAAGATACGCACTGATACTTTTTGCTTCGCCTAAACACTCCAATGCCAATGCCACGGCCTCAATCGTAGAGAGGCCTTCCCGCTTAACCTGCGCTCTGAGCGACCGGTGCATCGGATTGAGCGTGACGCGGTTGAGCCTGAGCAGCCATGGGTTTCTCCACCAGAGCGCCTTGGCCTGTTTCCACGAACCGTCGATGGCGATCAGCCCTTTAAGACGGGGAATGGGAAGTAATGCTCGTTTTTTTTGATCGAAAACTTCCAGGGCGTCGCCGGACCCATGGTTTGGCTTTAAAAAGAGCGCCCCCCATTCTTTGGGATCGGCATCTTCGCCGAGGGCATGTCTGAAGTTCCGCCACGACAGGCCGACCCGCAATATGCTGTTATCAAGCGCTTTGTTCGCAAGCCGCGCGGAATTAAGAAGTTTATACCGTTCCTGGGGGTGTTGCAAAATAAGTATCCTGATGTTGTTTTTTTGAATTGACAATCGGCCGCAAAAACATTGGGGAAAAGGCCTGAGGCATTCAGGACAAGCGTTTTTTTTATCTACTTTTTTGCCTTGATTACGGGCATTACTATTCATAATGTCAACTTGTTCTTATTTGTGAACCCTGCATGAGGTATTATGGAAACCGCGCCCGCGCCATCCATCGACGCAGGACTGTTTTTGCCGCAACAACCGCCGTTTCGACAGTATAGGCCACACAAAGTATTTTAAACGGTTCCCACGGAATGGTATACCGGGTCAGGCCTATTTGTATCGCGGCGGTGAAAAAATACATCATGCAAACCAGCGCAAAAGGCGCCCATATGGAAAGCGACGCGCGTTGCCGGATCGCCACAGCGATTGGGAAAAGCAGAAATACATATCCCGAAACATACACCATGCCTTTTACAGCCCTGATCAATACCAGCGGCGCCGATATATGGCTGACTGGAACGATGGCGCCGGCGTCCGGATATATCTCTCTGTGTGAAAAAAGAAGCGCGCCGAAACTTTTCAAAATACTCGATAAATATCCGGCAGGATGGCTATAAAACCCTTCCAGAGCGGCTTTTCCAAGCAAATCACTTGCCGCAAAGAATGAAAATCCATGGTATCTTTCCAGGGTGTCGGTAAGTGTATGCGGGATGCGGTTTATCTGCCAATCGTCTTCGGGGACTTTCGGAACGCTATACTGGCTGCGCCCCATGTCCTTGAGAACGTTGGATAGAGGAGTTTCAAGGCATTTGAAATACCGGCCCGCTGGATTTTCGAGGTGAAATGTCATGACCTTGGTAAAAGCCTGAACGCCAAAACTTGCGCTCATGGAATAATGCTCGCTTAAAAATAAATTCCTCACGGACCAGGGCGCCGTCGCGCCAAAAAAAACAACGATTGACAATAATCCGGCAAAAATTCCCCGCCTTCCTTTTTTCCACGCAAGCGCCGCGCAGCCAAATAATAATATCGGGAAAAGCAGTTCCCTGCAATATGAAGCTGCCGCAAAAAGAAGCCCCGCGACAATTGCTTTTCCATTCGATGGAGCCTCGTATAATCGTTTCAATCCCGCAACGCAGCCAAGTGTCAGAACCAAAAAAACGATCTCAGTCATGACGAACTCCGCGGATTGCATCAGCAAAGAATTAAGGGCAATAAACATCGATGCAATAAGGCACGCTTCCCTTGAAAAACCAAACAATCGACCCAACCAAAAAATACCGGGAACGCACGCAATCAACAGAATATGCTGGAGTATGACGATTATCAAACCGTTTGCGTCTCCGGCAATCATGGAAAGTCCAACAAGCGCCGGGTATAACGGCGGACGATACATCATGCCCGCCAATCCGTGTCCCGATGCAAAACTATGCGCAAGGGACAGATATTCTTTGCTGTCAAATTCCGGGGCAACACCGAAACTGATAAGATTATAGCCATGGAAACACAGCGACAATCCAGTCAAGAGCATCAATGTCCATTGAGGCGATCCGTGCGTTGCCGAGCGATAATAAACCGTGACAGCAAACCCGATGAAAAATAAAGGAACAAAATTATAGAGCAATGCATATCGGAAGGCCGGAACAACTGCTGCCGCGACGGCAACAACAAGAACCGCCGCCACGCATGCATATCCTGCGGAGTCAAGCACGCACCAGCGCTTAAACGTGTTGACAAGTCTGGAGAAAAACATTTTCATGCTATTTTAGGTTCTGTAGGCGAATTATTTACGCGTTTAGCGTAGATAATTACCCGTACAGAACCTTATCCACCTTGTGGGTCAGAAACTCTACGTTAAAATAAATCCACAAATGTTATCAACGTTACAAATAGTTGGCGGGCGGCCGGAGAAACTTGGCGGGTAGTTGCATTCCGTTTTTTTATAACGTAGATTTATAAAAACCCGACCCTGCTGAAAAATAAAGAATTTTTTTTATCCTTTCAAAAGGATTATTTATGATTCCAGTACTCTCTGTTTCAAAAATGCGCCGTATAGATGAAAAAGCCATAGGCAATAATGTCGCGATCGGATATTCATACATGCTCAGGGCTGGCGAATGCCTTTTTGATGAAGTAAAACGCCTTGTGCCCGATAGTCGTCAGGGAGAAATAGCCGTTATGTGCGGCAAGGGAAATAATGGCGGAGACGGTTTTGTGGCGGCACGGCTCCTGCTTGAGGCCGGCTACCAGGTCATGAGCTTCGGGTTATGCCATCCTGACCAGCTCAAAGGGGAAGCCCGGATGGCATTTGATCAGCTTAGTGCGCGAAAAGGGAATTTTTTATTGCTTGATGATCTGGCGGACCTGTGCAATCTACCTAAATATGCCCTGATTATTGATGCTCTTTTAGGGACCGGGCTCAATGGAAACCCCAAGGGAATTTTTGCGGAAGTCATCGATGCGATTAATCAATCCGGCGTGCCCGTACTTGCCATTGACACGCCTTCCGGACTGGACAATGATCGCGGCGTCCCCGGTATTCCCTGCGTCAAAGCCCATACTACGGTTGCCATGGGATTTCCAAAAATCGGCGCCTTTTTTTATCCCGGCAAATCCTATATCGGCAATTATTGCATTAAAGATCTGGGATATCCGGATGAAATAGTCGATGAAGTCTTGCCGGACATTTTTCTCCCCGGGCACGAAATTTTACGAAGATTGTTGCCCGCGCGAAAACCTTCGGGTTCAAAAACCGACCACGGTGTTGTCACCATGGTCTGCGGTTCGCAAGGCATGACCGGGTCCGCCGCGCTCGCATCCATGGCGGCAATGCGCACCGGATGCGGAATGGTCCACATGGCCGCCCCGCAAAGCGTCATTGCCGTTCTTTCCACCTTGCTCAGGGAAATCGTGCTTCACGGGGTCATCGAAACGGATAACGGCGCTCCGGCATCGGGGGCGGCCGGCGGGATTTTAGACCTGAGCGAAAAATCACAGTCCATGTGCATCGGCCCGGGAATTTCACATGAAGAGGAAACAGGACTGCTTGTGAGGAAACTCGTGCAAACAATAGAGATACCAGTGGTCCTTGATGCGGACGGGATCAACGCATATAAAGGACGAGTGTCCGAACTTAAGAACCATGCGTCAAAACTTTTAATTACGCCCCATAAAGGGGAATGGTCGAGATTATTCGGGACGATGCCGGAAAATCCGCTAGACATAATCAAGACACTCAAAGAAACGGCGAAGGAACATGGCGTTGCCGTTCTTTATAAAGGCAGCCCAACCCTTGTTGCGGACGCGCAGGGCAAGGCATATGTGCTCCCTTTTGGAAATTCCGGCATGGCGACCGCCGGCAGCGGCGACGTTCTTTCGGGGATTATTGCTTCTCTTGCAGCTCAGGGATGCGGGCTTACCGAGGCCGCCATTCTTGGAGCATATCTCCACGGAGAGGCCGGGAATGCGGCCAGAAATGAATATGGCGAATATTCTTTGATAGCCGGCGACATGATCAAAAATATTTATAAAGCAATAAAAACGCTTACCGGGTAGTAGTTATCTTTTAATATGCAGTCATGGCGGCGGGTAATTATCACCGGTTGTCCTTTTTTATCGCCTTAACGCAAAGTATTTTGCATATTTGATATTGTCTCTTTTAATTCGAAAGGTTGGAGTTTCCCAGGCATGTCTGATTCCGATGGCAAAATAAGCTTCTTAGATCTGCTCATCATTATTCTTGAAAAAAAGACCGCCTTTGTCGCCTCAATGCTGGTTTTTTGCTGCGCGGGCGTCGTAATAAGTTTACTTATGACAAAGTATTACTCCGCGACCGCCGTCATCATGAAACCTGCCCAGAAAATGTCGCCCGCGCTCGGTTCACTGGTAGGAAAGGACCTTCCCGTTTCCGGACTGCTTAAATCGATGGACCTTTTCGGCTCAAATGACCTCGACCAGTTTTTAGGCGTGCTCAACAGCAGAAGACTTGCCGAAAAAACAATCGCCTGGTTTAATCTGGCCCATCATTACGGGTTTGACAAAAACAAAAAATATTATATTGAGGATATTGTTCGGACATTTCAGAAAAACACCTCCGTTGCCGAAGATCATTTTGATAATATCGAAATATCAGTGACCGATACCAGCCCGGAAATGGCCGCGGACCTCGCCGACTACATGGTTTTACAACTCGACTCCATCACCTATGCACTGTCAAAAGAAAGTGCGAAAAACTCACGCATGTTTTTCGCCGAACGGCTGGCAATAATCAAGGCCGACCTTGATTCCGCAAGCCGTGCGTTTACCGATTTTCAAATTCAAAACAACTACATAAATCTTGACGCGCAGGTTAAATCAACCATTGAAGCGCTTGCCGGTCTTGAAGCCCAGAAAATAGCCATTGAGATGGAAATGGAACAAATTAAAAACCAATTCGGTCCAAACAACCAGCGCGCGCAGGAGCTTCAAAAAAACAAATCGGTTATCCAGAACCAGATTAAATATTACATGGATTCCGGCGGCGGAAACCTGATGATATCCCTTAAACACGCACCGGCCGCGGCCACCACCTATGGTGAACTTATGCGAAACGTCAAAATGCAGGAGACCCTTTATGAATTTGCGCTTCAGATGATGGAGCAGGCCAAATTTATCGAAGCAAACAACACGCCCGCGGTCCAAGTCCTGGAATACGCGCAGCCGCCCCATAAAAGATCCAGACCCAAACGGGCGATGATGTGCATGTTTTTCTTTATCGCGGGGTTTATCATCACCGTTTCCGGCATTCTTTCCTCAAAATGGCTCTCGATCCAGCGCGAGAGGCGGACCGACACGCATAAAAAAATCCTGTACATGTTTTCGCTGTTGAAATTCAGAAAATGACCTTCCTTTTTATTTTTGTCGCGGCCATCGCGGCGGTTTCCACGTCTTTACGGAAAAAGGATTTTTTCTCGCCCGTAATCTTTTTTATAATTCTGTATTCTTTACTGCTTGCGATTAATTCCTTGAATCTCTCGTCGGTCCAAATATCATGGTCGCCCACATCGCAGCTGCTTTTCTGGGGGTCCGTAGCGTTATTTATAGGCGGATGCGCAAGCATCACCGTGCTTGCGAATATCAAGTTCCAGCCATTCGCGATTTCTTTCCCGGCAATCCGCGCCGATCTCCGCCGCGACGCGCAAACCATTGACTGGAAAAGATTTCAAACAGTCTGGTTGATATGCGCGGTCATTTTCTTTTTTGCCTACGCGCGGTCATACATGATTACCGGGGAAATTCCCCTTTTTTCCAAAAGTCCCGAATCGTCCCGCTTGCATTTTTTCGGCGCGTCCTTTTTATCGAATTACGCCATTCATTTCGCGCCGCCGAGCATGATGCTCGGCATAGAAATACTGCTGTTCATGCAGGGCCGAAAAAAGCAGAAAATACTCGTTTTCATTGTGTCGTTATCCATTTTGTTTCTTTACGGAACAATAGTCACCAGAACCGACATTTTCAGGTTCGCGCTGTTTGGCGTCATATTGTATCATTATGGGAAAAAGAACTTGTCTTTGAAGCATATTGCGGTTTTATTGTTCGCAGGCGCGGCGTTGTTCGTTATGTTTTCTCTCATCCGTGTTTCGCACACCGCAACCCAGGCGTTTCTGGCCACTTCTCATCTGCGCATGCCCAAGGAATACGGCTGGGCCTCAAACTTTTACGGGTATGTCGCCAACAACTTCTGGAATTTTGATTATGCGGTCAGAAAATTTTATGACAACAACCAGTCCTATCCATATGGCTACGGGTTTTATCTGTTCAGATCATTATTCGCGGTTACCTTCATGGAAGGACCTTTCAGCCAGATGTTCGGCTTTCAAGACATTTTCAACAGCGAAATTACGCGCATCAAAGGATGGAACACCATAATTTTTACCTGGCACCTCTGTAAAGATTTCAGCTTTTACGGGCTTTTTTTGTTCAGCTTGTTTTTGGGAATGAGCAGCATGATGTATTACTGCAACACGTTTATTAAAACGACCCTTTTCAGGACTTCTTTATGGGCCCTTATCATCGGGCTTATTTTCCTGAGTTTTATCAATGCGGTATGGGAATTCTGGATGATTCCGATGAATATTCTTTTTTTCGCCCTTGCTCACGGGAAGCTTAAATTTATTACATGATGGACCTTTCAATAATACTGGTCAGCTATAACACAAAAGACCTGACTCTCAAATGTCTTGAAAGCCTCTTTTGCTCTTTGGACAAAAAAATCGCATTTGAAGCCATTGTTATCGACAATAACTCTACCGACGGTTCGCCGGACGCGCTCAGGGACTTTGAAGCACGCATGGATAACGTCAGGTTTATCGCTTCCGAATCAAACAACGGGTTTGCAAAAGCGAATAATCAAGGGGTCCGGCTTGCGCAGGGACGGTTTATTCTTCTGCTCAATCCGGATACGTACCTAATTGATGATTCCTGCATTAATGCAATGCATTACCTTGATGACCACCCAACCGTGTTCGGATGCGGCTGCACACTTCTTAATGCGGATTGTTCCACAGGGATATCCTACGGAAAATTCCCCGAATTCTGGACGATTTTTTCGGAAATACTGACCGGTAGATTCGGTTTGCTGCGTTGCATCGTTCCGAAAAAAATCAATGCTATTTATTCCATTGATTTTCCCTGTGGAGCTTTTTTCATGATCAAACGCGAATTGTTCAATGCTCTTGGAGGGTTTGACGAACGCTTTTTCATGTATTGCGAAGAAACCGACCTGGCGAAACGAGCCTGGAAATCCGGTTTCCGCATTGTTCATTACGGCCCGGCCAAAGCCGTGCATTTGCGGGGGCAAAGCAGTAATCAAAACACGCATCAGGTCTCTAAAAACACTGTTGATTTAAAAAGTGTTTTATATCAAAGCTGGTATTTTTATTTGCAGAAGCATTGTTCCAAAATGGAAATATTTTTAATTAAATTTCTTTTAGTAGTATATTACAATGCTATGCTTCTTTTTTTCTCCTGTAAGAAAAACAATGTCGCCCGCACTCAGAATTTAGTGGAAAAAAAAGCTTTGCAGGAAAATTGGAAAAAGAATGCCTTTTTTATCAAGGACGCCCAGTAATAGTCTATGATGATAAAGTTGTTTTTTAAAGCATGCGCATTTTACTGTTATAACAACTTTATAACCAATGCTCCTTTTTATTGGATAAGGCATTGGTATTTGCGCCGTGTTCTGAAAATCAAAATAGGCCGCGGTTCTTCAATCCACATGGGATGTTTTATTACCGGAAACAACATAACCATTGGAAATTGTTCGGTAATAAACAGGAACACATATCTTGACGGAAGGGGTTGGCTCACGATTGGTTCGAATGTTTCCATTTCCCCCCATGCATATATTCTAACGCTTGACCATGACCCGCAATCAAAAGATTTCGCCACAAAACCAGGCCCCGTGCGGATCGACGATTATGTGTGGATCGGAGTTCGCGCAACAATATTACCTGGAGTTTCGCTCGGAAAGGGGTGCGTCATAGGCGCGGGAACCCTCGTTACCAAGGGCGTTGAAGATTATTCGATCGTTGCTGGAGTTCCAGCCAGGATAATCGGCGCTCGCAACCGCGAACTGGACTATTCCCCACAGTACTTTCCTTTTTTCAACACGGACATTTTTCCGGCTTAATGGAAAGCTTCGGCAATGACTACCATGCTCATTATTTCTCGTTATTGCGCATACGATTCCGCATCGTATGCTGGCAGCAAAACCCATAATTATTATCTCAAACGTCTGATTAAAGACTTCCAGGTCAAGGTACTCACCATTGCCCACCCGGAAGACCTGCCAGGGCTTGACTTTGATAAATATAAAATTGATGCGGATATCGTGTTGGTCAATGAAGCCCCCCGGCGTGCGTGGTTCTTTCTTCTCCATAATTGGCGCAACGTTCTGAATTATTTCGGAAAAACATTGGGGTTGGTCAATGGGTATGTGCAGCGTAGTCTTCTCAAAAGGGCGCGTCTGTTACAGCGGCAAGGCTATAGTCCAGACATTATTCTTTTTGAATGGACCCAGACATTGCTTGTGATTAAAGACGTTAAAAAATTATTCCCTTCGGCATTGTGTATTGCATCGGAACATGATGTATCATTTTTAAGGTTCGAACGCCAATATAAAGCCGCCTCAGGCCTTAACAAAATAAAAGAGAACATTCGCTATAAAAGTTTAAAAAAAGTGGAAATCTCCGCATTGCAAAAAGCCGATCTGATCGTTCCACAAAATGAAAAAGATAAAAATCTTCTTCTTGTTCACGGAATTTCTCCGGAAAAAGTACACGCCATCGCCCCCTATTATACGAATTACAACAGTGTCATGTACTCCCCTGCCGGAACCAATATTCTTTTTTTCGGCGCCATGGACCGGAAAGAAAATTATGCAGGGATCATTTGGTTCATTGACCGCGTGTTTAAGCCATACTTGTCGCACGGCTATTCACTCGTCATCGTTGGCGGCAGGCCTCACCGCAGCCTTAGTAAATACAAATCAGACCGAATTACGATAACGGGTTTCGTGCAGGACATACGCCCATATTTGGCTAACAGTTTCTGCATGGTGGCCCCGCTGCTGTCCGGGGCAGGCATCAAGGTTAAAGTTATCGAAGTTATGAGCGCCGGCCTGCCCGTTTTGGCAAGCGGCATTGCCATCGAAGGCATTCCAGCCCAAAACGAAGTCCATTATTTGCATTGTGAACAGCCGGAAGATTATCGTGAGGCTTTCGAACGGATACGGCAAAACCAAATCGATTTACGGGGAATTTCCGAAAACTCGAAAAATCTGGTCGCTGAAAACTTTAACCTTGAAAAAAGCTTTACATCATATAGAGAAGCAATTTTAAAAAGTTTAAGAAATAAAAATGAATCCCAATTTTAACGTCTGGCAATCTTGTATGTTGTTTGCTTTATGAAAATATTAATTATTAAAATCGGAGCGGCGGGCGATGTCCTGCGCACCACGCCGTTATTAAGAAAATTATTTGGTGAAATTTATTGGCTTACGGGCGACCAAAGCCTGGCATTACTCCAGCCTCTTTCGCAGGTCGGTTCCTGCATTTCTTTTGCAAATCGAAACCGGATTGTCGATATCAAGTTTGATTTAGTCATTAATTTGGAAGACGCTTTAGATTGTTGTGAATTCCTTAATCAATTAAAAGTTAAAAGGATTTTTGGTGCCCATTTGGATTCTAACGGGGCAATTACATATTCAAAAGATTCCAGTGGATGGTTTGATTTAAGCTGCATAAGCCGTTTTGGAAAAGAAAAAGCGGATAGGATGAAATTATTGAATCGAAAATCTTATCAAGAATTAATTTTTTCGGGTCTTGGATTAAATTTTAACGGAGAACAATATATTTTACCGCCGTCATCCGAAACGGACTGCCGCGGTGATATCGCGGTAGCGCCCAAGGCCGGGTCAGTTTGGCCCATGAAAAATTGGGGATATTATGACGTTTTAATAGACCGGCTTCGCGATCTTGGCGTGGTTGTAAACATACTTCCTCGGCGGGAATCCTTACTGGAACATATCGGGGATATAAAAAACCATCGCTATCTGATTAGCGGGGACAGCCTGCCAATGCATATCGCGCTGGGGTGTGGAACAAAATGTTTTACTTTTTTTATCTGCACAAGCCCCTGGGAAATTTACGAC
>JBAVGL010000119.1:0-20718 GCA_049684795.1 Chitinivibrionales bacterium | reverse complement strand
ATTCGCCGGTACCGCTTTTCAGTTTAGTATGCAAATCTTCAAATGCATCTGAGATATATTTCAGAAAAATCAAACCTAAAACGATGTGTTTATATTCCGCTGCGTCAATGTTTTTACGAAGTTTGTCCGCTGCTTTCCAAAGCTGCTTTTCGATGGGTTCTTCTTTGGGGCTTTCCGAGGTCGATTTCGCCATTGTTGCTTAATCCTTTTACATTAATGAACTATTTGCCTTTTGCTTTCGCCCGCTTAGGCCTCATTTCCACCATCCTGGCTTATTGGCATTCGTGCATCTGCCGAACAGGATGTGCAAATGCCTTGAAGGGCATTGACGCCCGAGAACGGCCCTGCACATCAGACGAGCGGGCGTGTCTTATGGCGTTGCCATTTATTTAATATACAAATAGATAACAGCGCTAAAAAGAGTTAATTTACGGAATGTCTTTATTTATCAACCGCCTGCCTGCGGGTTAGCCAGTTTTTCCCTGAGCATTTTAATATTTTTGATCGCGTTGCGGACGGCCTTTGCCGAATAATGGTTATTAAAGGCGATGGCGACGCCGCTGGTTTTTTTAAGGAGCGTTACCTGGCCCTTTACGCGCGACAGCAGCTCCTCGTCGGAATATTCATAGTCGTACCGTGAATTGCGCGCCGCGAGTTTTTCTTTTGAGTTGGTAGGCTTGACTGCCGGGTTCCAATGCGCATAGTTCAGGCCGCTGTAGCGAATATATCCCTTGTCGGTCGTCGCGTACGCTTTCAGCGGGAACGCGTGTTCAATCAACGGAATTTCCGTATTGCAAATTCCAACCCCGTTGTTTTTCAGCTCCTGCAGCACGTTTGCGTCATGCCAGCTTATATGCCGGAATTCAATATGCACGTCAATGCGCATTCTAACGGCCTCGTTTGCGCACGCAAGAAGATAGTCAAGCTTTTTCCGGCTGCGATAAGCATAATCGGGAAGCTGGAACAAAAAGCTGAAAAACCTTCCCGTCTCAATGAGCGGGCTTACCGCGTAGAGGTGCTTGCGCATCAGGTCGCGGCCGAATTCCATGTTGTTCGTCGTGTCGTGGGAAAGGCTTTTATGCACCTTTACGCTGTATTTCATGGACGGTTTACTTCGACGCTCCATGTCCAGAAAATGTTCCAGGAACGGTTCCCGGTAAAACGTGTTATTGATTTCCACAAATGAGAAATATTTCTGGTAAAACCGCAGCCGGTCCTGGTCGGCCATGTCTTTGTCCGACATTCCGGCCGCTTTTGCCCGCGTGATTTTCGGAGGATTGAAGACGCCGATCCAGTCGTCATAATAATATCCGGAAGTGCCGACGAGAAAGCCTTGCGAGGTGATGTCAGGCGGGATTTCCATAGTTAACCGACCATAGGCATGCCGTTAATAAGATAAAAGTTCACTACAAAAACTAATTGATGATTTTAGAAAAGGGAACGGTGGCATTATCACCGAAACGATTATATAATTCTAATAAAGCCCCGGGAATAATAAAACACGCCGGTCACATGGCAAAAAAAGGATTGTACGTGAAAATAAAAGCGCTTTATTCCGGGTTCGGCCTGGTTCTCGCGGCGTTTCTTTTCAGCGCCCCTTATGCCGCCACCTATTACATCGCAAATTCCGGCAGCGACCAGAACGACGGGAAAAGCGCAGGAACGCCTCTGGCCACCCTTGCCGCGGCAAAAACAAAACTGAAAACCAACGACACGATTTTGCTCAACCGCGGCGATGTTTTCAGGGAGTCATTAAACGTCGCGTCCGTGTCCAATCCGTCATTCGGCTGTTACGGGACGGCCCAATCGGCCATGCCAATAATCAGCGGCAGCGCCGCGATCACGCAATGGACCGTTTACAAAGGCAATATCTGGTCGGCGCCCTGCGATAAGAAAATATACGAACTTTTCGCGAACAATGCCCTCATGACCATCGCCCGGTACCCCGACACCGGATGGCTGCGACCCGATACCATGACTGAAAACACCGACGGCGGCAATACGGTCATCAGCGACGCGGCCCTGGCCAAGGCCCCGCGCAACGCCGCCAATTACTGGACAAACGCGCAAATCCGCTGGCGGCGCTGGAGCTGGTGGTTCGAGACGAGGCCTATAATTTCCTATGATGCGACCGGGAAACTGTATCTGGGCGGCGGCAGCATCATACACATCGATCCCGCCGACGGAACCAGGGGCTGGGGTTTTTATATCGACCACAAGTTCGAGGAGCTTGACTCGCCGGGAGAATGGTACTTCGACAGCGCCGCGAAAGAAGTGTATTTCTACCCGCCCGGCGGCGCCGATCCTAACACGATGCTTATTGAAGGTTCTTTTCTGTCAACAGGGCTCACGCTCGCCGGAGGCGCCGTTGAAAACATCTGTTTCAGGCAGCAGACCTACTCGGGGCTTTCGATTTCAAAAACAAGCATCGTTGACAATTGCCGGTTCGAGCATATCGGCGGCGACCAGGGCGGCTCCGCGCTGAGCGCGAGCTGGGACATCGCCAATTCGCACATTTTCAACAATGTCTTCGCTGACAATTTAAACATCGGAATCTCATGGTATGAAAATTCGGGACGGCTGGGGGCCACGGTCATCGAGCACGACACGCTTTTCAATACCGGCGCCGTGCCGGGATACGGCGGGAGCGGCACCTGGCACGCGGTGGGCATCCTCGTGCATCTGAGCGCGAACGTGACGGTCCGGTACAATTACCTTGACAAAACAGGCTACGCGGGCATACTCCTGGGCAGCGACGGCAACTTCGTGGAATACAACATCATAAAAAACGCCATGTGGACGCTCAACGACGGGGGCGCGATTTACACCGACTGCGGCAGGAGCACCATACGCAACAACATCATTTACGACACGAAAGGCAACCTCGAATCATCCGGCCCCTGGTATCCGCTCGGCCAGGGGATCTGGCTGGAGTTCCTCGGGGATTACCGTCAGAGCGACGTTGAAAACAACACGGTTGTCCGCAGCGGGTGCAACGGCATCTATCTGCCGAATAATTTTTCGGACACAGTACGGAACAACGTGCTCTTCGACAACGCCGTGGCGGATTTGTGCCTTGACGGGCAGCTTTCCAACGCCAGTACCGGCCGGACCCAGAACCTTCCGCAGAGCAACGTTATTACCGGCAACGTGTGCTACGCGGACTCGCAGAAGCAGGACGCCCTGCTGTTCAGCCCGGAATACGACTACGGGGCGATGTCGGGCAATTACTTTTGCAACCCCTTTACCGATTCGGTGGTTTCCGGATATGGCGCGGGAAACAATCAGTACAAAATTTATAACTATACGCTGAGCGCCTGGGAGCCGATGTTCGACTGGACCGACAAATCGGCAAAGACCGACCCTTTCAAGCGGCCGCGCGGACTTCCGGCGAACAACCCCTACGGTGCCGGCAGAATATTCATCAACGAGTCTCCGGCGCAGCAGGCGTTTTCCCTTGGAACGATCGCGTACAAGGATCTCGACGGCAATGCGATGACCGGCCCGCTCGCCGTCCCGGCGTTTTCATCGAAAATACTTGTCCAATGCGACAGCGCCGTCATGGGCGTCCGGTCGCGGGAATGCAAGACCGTTGGCGGCAATTTCACGGTTTTAAAAAGGGCCGGTCGGACCTTTCTTCGGTATCAGCTTTTTCGGAGAAGCGCCGTCGCGATTATGCTGTTCGATCAGGCGGGCCGGATCGTATTCCGCTCGATCAAGGCGGAACAGGGACCGGGAATTTACACGACTGATTTATGCCGGGCGCGCGGAAATCCGGTTTCGGGGGTGTACGCGTATAGCATAAACGTTTCGGCCAATGGCGACAGGACCGGCGCCACGGGCAGGTTCGTCGTTATCAGATAGCGGCGGAGCCGGAATGGCCCGAAGGGCGGGTTGATACAAGTTGGCCGCACCCCGCGAGGATATCCCGGCCGTATGATTGCCGTTTCCGCACGAAGATATTTTCCTCAACAAGCCGGTCGCAGAACCGCTTTACTTGCTCGCCCGACGGCGGCGAATAGGGGAGTGAAGCGCCGCCGTTATAGGTGATTACGTTGACGCGCACCGGAAGTCCCTTTAAATACAGCGCAAGTTTTCCGGCCATTTCACGCGAATCGTTTATGCCGGAAAGCAGAACATATTCGATAAAAAAAACGCCTTTTTTACGAAGCGGAAAAGCCAGAAGGCTCTTTTTGAGAATGCCGAGCGGATATTTTTTATTGATCGGCATTAGCTCGCCGCGGACCTTGTCGTCGGCGGCGTTGATCGACACCGCCAGACGCAGTCCGGGCATTTCCGCCTCCGCGAGTTTTTTGATCCCGTCCGCGTGTCCCGCGGTAGAAATCGTCACATGGCTCAAGGCGATATCAAGGCCGCGCTGGTCGCCCATGACCCTTATCGCCCGGATGACGTTGTCGAAATTATCGAAGGGTTCTCCCATGCCCATGAATACGATATTGTCAATGTGGCGTTTGAGTATGTGCCGCGCGGCATAGACTTGCCAGACGATTTCTTCGGCGGAAAGGCTGCGTACAAAACCATGCATGCCGGTCGCGCAGAATCCGCACCCCATCCTGCACCCGGCTTGCGAGGAAACGCACAGGGTCGCGCGGGACCGGGCGGGAATGATGACGGATTCAATGCCGTTGCCGTCATGGAGCCCGGCGGTGAATTTCAGCACCCCGTCTTCAAGACTGCCGGTAATAGCGCAATCCGGGGTCCGCACATCGCGCGCAAGCCGGCGGGTAAGCGCGGGGGAAGCGCGGAACTCCGGGGCGTTTTCAAAAGACCCGAGGCATCCTTTTTTGAAAATTTCCCGGTAGAGCGCCACCGCGTGATGTTCGCCTCTGCCGTATCGCCGGGACATCTCGGCTGCAACTTCCGCGCAGGTCATTCCAAAAATGTTCATAGAGGCGCCTTTTATGAATTATTTTGAAAAATACGTTATATTCGAAAGGACAGGCCATGCTATTTTCAAGCGCCATGAAAGCGACGATAACGGTTTTATGTACGGCTTTTTTGTTTTCGATATACGGCCAGGGACCCGACGAATACACGCCTAAACAACCCTCAAGGCCGAAAGAGCCGGCCGCAACAGCTCCAACGCCGAAACCTGTTGTCAAACCCGTAAAACCGGCGGTCGCCGGCGCCACAACGTCACCGTCTCCGGCGTTGTCGAAAGACACGCTGGTTATTGTCGCGCGACTGGTCGAAATCCCCGGTAAATTTCCCCCGAACGACCTTTATAATTATGTTTTCATAATGAAATACCGGGTCATCAAGGTCCTCAAAGGTTCTTACATTCCGCAGGACATTCTGGTGGGCCACTATAATCCCCTTATCCAACGCAACCAGATAAAAGGCCCGATGGCCCCGTTTGCCAAGGGTACTATAAGCGGTTTTGAAGTCAACGCCGTTCATACGCTTGTCCTTATCAAGCCTATCGAAGGCGTCTGGAAAGACGCGATTGAAGACGATTATCCGGATTCGGAACTCGAAAAATATTACGCCCTTAAAGCGGACGCCGTGAAATAAATCGGAAAACAATGATACAAAGAAAGCTTAAACCAGATTTTCCGCCGGTTTTTGTTTTTTTATTTTTTTTAGGATTAATAATTTCCTGCAAGGTTGGTCCATCCCAGCCCAAGACCGGCGCCGGATCTTCCTTTGACGGTGCCGGAAAATTGCTTACCCTTACCATCAATGACAAGACAAAACCGGCCCCGGACGGGACGCTTTTGGACAGTTTACGGCCAATTATCGACGAAGCGCGTATTTTTCTGGGGGATTCGTGCGTTTTGCCCCCCGAATATTGCACGGTGATAGTTGACAGTATGGCATTAGAATTGTCGTCGAGACTGTTCATGGTCACCGATCCTTCCCGAATAATTGCCTTATTGCGAAAGACCGTATTTGAAGAAGGCGGCATATGCTGCGACCGCGGCAATGATGACGTGAAGAATATCCTGCCCCACATGGCGCTGCGGTCCGGACACGGGTCCGCGCTCGGAATTTCGCTGCTTTTGCTGGCCATTGGCCAGAAACTGGACCTGCCCCTCCATGGCGTAATTGCCCGGGAACATTTTTTCGTGCGCTTCGATAATGGACATGAGAAAATCAATATTGATCCGGCAAAAAAAGGCAAAAGCCTGCCTGACTCATGGTATAAAACGCGATACGCCGTCACCGACACCTCGTACTTTACCCTGAGAAACCTCGAAACCCGTGAGGTCATGGCTTATGTTAAGTACACCATCGCCTCCATTTACAGAGACCATGGAATGTTTGCGAAGGCCGCGCTGTATTGCGAATCGGCGCTCGGTGAGATGCCCGGGTTTGGAGATGTTTACAGCTGTCTTGGAATGACCTATGATACGCTGGGGCAAATCGATAAATCGCTGGCGTATTTTCTTAAGGCAAAAACCTTGCGGGGCGATCGGAAGAATTTGTCCGCGCATATCGGAAAGCTTTTTGTAAAAAGGAAAAACTATGCGCAGGCGGTCGTGGAATACCAAAACGGCCTTCGCGAAGCCCCGAATTCTCCGGAACTTCTTTATGGGCTTGGATTGGCCTATTATCAACTTAATGACTTTGATAACGCTTACAAACAGCTCATTGCGGCCGTAAGCGTGTCCGACTCGATGTCCGAGGCTTATAAGCTTTTGGCGCTCGTGTGCGAAAAGACCGGCGAAAATAAGAAGGCCGCCCAATATCGCGCGCTTGCCGTATCCCGCCAATAATTATTTTAAAACCGGATCGCCCGTCCATACTCGGAAATAAACGACCGTTTTACCAGGGAGGAGTTGACCATGCGGACAAAAATATTTGTCGTGATTATGGCCGCGGCTTCAATCATGCTGCGTGCCCAGGAGGCGCCGTTGGGGACGGTGGTTGAAAAAACCAAGGACGAACAAAAGGCGCTTGACGCGCTGAAAGGCAAGATCGAAGGCAAAATCGTCTGGTCGACTTCGCGCGCCAACAGCAAACACGATATCTGGATCATGAATGCCGACGGCACGGACCAGAAGCCGCTTACGGTAAGCCCCAATAACGTGGACTGGTTCCCGCGTTTCTCGCCCGACGGGACCAAAGTTGCTTTCGTAAGGAGTAAAATGGGATGGGTGCCTGAAAGCGACGCTGAATTTTACGACAAATGGGACATCTGGGTGATCGGCGTCAACGACGGCGGCGAGAAGAAGGTGGCGGAAAACGCCTGCTGGGGCACCTGGCGGCCGGGCGGCGACTCCATCGTTTTCGCGCGCGGCCCGAAGGTTGTCGTCAAATGCCTCGCGACGGGCGATGAAAAGGAGATCTTCGACGTGGAGAAACAATTCAAGAAGAAAACATACGCCCAGCAGCCGGGGCTTTCTCCGGACGGAAAGCTCCTGGCGTTGACGTTACGGGGCGCCACCCGTGAAACGGGAATATGGAATTTTGAAAAGAAAGAGTGGTATTCCACCGGGGGCGGCTGTGAAATGGACTGGTTCCCGTCGGGACATAAAGTTTACCGCATGAACGAAGGATCGGGAAACGGCGGCACTGAAGTCCTGCAGATCGACCTTGACAATGACGGAAAACCGCTCCAAAAAATATCGGGATTTTCGGTGCCCAAAGAACTAAGATTCATGGACCTGCCGGGCCGCCGTTCGCATGAATATTTTCCAAAAGTCGACCCGACCGGGCAGTGGCTGGTATGGTGCGCCACGCAGTACGGTCATGAACATGACATCTACGATTACGAGGTGTATGTATGGAAGCTGGGCGCCGACCCCAAAAGCGCGGTCCGGTTGACCTTCCACACCGCCAACGACCGGTGGCCGGACCTCTATCTCGGCCAGCCGAAGAAGTCCTCGCCCGCAACCGAGGCTGTCAAGGACGCGGCTAAAAAACCGGTAAAATAGGATGAAAAACGGCTCGTTTATAAAGCCCCGAACCTGGTGTTTTTCTACCTATTTCGCCGAGGGACTGCCTTACGCGGTCGTGCGGCTGATGTCTTCGGTCTTTTTCACCGATATCGGCATGAAGGAACGCTACCTCGGGTATCTCAATTTCCTCGGTATTCCATGGAATTTGAAGTTCCTCTGGGCGCCGTTTCTCGACATTTTCGGCGAGAAACGGATCTGGATGGTTTACTGCCAGGCGCTTTTGACCCTTTTAATTGGCTGCGTCGCTTTTACGTCTTTGCGGGGGAACACGGCGGTATACGCCGCGGCGATCGCCGTAATCTTTATCGTGCTGGCATTTGTCGCGGCCACGAACGACATCGCGATCGACGGATATTATATGGAAGGTCTGCGCGATCCCGGCGAACAGGCGCTTTACACAGGATACAGGGTCTTTGCGTACCGGTTGGGGCTGATCCTGGCGCGCAGCGGGTTCGTGGGAATTGCCGCCTTCGCGGCCGCCCGGTCGGCGGGCGCCTCCAAATTCCGGCCGTGGAGTTACGCGTTCGCCGCCGCCGCGCTGACCATGCTGTGCATCACCGTTTTTCACGCCCTGAAGCTCCCGCGATTTGAAACCCGCCGGACAAATGCGAAAGCGGCCGCGGCCGGCATGCTGAAAAAATTCGGGGACGCGTTTATCAGTTACAGCAGGCAGGACCGGTTCGCGCTGGTCGTTGTTTTCATTATCATGTATAAAATAGGGGACGAACTGCTGTTTTCCATGGGAACGCCCTTTCTCATGCGTGAACTTGGGGTCACGAAGGCGCAATTCGCGTGGCTTGGCGGTCTTCTCGGCGCGTTGGGCGCGATTGCGGGGACCACGCTCGGGGGCGTCTGGATCAAGAAGAGGGGCCTTAAAAAATCCATCTGGCCCCTTACAATCCTGATGAATTTTAATATCTGGGCATATATCTGGCTTGCATTTGAAAAACCATCGGCGGCAAGCCCTACGGGGATCTGGACAATTGCGCTGGTCCATTGCTATGAGCAAATGGCGGCGGGTGTGGGAAATGCGGTGTTGATCGTGTTTATTTTACGGACCTGTAAACCGCAATTTAAGGCATCGCACTATGCCATCGGGTCTGCGATCATGTCTCTCTTTTCCACCATTTTCGGGGGATTCAGCGGAATTATCGTTGAACACATCGGATATTTAAATCTTTTCATAGGTTCTTTTTTTGCATCCATTCCGTCTATGCTGCTTTTATTGTGGGTTCCCATAAAAGAAGAATTACCCTTATAAATCTATTGACTTTTATTTCTATTTCCGTTATATTGTTTACTAAATTGATAAACATAAAAAAGGATTTGCATGTCCTTGAAACTTTCTACAAAGTGCCGACATGGGGCCAGGGCAATTCTGGAAATCGCAAAAAATTACGGAAAACACCCTACGAAACGCAAGGACATTTCGAAAACGCAGGAAATTTCCGAATCATATCTTGAAAATATAATGCTTGCCTTGAAAAGCAACGGCCTGATTGATACGGTTCGGGGGGCGCGAGGGGGCTATGAATTGGGCCGTCCGCCGTCCGGTATCACGCTTTTTCAAATTGTGGAGGCTTTGGAAGGTCCCCTGGAGCTTGTCGATTGTCTTACGGACGGCTCGTCATGCGGTCGCATTGACGAATGCGCAATGCGCGAAGTGTGGAGCGGCCTTAAAAAGGCCATGGAAGAATCGCTGGGCCGAGTCACGCTCCAGGATCTACTTGACAAAAATGAAACGGAAGCCCTGAGTTTTTGCATTTAAAAGAAAACGGATAAAGTATTTTAGAAGGAAATGCCATGACGATTGTATTGCCGAAGGATTATCACGCGAAAGCGGCACTGGAAAAGAGCAGGATTCTTTGCGTAACGCAGGACGACGCTCTTAAGGAGGACATACGTGCGCTGCGCATCGGGATTTTAAACATCATGCCCAAGGCCGAAACCTATGAATTCAGTCTTTTGCACCCGCTGGGCAGGTCGGTATTGCAGATCGAGCCGGTGTGGATCAGGCTCAAAACGCATGAATACAACAGCAGCGACCAGGCGCACCTCGAAAAATTATACGTGCCCTTTGAAGACGCGGCCGAAAAGCACCTCGACGGGCTCATCGTCACCGGAGCCCCCGTGGAAGAAATTCCCTTTGAAGAGGTCTCGTATTGGGATGAAATACGACGTATATTAAAATATGCCCGCAACAACATCACCTCGACGCTGGGCATTTGCTGGGGCGGCCTGGCCCTGGCCAAGTATCTGGGCATTGAAAAAGTTATATATGATAAGAAGATATTCGGCGTTTTTCAGATGACCAATCTGGACCGGGAACATCCTATAACCGGTGAATTGGACGACGTGTTCTGGTGCGCGCAGAGCAGGCATTCGGGAGTGCCCGACGACGTGATTGAGTTGCAGCGCGACAAAGGTAATATCAATCCGCTCGCTTATTCAAAAGAGGCGGGATATACTATTTTTGAGAGCGCGGACCAGCGTTTTCTCGTGCACCTCGGACACCCTGAATACGAGCCCCGAAGGCTGGTTGAAGAATACCTTCGCGACCAGAAACTTGGCAGAAAAGACGTAACCGAGCCAATGAATTTCGACTTGAAAAACCCCGTCAATACCTGGCGGGGACACCGAAGCGAGTTTTTTTCGCAATGGATCAAATACATTCACGAAACCACGACATACTGACATGGAAATAAATGAATGGATGAAGAAAAAATTGCCCGGGGTGATTGACCGGCTGGAAGAGAGCATCCTGGGCGGTTTTGACGTTGAGTCGCAGGTGGGGCTTGGTCTTGCGGGCCGCCAGGAAATTTATGAAGTGCTTGACGATTTGCTGGCCGTATTGTTCCCCGGCAGCTACGGGAAGGAAAAAATCACCCGCAAGGAAATTAACTTTTATGTAAGCGATTTACTGCGCCACGTAAGCCTTAAAATTGGGAGGCATATCAAGGAAGTTTTCATGTATCGCTGCAAAAAGGACAAGTGCGGCAATTGCTCGTGCGAAAAACGAGCGGAAGAAGCGCTCATGCATCTCATCGAGTCGCTGCCTCGCATCCGGGCGGTCTTGCTCGATGACATCCAGGCGGCTTATGAAGGCGACCCGGCGGCGAAATATATCGACGAAATAGTGCTCTCTTACCCGTGCATCGAGGCCATTGCCACGTATCGAATCGCCCACCTTTTATACGAGCTTAACGTGCCGATCATCCCCCGAATCCTTTCGGAGCGGGCCCATTCCCGTACGGGGATCGATATTCATCCGGGGGCGAAAATAGGCCCGCGTTTTTTTATCGACCACGGGACCGGCGTGGTCATCGGTGAAACGACCGTCATCGGCGGCAACGTAAAAATTTACCAGGGAGTCACGCTCGGGGCGCTTTCCCCTTTTGATTCAGACGGAAAGCCGCGCAAGGGCGAAAAAAGGCACCCTGATATCGAAGACGACGTCATCATCTATGCGAACGCCACGATTTTAGGAGGGGAAACGGTGATCGGCAAGGGCGCGATAATCGGCGGAAACACCTGGATCACTAAATCAGTGCCGGCGGGGAGTCAAGTCTACCGCACGGAAAAGTAAGACAAAGCATGGAAATCACGCTCAACGGGCAGGCCCGCGTGGTCCCCGATATGTGCACGGTCAATGAGCTGCTTGCCAAGCAGGCCATCGAGCCGTCGCACGTGGTGGTTGAAATAAACCGCATGATTGTCCCGAAAGAAAACTACGGCGCGCTGAGGATCAATTCGAGCGACAACGTGGAAATCCTTCGTTTCGTAGGGGGGGGATGACGCGTGGACGACGAACTGACCATCGCGGGGACCGTTGTGCGGTCGAGGCTCATTACCGGTTCCGGCAAATACAGGGACGACCGGATAATCATGGACGTATTGGAGGCCGCCGGGTGCGACATCATCACGGTCGCCCTGCGCCGGATTGACTTTGACCGTCCGCGAGAGGGCATCCTCGACCATATTCCGAAAGGTAAAGTCCTTCTGCCCAATACGTCGGGGGCCCGCACCGCCGAAGAGGCCATACGGCTTGCCCGGCTGGCCATGGCCATGGGGTGCGGCAACTGGATCAAAATCGAGGTGATAAACGACCAGAAATATCTTTTTCCCGACAACGCCGAAACCGTAAAGGCCACGCGGACGCTTGCAAAAGAGGGGTTTGTGGTGCTTCCCTACATGAGCCCCGACCTTATCGCGGCAAGGCGCCTCGTTGACGCCGGAGCGGCCGCGGTCATGCCCCTGGCGGCCCCGATCGGCAGCAACCGGGGGCTTGCCACGCGCGACATGCTGGAAATACTCGTCGATGAAATGACGGTCCCGGTCATCGTCGACGCCGGGATCGGAAGGCCGTCGCATGCCGCCGAAGCCATGGAGCTTGGCGTTGACGCGGTCCTTCTTAATACTGCCATTGCGTCAAGTGACGATCCCGTGGCAATGGCGAGGGCATTTAAATACGCGGTGCGGGCGGGCCGTCTGGCTTATCTGGCCGGAATGGCTGGTACTTCAAAGACCGCGCGGCCATCCTCGCCGCTTACGGGTTTTTTAGAATCTTAGAATAGAGGATGGTCGGTCTGGTGTGTCCTCGGCGCCATAGGGATGCCTTGAGGGTTCCCAGGCGGCGAGGGCGCATTAGACCGGCCGTCTTTACAAGGTTAGGAAAAAACAGGTGTCATTCTACAAGATTATCGAAACTTATAAAACCTTTGATTTCGACGGCTTTTTCCACGGCGTGACTCCGCGGAAAATCGAATCCATACTCGCCAGGGAAAAATTGTCCGACCTCGATTTTCTCGCGCTGCTTTCGGACACCGCGAACGGTTTTTTGGAACCGATGGCGGAAAAGGCGAGGCAAATCACCCGCAAGAATTTCGGCGGGGCCATTCTCCTGTTCACGCCCTTGTATATTTCCAACCTGTGCGAAAACGTGTGCGCCTATTGTTCGTTTGCCCGGCAGCATGCCATCACGCGAAAGCACCTCACGTTCGAGGAAATCGGGGAGGAGTCCCGGCGCATCGCCGAAAGCGGGATACGGCATATACTGGTGCTTACCGGAGAGGCCCGCCGCGCGGCGAATATGGAGTTTTTGACCAAGAGCGTCCGCATCATCGGACAGGCGTTTTCTTCGGTGGGGATTGAAATATATCCGTTGACAGAAGAAGAATACCGCGCGCTTATCGAACAGGGCGTCGACGGTCTCACCCTCTACCAGGAAATTTATGATGAAGCGGCGTACGAAAAATTGCACCGCGGCGGGCCTAAAGAAGATTATCGTTTCAGGCTCGAAGCGCCCGAACGGGCCGCCAGGAACGGCATCCGCGGCATCACGGTGGGCGCGCTCATGGGGCTTGGCGACGCGCGACGGGAGGCCTTTTTTACGGGACTCCACGCGCGGTATTTGCAGAAATCATTCCCCGGCGTGGAAATTTCGATGTCCTTTCCCCGCATTAGGCCCCTTGCCGGTGATTTTGTCCCTCCCTTTCCCGTCGATGACGCGCGTTTTGTACAGACTGTCGTGGCCGCGAGGATTTTCCTTGGGAATGTCGGCATAACCCTTTCGACCAGGGAATCCGAAGAATTCCGCACGAGGGTCATTCCTCTTGGCGTCACGAAGATCTCGGCGGGCGTTTCAACCGCCGTGGGCGCCCATTCCTCGGAGCCATCGACGGCGCAATTTGAAATCGCCGACAAACGCACAGTCGGCGAAATAAAAACAAGCCTTCTGGCCTTGGGATTTCAGCCGGTCATGCAGGACTGGAATTCCCGCTATGTAACCGCACCAGCATCTTTTTCCCCAGCCCGCTAATGAATTAAATTGATTAAACCCCAATTTGGATGTAAGATATAAGGCGAGAGCCTCTTATCCACGTTGCGGGCCTGGAAAATGATGATCAAGAAACGTTTGAAAAGATACGCGGTCAAACCAATAAAGGCGCTGCCTTTAGAGGACTCGTTGTTCATGGAAAAGGAACGGGCAAACGTAATTCTGTCATCCATTAATGAGGCTGTGGTCACAACCGATCACGGGGAAATAATTACCGATATTAATGTATCGGGCCTTAAAATAACGGGTTTCTCAAAGCGTGGCGCCGAAGGCAGGCCTTTCAGTCAGGTATTTAAGCTTATTGACGACATAACTCATAAGCCTGTTGAAAGTCCTGTTGCCGAGGCAATTCGAAAGGGCGCAAAAATCAGCCTCAATAATCCGGCCACCCTGATATGTTCGGCAAAACGCGCCTTTCCCGTCGAAGGGGTCGCGTTTCCGTTGTTTGACCGGAAAGAAGAAGTCTCGGGGAGCTTATTCATTTTTCATGATGTCACCGCGTCACACGAACTTTCGGACAGGATATCCTATCAGCAAAGCCACGACCAATTGACCGGGCTGCTCAGCCGTTCGGCCTTCAAGCAACACCTTGCCCAATTGCTGAAGGACGCGCGGCGAAATAATAAGGCGCACGCGCTTTGTTATCTGGACCTCGACGAGTTTAAAATCATCAACGACACCTGCGGACATCTTGCGGGGGACCAGTTGCTGAAGGAAGTTGCGTCGGCGCTTCAGCGGAAGGTGCGGCAAACCGACTTGATAGCCCGTTTGGGCGGGGACGAGTTCGCGATACTTCTTGTCAATTGCTCGCTTGCCAAGGCCAATGAAATAGCGGGCGCCATGTGCGCGGCCGTACGCGGGCTTCACTTCAGCCGGAAAGAAAAAACCTTCACCGTAGGGGCGAGCATCGGCGTCGTCGGCATCAACGCCGCCAGCAAGGGCGTCGAAAGCATTTTAAGCGCCGCCGACGGTTCGTGCTATCTTGCAAAGGAGAAAGGCGGCAACCGCGCCCATCTTCACATTGATGACGACCGGGAACTCTCCCGGCGCAGCGGCGAAATGCATTATGTGCCGCGTATCACCAATGCGCTTGAACGGAACATGTTCAGGTTATACTATCAACCGATCGTTCCGGTGCTTTCGGACGAAAAAAAGGTCTGGTACGAGATACTCCTCCGCATGCTGGACCATGACGGGAAAATCCTCGCGCCGATGAATTTTCTTCCGGCCGCGGAACGATACGATATGATGCCCGCCATCGACCGATGGGTCCTTAAAGCGTTCTTTTCCTTTTTCAAAAGCAACCTTGCCGGCACGGCGGACGGCGGCAATTTTACCTGTGATATCAATGTGTCGGGCGCCACCCTCAACGACCAGTCCTTTCTTGATTTTGTCAAAGAACATCTCTCCGGCTTTGCGGTCCCTCCAGATATTCTTTGTTTTGAAATCACCGAAACGGCCGCCATTGCAAATTTCAATGAGGCGCTTAAATTCATCGGCGAGCTGAAAGAACTGGGCTGCCGGTTTTCGCTCGATGACTTCGGCAGCGGGGTGTCTTCCTTCAAGTACCTTAAGGATTTGCCGGTTGATTTTCTTAAAATTGACGGTTCCTTCATTAAAAACGTCAACGGCAATGGTCTTGATAATGCCATCGTAACGGCAGTCAATGAAATCGGGCATTTAATGGGGATTAAAACGGTCGCCGAATTCGTTGAGAGCGAGGCTATCTTTAAAAAATTGCGTGAAATCAAAATTGACTTTGCACAGGGATACTGGATCGCGAAACCCCGACCGTTGGAAGAATCCCTCACAACCAACGGTATCGCGGGTTGAGAAGGAAATAAAATCATGGGAAATAAGGCGGTCACCGTACTTCTGATTGATGACGATGAGAAGGATTACCTTTTAACGCGGGACCTTCTGAAGGACATAAAAGGAAAGCGGTTCGATATCCAATGGGCCTCTTCCTTTGAAAGCGGACTTGCGCTCATGAAACGGAACAATCACGACATTTTCCTCATTGATTGCAACCTCGGCGCGCACAACGGCCTTGAATTATTACGGAAGGCGACCGGCGGCGGGTGCACTGCGCCCGTCATCATGCTTACGGGCCAGGAAGATGAAAAAACGGACCTTGAAGCGATGAAGGCCGGCGCGGTCGATTATCTTGTCAAAGGAAAAATTGACGCGGCTCTTCTGGAGCGTTCCATACGCTATTCAATTGAGCGCCATCGTGAGAAGGAAGAACTGCGGCGTTCTCAGCTTATGGAGCGGGAGGCGAAAGAGAAACTGGAAATGGCGATGAAGGCCATCGACATGGAGTTGGAAATGGCCGGGAAAGTCCAGGAATCAATGCTGCCCAAGGACATCGGGTGCTTTAAAGGCCTGTCTATCGCCGCGGGCTATTTCCCCTGCGGCAGGGTCGGCGGGGACCTTTACGATATAATAAAGATCAATGAATACGTAACATGTTTTTTGATGTTTGACGTCGTCGGGCATGGCGTCCCCGCGGCCTTGATTTCGGCCATGGCAAAGGTCGCTTTCTCGAAGAACATAGCCCAGAATGTCAGCACCGCCGAGGTCATGGAGCGGGTCAACACGGAAATAGTCAGTTTCTTTGAGGAAAAAAGGCACATTACCGCTTTCATCGGCGTCTATGACGCCATGACAAAAGAACTGGTCTATACCAAAGCGGGGCACCCGTCTCCTTTGATCGTGCGGGCAAACGGGAAAGAACTTGATCGCCTGACGGCCAACGGTCTTCCTCTCGGAATGTTCCAGGGAATAAAATATGAAGCCGCCAAAACCGCGATCGGGGCCGGCGATACCCTGGTGATTTATACCGACGGGCTGACAGAGTGCTGCAATGCTGAAGAAAAAACATTCGGGAAAAAACGTCTCGAAGAAGTGCTTGAAAGTTTGCCTAAAGAGAGCACGCCCGACGACTATCTCGGCGCGTTGATCAAGGCGCAGTTCATATTTACCAAGGACGCGGCAAAGACGGATGATATTACGATTTTAATTATAAAAATATCATAAACAATAAAAATGGCCTTTGTGCGATGAAAGAATTAATGGTATTTTAAAGTATATCTTAAACATCGGTTGGTGTTCATGTCATTTGAAACGCAAAAGAATTTTCTTGGGAAAACGCAGACGCTGCTTCTGGCGGAAGTCGACTCCGAACGATGGAGTTCATGGATCAGGCTTGGGCTTGGCCTGGCCTATCTGGCTCTGGCCACATACAGCTATATGGCCGGACATCTATTTTCCCACACCTTTACCGTGCAGTTGGCCGCCGTAGTCCTTCTCTGCATTTACAGCTGCTATAACCTTTTCTATTCAAGCAGGACCAGGGTCAAGATATATTCTTTTTTCGTGCTTGTTTTCCTTGATGTCACCGTCATTACCATTATTATCGGCTCATACGCCGCAACACAGGTTTTTACCATGCCGTTTCGGACCACGCTGTTCAGCGCATATATCCTCGTTATTATGTTTACCGCGCTCCACAGCAGGAAAAGCCTTTCAATTTTCTGCGGGTTATTGTCGATTGCCGGGTATAGCATGCTCTATTTCTTTTTTCCGTTGAAATTCATTTCCGAAGGCGGATTTTACGATTATTGCGTGCGGGTGGTCTTTATTATCGTGGCAACGGCCCTTGCGCTGATCATTTCCCGTAAAAATTTTTTCACCATGAACAAGGTCATTTCCTCGGAAATACGCTACCAGAAACTTGTCCACCGGCTTCCGGAGATGCTGTTTACAATTGACGCAAAGGGAAATTTCATTTGGACCAATATCACCTCCCACGTCCTCCTCGGCATCCCGGCCAACGTCATGCCGAGCCGGAACATCCGCAGTTTCATGACAAAACCGGAGGAGTTAAAACTTGACAAAACGGAATTCAAGGCGACCTTTCAGATAAAAGATTTTAATGGCGCGCTCAAGTTCGTCGATTGCTATCTCCAGCCGTTACGGGAGGGGGACAAGCATCTTATTTTCGAGGGGATCATGTCCGACGTCACCGATCGCGAAATTGCACTTTCCCAGAGGGAAGAAATGGTGAACCGTTTGTATCAATATCAGAAGATGGAATCGCTCGGCACGCTTGCAACGGGCATGGCGCATGATTTTAACAACATCCTTCAAACCGTCGGCGATATTACTTCCCTGGTGGAAAAGGAGACCGCCGAGCAGGAAACAAAAAGACGGATGTCAATCATTTCGGAAAGTCTCATCGATGCAAAGTTCCTCATATCCGAGTTAATGGCGCTGGGACGTAAAAAACCGCTGGATTATAAAACCATCCATGTGCAGAAGTTTTTCGATTCGATCATTCCGCAATTTTGCAACCAGCTCGGCGCGAACTATAAGATGAACGTTACCATGCCTGATGAGCCGTTAAAGATCCAGGGTGACGCGGATTATTTCAAACGGGTCTTTCAGAACCTTATCGGGAATGCGCGCGACGCGATGCCCGGAGGCGGGACCATAACCATCGAATGCAGCGGACAGAAGCATGAGGGCAAATCAGGAATGGCCGTCATGTGCGTTACCGACACAGGAACGGGAATTCCCGCCGAAATCAAAGACAAGATCTTTGACCCGTTTTTTACCACAAAGAAACCGGGGAAAGGCACCGGACTCGGACTGGCCCTGGCGCAGCGCATTATTTCGCTGCACAACGGCACCATCGGGGTTGAAAGGACTTCGAAAAACGGGACGACCTTTAGAATAGAAATCCCCGAAAGCGATAAAGATGACACCGATATCGACACAAAAGCGATACTGCTCAACCGGCGGTCAACCACGGTGCTGATCCTTGACGATGACCCGAAAATCCGCAACATCCTCAAGTTCTTTCTCGCCGAATTCAAATATCCCACATGTGAAGCATCGGACCTTGAAAGCGCGGCGCAGGAACTTCGGAATCACGTCGATGCGTGCGACCTTCTCATTATAGACTGGAAACTGGGCAGCGACAATCCCCATACCGTCATACAGAATTTACGGGCCATAAAGCGCGAATTGATCGTGATCGTCGTTTCGGGCTATCCTCCGCGGAAAGAAAGCATAAAGGCCATGAATATTTTCAAGTGGATCACCAAACCGTATGATAAAAACCAACTGGATCTTGAGATTCAGAGGGCCCTTTACAGTCATTCACAGGCTCACGCCACCTGATTTTCACGACGGTAGAGCGAAGGGGTTGTACGGCAGAATTTCTGAAAATATTTCGCCATCTCTTCAACGTTTTTAAACCCGCATGAATCGGCGACGGCCGTCTGGCTTGCATGGGAGGAGCGTAATCGCTCTTTCGCTATTTCAACCCGCGATTTCATGATAAACTGCTTGAAGGATTTTCCGTTGTATTTCTTGATAAAAGATTCTATCTTCGGGCCGGGAATGTCGAGGCCCACGGCCACATCATGGAGCAGCAGGTCTTTTTTCGTGACGGAACGTTCGATGTAATCGTAAATGGCTTCGATCGTTTTCTTATCTTCTTCGGAGAGTTCGAATTTGTTAAAGTCAACCGCGCGCCTCTTCGCCAATGAATAAAAATATTTTCCCGCGAGGACGCAGAACAACCCTCCGAGAAACCCTGCCGCGAGAATATAGAGGATGTTGCCTGACATGACATGGCGGTCACGTTTGACCATCGTCCATAAAAGCGGGCAATATGCCCTGTTGTCTTCGACGCCATTCAGCGAGGAAACGCGCAGCCTTCCCTCTTTATCAAGCACTTTAATGAGAATATTGCACCCGATCGAATCGGGCATCGCTCCGCCAAAAGCTTCCGCGGGGACGCTGATGTCGCAACGGTAGCCTTTGCCTTCCGCTTTTTTGACCCGTGTTTGATAGGGATACTCGGCCGTTGTAACGGTAAAATCGAATTTGCCGTCGGGACTGTATTCCGGTTTGTACATAAGCCGGTAGGGTTTGTCCGCAAGCGGGACGACGACCATGATATTTTTTTCCGTCGGAAACGGGGTCTTTGTCATTAAGGGGTCAAGGAGCGCCTCGACGCCGGCCATTTTATCCCTGGGTATTGCGTTCGAAAAAAAAGGATCTATGACCAGCACGGTCAGGTGCAGCTCGCGTTGATTCCAGTTTCCTAAAACACGGATGAAAATGGAATCGCGGCCGGAAAAAACCGTGTCAACAAAAAGCAGCGTTTCCTTTCCGCCGGATGCGGTAAACGTCGGTCCCTGTGAAATGAAGGGCCTCGTATAGAGAAAAATTCCTTCCTGGCGCGTGACCAGGTGCGTAGTGTTTTTCATGGCCGCTTCGGCTGAAAAAGCCATGCCTTTGAAAAGTTGGTTTGGGACGTCAAAGGCGTTCCATATCAGCTTGAACGGTGGCTCCGATATCGTGCCTAAATCAATCAGGCTGTCGGACTTCCCGTCCTGCAATCCAAAGCGGACGAAGAAATGGACGGATTCAACGTCCGGACATGCGCGTATTGACAAGGTGCATGCGTTTGCCGTCAGCAGCGCTCCACGGACCGGACTTTCAAAAGAAATGCATTGTGCGTCCCGTTTATCGGAAGCGACCGTGGCGCCCGCGAAAAAGGAAACCACTAGCCAGACAATCACGCTGATCATGTTCATAGAGCGGTTTTCTTGAGCTGCCCGCGGGCAGAGTAAACAAATGAAAAAATGGGCGCAGCTGGAATCGAACCAGCGATCTCCGCGATGTGAACGCGGCGCTCTAACCAGCTGAGCCATACGCCCATCGATAGGGAAAAGACCCTTTTAAAAATAACAAGAATGGAGTCGCCTTATCAAGGGTTTAGTGATTGTTTGCGCATTTTTTTTGCGGAGCATTCCATTTTTCCTTGTTATTTACCCATTTTTATTGAAAATCAGTTATTTTAATGGGGAAAATATTATAACTTCTTTTACGTATTAAAGATATGAACCAAATCATTCCGGTCATTGTTTTTTTATTTAC
>JBAVGL010000118.1:0-1596 GCA_049684795.1 Chitinivibrionales bacterium | reverse complement strand
AGAAAAAGTAGCGGCGGCAATATATTCGCCTGCAGGACGCGTTATGGGGACGATTATCGATCAGGAGCTCGCGCCGGGGACTTATCGGGCGGCTTTGCCGTCAACTCAAAAATCCGCGGGAATTTACTATATAAAAGTTATTTCCGGCAACAATCAAGAGATATTAAAGTTTCTGTCGCTAAATGGAAAACAAGGGCAAAATCGATCCGTGAAGCAATCCGGCGGGCTGAATAAAAAATTGGCGACCGTTGTTGATACTCTTCTTTTCGAGAAAACAGATTATGAGCCGAAAAAGATCCCGATAACCTCGTATGAAGGCACTTTGAACACAACGATGACGGCAATGCCGACCGATATTGATGGAAATGTTTATCACACGGTTACCATAGGGACCCAAGTATGGATGGTGGAGAACCTGAAGACCACGAGATATAACGACGGCTCGGCGATACCGTTGGATACGAACAGCAATACGTGGGGTGGTCTTACAACGGGGGCATACTGCTGGTATAATGATTCAGCTACCTATGGAAGCACGTACGGGGCATTATACAACTGGTATGCCGTAAACACGGGCAAATTGGCCCCGACAGGGTGGCACGTACCGACAGATGCCGAATGGACTGCGCTCACAACCTACCTTGGCGGAGAGGCCGTGGCAGGGGGGCCGCTGAAATCAACGGGCACGACATATTGGCAATCTCCCAATACCGGTGCTACAAATTCAAGCGGCTTTTCGGCGCTTCCGGGTGGTTCTCGTGGCTTCAATGGTACATTCTACGTCATTAGTAACAACGGTTACTGGTGGTCGTCTACGGCGTTCGATGCAACGGATTCGTGGTTCCGTAACATGGGCTGTAACTACGCTACTGTGGGCCGTAACGACAGCGGCAGTGCGAACGGGTTCAGCGTCCGGTGCGTGAAGGATTAGGGCGAAATTATACCGTTTTCATAATGCCTAAAGCCATTCAACGTCTATTTCATCTTCAACTTCTTTAAATTCCTTGTCCCCGGTGATCAAGCGGGCCTTCATTTCTTTTGCCAGGGCGGCGGAAAAGCAATCCGCGTACGACATCCGTTTGAAGGCCCTAAATCGCGCGGCCTGCCGGGCCAGGTCCATCGAAACCGGGACAATGGTGACCGGCAATCTGGAAATAAGCGTTTCTATTTCAACGGCTTTTTCCTCCCCGCATTCGCGAAGGACGATATAAAGCACCTCTCCGGCATTGATTGTCGTGATGAAGACATTGTTGCGCTCCAGCGATTGGCTGAAAATCCTTACAATTTTCTCGAACCCGGGCTCTTTTTCAAAATAGACCATAAGAGCATGCGCGTCAAGCACGTGAGGCTTCATTCCTCGATTCTCGCTTTTTTATGCTCATTAATAATTTTGGCGGACAATCGTCCTTTCGTTGCCAAAATTCCGGCCGTTTTTTCAAGAAAATCACGGGTTATCGGACGAAGGACCATTTCATCGCCATGTTCTTGAATCACGACCCTGGTCCCTTTTCGCATGTTGAACCGCGCGCGCAGGCGCGAAGGGATAACAATTTGGCCTTTGGATGTCATCGTGGCCATTGTCATAGCATTGCCTCC
>JBAVGL010000117.1:0-14612 GCA_049684795.1 Chitinivibrionales bacterium | reverse complement strand
CGCATAAGCTTGTTATAGTTGTACACCATGTACGCAAGATTGCATTGCGTCATGAATATCAGGCCCGCCTTGTCCAGGGAACCATTGTAAATCTGACCCAGCGCCAGTCCCGGGATCGCCGACAGCCAGCCCGCGGTGGCCGGGTTCCGGGGCCCGTTGTCATTAAAATAACCCGTGTTCCGTATGGCATCCATGATATTGAAATAATACGCTCCCGCCGCCCACGTCAGGCATTGGTAAACCACGTACCGGTTTTCCAGCTCCCGGAACCTCGCAAAATCATATTGCAACTTATAATGAACGCCGACAAAGATCGTATCGATTGAAATCGAATCGCCTCGCGCCGTCTTAATTGTGTCCGTATTAAAATTCATGTTGTTTTGATGAACCATAAAAGAGTCGTTGGCGATATTTGCAACGGTATTAAGGAATTTATCGTCCTCGTTCTGGTAATACGTAACTAGGCCGAGAATGACTTCCGCGGCAAGTATCAAGCCGCTTTTTACATAATTGCCCGTGTATGCCTGGCCCGCGCCGGGAACAACAAAAGACAATGAAGCGGCAACGACCGGGTTTTTGATTTTATAATTCGCCAGATCGACATTGACTTTTTTCGGCGCTAGGGTATCATTGCTGTTTTGTTTTCCCGCGCTGTCTATAACCGATACCTGAGCGAACAAACTTAGATAACCGCTTAAAATAATAAAACTTAACGGAATAAATTTTCGCAGAAATAGGAGCCCTTTCAATTTAGGTTCTGTAGGCGAATTATATACGCCTGCCTGCGCTATCGCTTCGGTAGGGGTTATTCTAAAGACTATTTAAACCCTTAAACAAAATAAATCCGGGAACCACTATACACCAGTGGTAAATTAAATCGCCTGCAATGTATATTATTTTCAGCAATTATGGATTTTATTAACCAACTTGCAAAAAGCAAAAACAGACGCTTTCTCGTTCTCTCCGCGGGAGGGCAGCAAAGCGGAATCCAGGGAATTTACGTCACTATCGAGGGTGACGCATGGTCGATCATGGCGCACGCTTTTTTGCCCTATCCTTCGTCAATAGGGCAGCTCCTCGATTCGGTGATAACGGATCCGCAATCTCCCTTGACGCTTGAGACCTTCGGCCGGCTTGATTATAAGATCTCGCATTTATTTCTCGAATGCGCAAAGGCCGCGTGCGCGAACGCCCAAAAATCCCTTCAGCAACCCAGCGTGATTGTCCTCAATAAGTTCAACCTATGGAAAACCGCTTTGAACGAAAATACGCAGGCAAAATACTGGGACATCGAACTCGGCGACGCGCAGCTGCTTTCGTCGTTTTTTAAGGCGCCCGTCGTGACCGATTTTGTCCGGCACGGCATACTCGGCGGCAAACAGGGTGACGCGCCCCTGTTTCCGGGCATTTGCAAAATTACCCAAAACAAACAGGAAATCGCGGCGCATATTACGATCGGACAGCTGGCCCACTTTTTCGTGTATGATATTCACGCGGCGCACATGATCCTCGATACCGATATCGGCCCGGGAACTTGTTTAATCAACAGGGCGGCACGAGAGGCCCTCTGCCCCGACGGGTTCGATCGCGACGGATTGTTTGCGGCGCAGGGCAAGGTTGACGCTCATTGTCTCGAATCCCTGGCTTCGGAGGAATGGTTCGTGAAGCCTTCTCCAAAACAGGCGCGCATAAGCGACCTCATGAAATTGTATGACCATGCCTGCATGGCAGACTTGACGGGGAATGACAAACTTGCCACATTGACCGCGCTTACCGCGCGCAGCGCTTTTGACCTTTTTAAGAGAGAATACCGGCATGTCATCGCTCCCGAAATAATCTGGATATCGGGCGGCGGGGCCAATAACCTGACAATCATGGAATTTTTAAGAACATATTTTAACCCTTTACCGATTAAGCGGACCGATGAAATCGGCATCCCCGCGGAGCTTTTTGTCCCCCTTGCGCTCGGACTCACCGTGGATGCTTTCTGCATGGGACAAACAGGAACTTGGAAATCGGGGAACAATCCCGAAATTGAGGGAATCGGAACGTGGGTGCTTCCCTGACCATGATTTATCGGATTACAATGACCTGCCTGCGCTACCGCTTCGGCAGGCAGGTTTCCCTGATTTTGACTAGGGAATAAGATTCTTTCAACTATAGTCTTCAGACTCACCCGTACGAAGCAGGCCATAGGCGGACTTCTTGGCAAAAGCGATTATTGATTCGACATCGACATTGCCGGGAAAATCCCTGGCCAGCCGCGCGATGGCATCTTGACAAGTGAGACCACTCCGGAAGAGGACCTTGAAGGCGCGGCTGATTTGCAGCCGCCGATCTTCGCCGAAATCAGACCGGGCAAGCCCCACCGAGTTGATTCCCACGATACGCACCGGGTCGGCGGCGACTTTCGCGAAAGGGACGACATCTTTGACAATAAGAGAAAAAGCGCCGATAAAACTGTGGTCCCCGATGGATCTGAACTGAACCACCGCCGCAATGCCGCCCGAGTTCACATGGTTGCCGATAGTAACGTGACCGGCAAGATTGACCGAGTTGGCCGCGATAAAGTAATCGCCGACGCGGCAGTCATGGGCGATATGGCAGTATGCCATGAGCAGACAATGGCTGCCGAGCACGGTTTCGCCGGTGGCCTTTGTGCCCCGGTTCAGGGTGCAGAATTCACGAATGGTCGTATGGTCGCCTATTTTCAATAACGTTTCTTCTTTCCCGAATTTAAGATCCTGCGGGATTGTCCCGAGGGATGCGCCATTGAATACCCTGCATTCTTTGCCTAATCGTGTGCCTGACGCAACCATTACGTGCGGCCCGATCTCGCACCCATCGCCGATAACAACGTCTTCTTCAATGATCGAATAAGGACCGATTCCGACATTCAGACCGATATGCGCGTTCGCATGCACGATTGCGGAAGGATGAATAGCGACGGACATTATGCTTCCTGCCCTTTTTTTGCAAGCATGGCAAGGATCTCCGCTTCACACACCAATTTATTTCCTACATAGCACTTTCCCGCGATGCGCAGGGTGTCCCGCCGTTCCTGAAGCAATTCCACTTCTATGCGCAAAACATCTCCCGGCCGCACATATCCCCGGAACCGCGCCTTGTCAATGCCAAGAAAGGCAATGCTCTGGTCGGCAAAGCGGATTTTCCGTGAGCTTAACCCCATGATCCCGCCGGCCTGGGCCATCGCCTCGATTTGCAGGACTCCCGGCATCACGGGATCGCCCGGAAAATGGCCGTTAAAAAACGGCTCGTTAAAGGTAACATTTTTAATCGCAACGATGCTTTTCCCCGGGACCATTTTTAGCACCCTGTCAACCAACAGAAAAGGATACCGGTGCGGAAGGATTTTAAGGATATCATCGTAATTGAGCGCGGGAGCCGCTTCATCGGCGAGGTTGTCCTTTTGTTTTCTTACCTGCTCACGGATTTTCCTGGCCATTTCGATATTCGCCGCATGGCCGGTCCTCGCGGCCTGGATGTGCGCGAGCATGGGCTTTCCCAGCAGGTAAAAATCTCCGAGAAGGTCCACCACCTTGTGACGGCATAGCTCGTTGAAATACCGCAACTGAACATTGTTGACAAACCCGTTTTCGCCTTTTTCAATGGGGCCCTTCCAGTCGAACAGCGACCGCATGTAATTAATATGGTCTTTTGTCAATTCAACGTCCTGGACGACGACAGCGTTGTCGAGCCTGCCGCCTTTAATGAGCCCCGATTCCCGAAGCTTCTCGATCTCCGAAAGAAAGCAAAACGTCCGGGCCGGGGCAAAATCCTTGACATAATCCTTAAGGGATATGAGCGTTGAATGCTGTGCTCCGAGCGCCGGGTGTTTATAATCGACCATGATCGTGACGCGGAACTGCGGCGCCGGCAGGATGGCGAACGTCACGTCGTCCTTCATATAAATCACCATCGGATCGTCAATGGATAAAAATTCACGCTGCGCCGCCTGTTCAACAATCCCCGCTTTCTGAATGAGTTCGATCCAGGGCATGGCGCTTCCGTCCATGAGAGGAATTTCCTGTGCGTTTACTTCCACGCAGCAATTATCAATTTCCAGGCCCGCGAAGGCTGACATGAGGTGCTCCACCGAATACACTTTCGCGCCGTTTTTGCCTATCGCCGTTCCCCGCGTAATGTCCACCACATTGTCAATGTCCGCGGCGATCTCAACGGGCTGGTGCAGGTCAACGCGCACGAAGCGTATGCCGGAGTTTTCGGGCGCGGGTTTGAGCAGGACCGCGGCGGTCTCGCCCGTATGCAGCCCCGTCCCCGACAACGTAACATTTTTTCCGATAGTGTGCTGTAATGCCATTTGTCAATATTCCTTGTATCCGGTCTTTCGGCGGGGGTCCCCGCCGATTTCGCGGTTCTTCAGCTCTTCAATTTCCCCGCGCAGCCGCTTCACCTCTTTTACAAGGTCCGGCAGCCGCTGCTGCGCCGCCTCGATCCTTCGCATGGTCATTAAATCGCGCGCGGGATACCCGGTGACGCGCGCGCCCTTTTTAACGGCCTTGCTCACGCCTGCCTGCGCGCCGATAAAAGCGTCGTCTTCCACTTCAAATTGACCGGCAAATCCAGCTTGCCCGCCGATCATGACGCGCTTGCCTATTTTCATGCTTCCGGCAATACCCGCCTGCGCCGCAACGGCCGTGTTATCGCCGATGGAAACATTGTGCGCCACCTGGACCAGGTTGTCTATTTTAACCCCGCTGCCGATAACGGTCGGGCCCAAGGCCCCGCGGTCGATGGTCGTGTTCGCGCCGATTTCCGCGTCATCCCCGATTACAACGTTGCCGAAGGAAGGAATACGCACCCACCGGTCCGCTTCCCTGGCGTTGCCGAACCCTTCGCTTCCGATGACCGCGTTACTCTGAATGATAACGCGGTTTCCGATTTTGCATTCCCGCCGGATGACGGCCCCGGAATCAATTCGACAGTTATTTCCGATTCGTGTTTTATTTTCAATCACGCACAGCGCTCCGACGATCGTGCCCTGACCGATGCTGCAATCTTTGCCAATGACGGAAAACGGACCGACCGTGGCGGATTCGTGGACGCTCGCTGACGGATGAATGTTCGCGGTGGCGTGTATGGGACCATCAAAAATAGGCCGACGGTCTTCGAACAATTGCCCGATCTTCGCGAATGCGCAATAGGGGTCGGAAACTTCAAGGCAGATTTTATCGGCGATTGCCTCGCCTTTTTTCACGATAACGACTCGCGCCTTGCTTTCAATGACCGGCCGGCGGAACTTAGGATCGGCCAGGAAAACAATCCCGCGTTCGTCGGCGTTTTCAGGAGAGGAAATCCGGTCTATATCAATTGCAAAGGCCTTGCCGCCCGGCGGAAGCAAGGCCCCGATGGTTTTTGCGATAACGTCAAGATCCACTGAATCATTTTTCCTTATTGAGGATGTTCAGCACGCGTTCGGTAAGATCGAATGCCGGTCTTCCATAAATGACGCCGCCGGCGCGGGCATCCATGATGTAGTCGTAATTTTCATCCTTCGCGATCTTTTCAATGATCTTGTTTATTTTTTCTATTATCGGTTTGGTCAGTTCCTCGTTCTTCGAAAGCACTTCACCTTTCTGTCCGAATTTCGTTTGCAGAAAATCCTGATATTCCGTCATCTTCTGCTTCAGCTTCGCTTCGATCTCGGCCTTTCGCTCGCTGCTTAGAAGAAGGCTCTGCTTATCGAGCTGGTCCTTGAGGTCCTTGATGTCTTTTTGTTTCGCGGAGGCGTCCTGTTCCCATTTCGCGACTTCTTTGTCGAATTTGTCCTGCGCCTCTTTCGTCCCCTGGTAACTGTGAAATATTTCTTCAACATTAATGAAGCCGATTTTAAGCTCCGCGTTCGCTAAAAAAAGGCCCCCGCATGCGAATAGCGCCGTCAGGCATGCAATTACTTTTGTTTTTACCATGAATCCCGCCCTCCTCCATGAAAGATATAAAATAAAGTTTTTTCGACTCTTATATGCAATTTTTGTTTTAAAAAATGTTCGTTTAGACACTGTATCTAATTTATATACGCTGGAAGCGTAGATAAATTCTGATAACAGTGTCTTATCCACCTTGTGGGTTAGAAAAGAATTTAAGAAAGAAATTCTTATTCCTCAGCAAAATCAAGTTAATCATTTTAATCCGGCGAATCCTGGTCAAAACCCCTTGCCCATCTGGAAATGAAATTTCCATCCGTTTGCTTGGGTCGAAAACGGGTCCGAATCACCCGGCTTTTTAAAGCCATAACCAAAATCAAAGCCCATAAGTCCCAGCATGGGAACCAAAAGTCGAACACCGAACCCGGCGCCGGGGAATAAATCGGTCGGATTAATATTTTCAATGCCCGACCAGGTATTTCCCGCGTCACCAAACATGGAAAGATATAACGTCTGTTCTAAAACCGGGAACCTAAGTTCCGTTGACAATGCGAGCATCGTCTTTCCAAACTCCGGGTAATAACGGCCGCCGAAAGACATATCATCATAACCCCTTATCATGCCGTCCGTATACCATACTCCGCCGGCTGAAAGCAAATCGAACCGATCGATGGTAATGTCTGAAGTCCAGGGAAGTGCGTTTACTATCCCGTATTTTGAATGGGCTCCGAGAACGAATTTCCAAAAAACGGGGAAATACGTATCATAGCTGAACATGGTTTTAAGGTAGTGATAATCGCCCCCAAGCCCCGCAATTTCAGGCGCTATCGAAATTATTGACCCCTGTGACGGGAACGTGGGCATGTCGCTATCGTCGCGCCGGAGGGTAAACTTAAGTTTGCTCTGAATACCCTTCGGGTGCAAATGAATGCCATTGGCATAGTCGGTGCTGTCGGGGTTATAATCGTCTTTCCACATGAGCTCATAATTCAGGCCCGCGCTGAAATAATCATCGGGCCATCGCAGTTGACGCCACAGGCCGCCATTGAAACCGTATTCCTCGGTCCAAGTACCGCCCGTCCATTTCGTTTTATCGTAGAGTATTCCGCCCTGAAGCGTCGTGGGGCTGTTAAACGCCCAGGGTTCGGTAAAATTAAGCGAAACGTTCTGCCGGAGTTCTCCGATTTGCAAACCAAGATCGACTTTTTCCCCCGCTCCCCTGAAATTGGGAATCGAAAGGTTCAGCGTCCCCATGAACGATTCGATCTGGCTGTACGCCGCCCCGACCGAAAACTGGCCGATATTGTCTTTTTCGGTGATCCCGAAGTCCAGATCAACGGTGCCGTCGTCGTTGGGACTTAAGTCAGGCTTGACATTGCCGAAAAAATTGAGTTGGTAAATATCGCGCACGCTGCGCATCATAAGCGACTGTTTATATTTTTCACCGGGAAAGATTTTCATTTCACGCCGGATGACCTTGTCCATGGTTTTCGTGTTGCCGCTTATGGCTATTTTGCGGACAATGGCGGGTTTGCTTTCATTAATGTCAAAGGTCACGTCAATAGTGTCGCCCCGAAATGTCTGGCGGTCCTTGGCCTGCACCCACAAATAGCCTTCTTCCCGATATGCATTGGTGATGAATTCCCGCGTTTCCTCAAATTTACTTTTTTGAAAGGGCTTGCCTTTTTTGAGCACGACCAGCCGCGCAAGTCTCGATGTCTCAAGTATTTTATTGCCCGAAAAGAAAAAATCGCCCGCAAAAAACTTCCTGCCCTCGTTGACTTCAATTTCTATATAAAGGTCCTTTTTATTGTCCGCGTACCAGATGCTGTCATGATTTATGCGGGCATCCACATAGCCCTCGTCATTATAGAACATGATAAGCGAATCAAGATGACTTTTGTAAAGGTCCGGGTCAAAATCGCCGCCCCAGAACAGTTTCTTTTCCTTGGTCTTGAACTTCGATTTTAATTTACTTTCTTTAATGTCGACATTACCCTTGAAGGTTATCTGCCGCACGACAACCTTGGCGCCTTCTTTTATGGAAAACTTTACTATGACATTGCCGGGGACTTTGGTAGGAACAAGCGTAGGGGCGATTTCCGCGAGGAGATAGCCTTTCTGCGCATAAAGCTTCTTTATGGCGTTGACATTGTCAAAAAGGAGCGCATCGCTTAATACCTGCCCCTTTTTCATGGTCATTTTTTCTTCAAAGTCCTTTTGCTTCAGTTTTTTATTTCCCGAATACTCGATGGATTCGATGATGGGAAATTCCGCGACCTTGCACAGGAGCGAAACCGTTGAGTCCGCCTCCTTGGTCACGTAAAAATCAACGCTGCGAAACACTCCCAGCCGGTAGAGGTTTTTAATCGCCGTCTGAATGTCGGCGCTGGTGAATTCTTTACCTTTCTTCAAGCTGATCGCGTTGGTCACCACGGATGGCTGCTGAATGAACAGTCCTTCGATGACCAGGGTGTCCAGAATCTTCGCATGAGCTGACACAACCATCAACACGGCGACCAGCAGGATTTTCCGAACGGGAATTTTCATCGATGCTCCGAAGGCAAAAAAAATCTTAAAATTTAAAATATTTCCTGATATTATCTATCGGCAACCGCAGTTGCATGAGGAGTTGGGGATCCGGTTCCAGTGTCTTCCCTTCTTGACGGATCCCATAATTGACGTCCATCATGAAATAGCTTAAGGGCTGAAATTCGAAACCCATGGTGTATTCGGGCGCGAGAAGCGTATCAACAGGCACCAGTTCGGTCCGCCATTTCAGGAATACTTTATCATAGAGAATATAACGCCCGACGGTAATGCCCACATTCGCGAACGCCAGATAATTCCATTCGTTGGCAAGCGTTAAAAATTGACGATTATAAAGTTTATTAAAATAATTCGAAGCAATGGACGTTTCAACGTTAATCACATCCAGTCCCAGCCTTTTGGCTAATCTTTCCTCTAAATTTTGCAGCAAAAACCGGTTCAGGTATTGTTCTCCCAGCGAAGAAACGAATTCTCCCGCTCCCCCGACGCTGGCCAATCTTTTTCCTTCTTTGGTATAAAAACCTACGGCGGTGTCACCCGGCGTTTCTTCCGCGTCGGAAGACATTCTGAAGCGGATATCATAAAACCTGCCTTTTTCCGATAATGCATTAGTGACGGAATCGCGGGTGATAAGCGTCAGCTTGGCCCTGTCGAACCGGTTATTTTCCGTAAACGTCTCGGCGCTGCCCCAGATTATCGGCACGTTGTCAAACCCTTTTTTATCAGGAAGCTGCTTCGGAACAAAATCGAGCCCCACGTCAAAATTCCGGTCAAATGTCCTCCTGAAAAACACCGTCCCCTTGGTTGAGCGGATGCCGCCGAGGATTTTAAACGTTGCGTCTTTGTCCCGCCCCCGCAGCGAGATCATTGAAATCGGATCCACGTAGCACTCGACGAATCTCACGAGTTTGCGGTTCCGGCCCGTATCATAGTAGTATTTCAATTTCCGGTTGCCGGCCTTCAAATCCAGATCCCAGGTAATATAGGGAAAAGGGTCGAATACCAGAACCGTCTCGCTGTTTACAAGCGGGGGAAAGGTAAAATCTCCGCTCAAAAGAACCCATGTCCCGGTAATGCGACAACGTTCAAAAGGACCGGAGAGCGTGAATGCGGTAAAGGGCGCCTTTGGACTGAATTCAACTTCGCCTTCGGCGCCCGGTTCCATAAAGCCCGGCACATGCATATCAACTCCATGCCGGGGAGTACTTACCTGTAAGACTCCCGCATCAAGAAATCCGATTTTGAAGGGTTCATATCCGTCCGGCACCGTATGCGTCGAATAAATTCTCATGGGCCGTTTGTTAATCGTCCCGCTTGCATCAAACGAAACCTGCGCGGACGTCTGCGAGCTATTCGAGTCCTCCGCCATGCTGTCAGGCCTGTCCATGGTCATGTTCATCGAAAAATCTTTAATGTCTTCCCGGATATATGGTCTCACGCGAAGGGTGCCTTTAGGAATGCGGCCAACGGCCTTGCAGAGATGGATGTTTCCAGGCGTGCCTCGAAATCCGATCTCAATTGACCCCATTGCCGTTCCCGCGATTGGCAGGCTGAAGGGCCCGCTTACATTTTTTTCAAACGATGCGAGCAAATCCCCCGTTGCGGCAATACGTATGTTCAAGGTGTCCTGAAGGTCCTCCTGAAGTTTATTCAAACTATTTTTACGGACCGTGGTGTTGAAAACCGTCCAGGGAACGACGCCGGCGCATGTAAAACGCACCCTGTTTCCGTCCGCGGCTGAAAATTGTCTGACAACAAACCTGTTTTCTTCAATTTCAATGTCCGCCCGTATTGAATCGACCGCCCACTTGTTCATCCTGACCCGGGGAGAAAACACATGCACCCCAAGGGGCAAGCCTGTTTTCAGGGATTTGAACGCGCCCGATACTGTCCCCTTCACTTCATTGTCCCCCGAAAGATACTCGTCGGGCACGTTGCCGCCGAGAATCGACCGTATTTCAACGTTATCGAAGCGCCCCGAAAAGGAGAGCCCCCGCGCGTTTGATACTGTGTCCAGAGAAACCAAAACAGCCCCGTCTTTTTTTATGGCCGTGGGAAGGATGGTGAAAAGAGTGTCATGACTCCTGCACAGGATATCGGTTTCCACGTTTGACAAATACCCGAACTCGCACTTTCGCGCATGAACCTCCGATTCGGTAGTAATACGTCCGTGGTCACCCGATATTCTCGTGCTTCCAAACACAATACCGCTTTTGACCGGCAGCCGGTGTTTAAACACCCATGCATTCAATGCGCAGAGGGGTATTTCATGATATTTCAAATTAAGCTCGAAGCCGCCGGACGCGCCCAAATCGGCATACCCCGAACATCGTACACCGCCGAGCGCGGCAAGAGTATCGATGCGTAGCGTTTTTTCATCAATTGTCCCCGCGGCCATGCACGGCGCGAGACTGTCATTAATATAAAGGTCATGAGGACCTGCGCGCCAACGTAACGCCTTTGAATTTTTGGTCTTTTCAATTTGAAAAGGCAGCGCACCGTGAACCATGGACGAAACTATCCCGAGCTCGCCCCGCGCATCAAACGCATCGGCGTTTCCGGAACAGGAGGCGCTGATCCATGTTGAATCGATTGTCCTGGCCAGCAAGGGCATTTTTGCCCTGAGTATTGACAAAATGGTGTTTTTTCCCAGGGTCGCGGTCGCCTTGATTGTCGGCGCCATGCCGAGTATGCTGTCGACGGCGCCCGATATGGCAAAAAACGGGTCTTTTTTTTGCGAGCAGGCAAATGAGATACGACCGGCATCGTCGCTTTTAAGCGTAATGTCCGCGGATCCCAGGGAATTGCCGAACAAACAGGCTCGAGTTGCGTTGATTGTCGTTTCAAAACGCGCCCTGGGACCAAGACCGGAAACGGCGCCCCGCGCAAAAACCTGTCCGGTTCCCTTAATCGCGGCAATGTGAGGAAGGGAATCCGCGTGCAAAGAAAACGACAGCATATACGCCAGGGGCTGTTTTTCAAAGTCAAGCATGCCCGATGCGGACACCGCGACGGCCTGGCCGCGTATTGTGCATGTGTCAAGTTCGAGATGATTGCGTTGAAGCGTTGCCTTCGCGGAAACGAGGATGGGCGCGCCCAAAACGCTTATGCCGCCGCCGACAATCTTGATTTCCGTGCCGACAAGGCCGCCTTTTTTTGACAGCGTAACGGCGGCCCAGCCGGGACCATGAAACGGGGCAAGGACGTTTCGCGCATTTTTCGGGATCAGCCCTTCGGGGCGGATGCCCTGGCACTGCATGGTTATCGCGCTGAGCGGGTCGCGGTCGTGGACGATATCCCATGTTCCCGAGCCCGACAGGAAAACGCCGTCCCACTTGCAGGAAAGCGTATCGATGCGCACCCGTGGGTTTGACAGGTTGACTGATACCTTCACGTCCGTCACCGGCATTTTTATGCCGTCGATTGCGGCGGTCCCTCCGCTGATACGGACCCATCCGTTGGATTCGATGCTTGCAAGAGTCGTGGAATCGGGGAACGACAATTCACAGACGCCATCAAGAATACCGCGCGATATCTCGACGTTCCTTATTCGAAACGGCTCTTGAATGTGCGCTTTGTTAAGACGCAGCGACAGACGGTTGCGCTGGCCCCGTCTGGAAAGGGAGCCGGAAACGAAAAGGTTCCTTTTCTGGGAAACAAGCCTTCCCCTTACGTCAAAATAGATTCCCTCATCATCTTCCTTGAGGTTGCCCGACAAATCTTCCGCGGCAACGATTTTTTTTCCGTCGCCCGCGATTATCCTCACCACGCCTTTGCGTATCATAAAATGGTCGACGGGAAAATCCCGGAATTGCGAAAGGGCATCGTTGCCGCTAAGGAGAAGCAACTGCACATGGGGTTGATCTATTGGGTTATTTACGGGAAACAGGTCCATTTCGGGGGAAATAAGGACGATTTCACTGATGCTCCGCTCGAAAGAGCCGCGGTTCTTTATAAATTTCCAGGGAGAAATCACCGCTTTAATATCGGGGAATTTTACGGAAAAGGAATGCGTGGCGAAGGCTATTTTCACATTGTGAAGATATACGGAAAAAAAACCGATCGTTACATGCTCGGCGGAAATCTGGTTTCCCGTAGCGGCGGAAATTTTTTGAACGAGGAAGCGTTCTGCGGTACTGCTTTTTTTACGGACAATGATGCATGCGCCCGCAACCAGAGTTACCGCGCACACGCCAATACCAAGCGCAACAAGCCATTTACGGCGTTTCATCAGCCGGGAGGGCTTTTGAAAAAGTCAATTCACCGTTTCCGGCGTCGACCGTGACCGTATCGCCATCGTCAAACCGTTTGTTGAGGAATTCCTCGGCCAGCCTGTCTTCAACGAGCTTTTGAATCGATCGCCTCATCGGCCGCGCGCCCAGAATAGGATCAAATCCATGCTCAAGAATGAATTCCTTGGCGCTCTGGCTTACCTCCAGGTTTACGTTGCGTTCCGAGAGTTTGCCCGAGACCTCACGCAACTGTATGTCCACTATTTTTGCAATTTCTTCTTTGCCAAGAGGATTAAACACGATCGTATCGTCGACCCGGTTCAGGAACTCGGGGTTAAATATGCGCTTGAGCTCGTCCATGACCTTGCCTTTCATGGCTTCATAGTCGGAAACATCGGTTGATTTGCCGAAGCCCACGGACGCGGTCTTCCGCACGTCGCGCGTGCCCGCGTTGGATGTCATGATGATTATGGTGTTCTTAAAATTAACGTGGCGACCGTAGGAATCGGTAAGCACCCCATCGTCGAGTATCTGGAGCAATATATTAAACACATCGGGGTGCGCTTTCTCAATTTCATCGAGCAGTATCACCGAATAGGGTTTCTTGCGGATTTTTTCGCTGAGCTGTGCGCCTTCCTCGTACCCCACGTAGCCGGGGGGCGCGCCGACCAGGCGCGAAACCGCGAATTTTTCCATATATTCCGACATGTCAATCCTCACGAGCGCGTCCTCGGTGTTGAACAGCGCCACCGACAGCGTTTTGGCCAGCTCGGTCTTTCCCACGCCGGTCGGGCCGAGGAAAATAAACGACGCGATCGGGCGTCGCGCGCTGTGAAGACCTGCCCGCGACCGCCTGATGCTCTTTGCGACCGCCTCCAACGCCTTGTCCTGGCCGATGACCCTTTTTCTCAGCTCGTCTTCCAGCTTCAGAAGCCGGTTTGACTCCTCTTCCTCAAGCCGCGAAAGCGGGATGCCCGTCATGGTTGCGATGATTTCGACAATGGTGGCCTCATCGACCAGCAGCCGTTCCTCGGCCTTCGATTTCCTCCAGAGCGCTTTTTTCTCAAGCAATGCTTCTTTCAGTTTTTCCTGCGTGTCGCGCAATTTCGCGGCGCGTTCGAATTCCTGGTGTTCAACGGCCTTTTCCTTTTCCTTTATGACATCGTTGATTTCCATTTCAATCTGCCTGATTTCAGGGGGAATTTCCATGCTTGACAACCGCTTGCGGGCCCCGGCCTCGTCGATGACGTCGATGGCCTTGTCGGGAAGAAAACGGTCGGAAATATAGCGCTCCGAGAGCTTGACCGCCGCTTCAATGGCCTTATCGGTATAGGTGACTTTGTGGTGGTCTTCGTAGTTGTGCCGCAGGCCAGCCAGTATCAGAATGGTCTCTTTCACGCCCGGCGGATCGACCATGATCGTCTGGAACCGGCGGGCGAGCGCCCCGTCCTTTTCAATATATTTGCGGTATTCATCGAGGGTCGTCGCGCCGACGCACTGGATTTCCCCGCGCGAAAGGGCCGGTTTGAATATGTTCGATGCGTCAAGGCTCCCTTCGGAACCGCCGGCGCCCACGATGGTATGGAGTTCGTCGATAAAAATAATGACATTGTCATTTTTCTGCAGCTCAACCATGAGCGCCTTGATCCGTTCCTCGAATTGGCCCCTGTATTTCGTTCCCGCGACGATCGACGCCATGTCAAGGTTCACCACGCGCTTGTTTTCGAGGACCTGCGGGATGCTCTTATCAATGATCTTCTGCGCAAGTCCCTCGACAATGGCGGTTTTGCCTATTCCGGGTTCGCCGATGAGCACGGGGTTGTTTTTCTTTCTGCGCGAAAGGATCTGAACGACGCGTTCGATCTCTTTTTCGCGGCCGATGACCGGGTCCAGTTTTCCCTCCCGCGCCAGCGCGGTAAGGTCG
>JBAVGL010000116.1:0-2739 GCA_049684795.1 Chitinivibrionales bacterium | reverse complement strand
CGCTATACCGTTGAAAACACCTCTTCCGCTCCCGAAACTTTATTAATTAATCCCGGCTGTCAATATGATATGACCATTGTTAAACCGCCGCGCGATACTCTCTATCACTATTTGAAATTACGGGCATGCACGGACTTGATCGAGACCATTGTCCTGCAACCGAACCAGGTCCTCACCATGGACTTTCCCGGATGGGAAAGCGACTCGGCCTATGATTCGCTGCGCGTTAGCGCCATGCTGGCGGGGCTCGCGGCGTCGGCGGCGTCAATTGATATCCGGTTCGAACAGCCCGTGACGGGAATTAATGCCCATGCCGCGGTTGTCCCTTTTAAGGACGCGATGATCGCATACGAAAGGCCGTCGAATGTTTTAACGCTTTCAGTGGCATCCGCGCGATCAATAAAGGTTGATCTGTATGGCCTTGACGGCAGGAAAATCGCCGCGCTTTTTGACCGGGAACAATGCGGTCCCGGCACGTATCGATTTCCGTTGAACCGTTTTACCATGGCAAACAGGTGCATGATTGCGAAACTCAAGAGCGGGGCGGCGGTATCAATCGTGCCGATCACCATGCTGCGGTGATAATTTGAGCTTACGTTGACATCGTAAGGGTTCAAAATTTTGAACCCTTACGGTGTGCTGAAAGAAAATTCGTCATGGATTGCGGCCGTTAAAATGAAACCACTCGTTACTTATACCGATTATCGCAGGTACCTCGGCGATGTGGTCAGCCATCGCAAAACCGAAGGTCTTCCCGCGTCCAACCGCTGGTTTGCGCAAAAGATGGGCATCAACTCCACATCGTGGCTGACCATGGTCGTCAAAGGCAGGATAGGACTTTCCAAAGTCACCGCCAACAAACTTTCCGAAATCCTCAGACATTCAATACTCGAAACCCGTTTTTTCGAATCGCTCGTTTTTTTTAACCAGTCGCGCTCGACGGAAGACCGCAACCGCTATTACCAGGAAATCTGCGCGCTTGCGGCGACAAAAGAAGCAAAGCTGGTTTCCAGGGACCAATACGATTTCTATACGCAATGGTATCACAGCGCCGTCCGCTCAATCATCGGAATGCACGGTTTTGCGGGGGACTTCAAAAAACTCGCGGCAATGATAATTCCGGCGATCACTCCCGCGCAAGCGCGTAAGTCGGTGGAACTATTGGAATCGCTCAAGTTTATCGTCAAAAGCAAAACGGGCGGCTACGAATTAGCCGATACGGCCATCACGACGGGCGAGGACGTCCAATCGCTTGCATGGGCAAATTTTCAACTGGAAACCATGCGCCTTGCGCAGGAGGCAATGGATCGTTTTGACCGCAACCGGCGCTACATCGGCACCCAGACCGTCGGCGTGTCCGCAGAAACTTTTAATGCAATCAGGGAATTGATCATCGAAACTAAAAATAAAATCGCGGAATTGGCGAATTCCGACCGCGCGGCGGATCGTGTCTACCAGATCAATTTTCAGGCCTTTCCTTTGTCCGAACCGCCCAAAAGAAAGGAAAGCGCCTCATGAAGCACGCTATGATCATTTTGTACTGCGCGGCAGTATCGGCATGCGCGCTTCTCTCGTGTTCAACCATGAACATTGCCGGGGGCGGCAACAGTTCGGGTACCGGCAATGGCGCGATTGCCTATGCCGCGTCGGACCGGATCGGGGGCGTGACCATGCCGATGGCCACGGTGCTTCTTTATTCACAGGATTGGATGCCGCTTTCGGACAGCGGAACATTTGCCGATTCAACCGTGACTGACACCGGAGGCGCATTCGCTTTTGCCAACGTCCCGCGCGGTTACTATAACCTCATAATCTTTACCGCCGGCGAAAAAGACGCCGGTATTTTCAAGAACATTCCCTGTCAACCGGCGATCGCGTGGGCGGACACCATCGACACACTCAAGGGGCCGGGGTTTTTACGCGGCTTCGCCGTTGCCCAGAACGACACCCTGGCGTTGTCGTACGTTTACATCAAGGGAACGCCCTTCCACGCCACAACCGATTCGCTCGGTGAATTTCTGTTGGGCGCCCTCCCGCCGTCGGGCTATACCCTGCAGATCTTCGGACAATTTAAAACAAGCGCAGGCGGCCCGGTCACGGCGGTCCCTGACGAATTGGTACAAGGCGTGCTTGTCAAAAGCGCAATCGTCGATTCCTCGGCGGTAACCGTTTTCCCCGACAGCATCGTGCAATTCATGCGATAGCGGCTGGCCGCGAGTGATCGCCGCCAGCCCAATCCCACATTTCTACAGGTCCCCAAAATATCAATAATTTATAAAATATTTCCACACAAGGAAAATGTCAGGCTGTTATGTTCAAAATTACTTATATTATCAAGTATGCATAAAATTGCCGCTCTTAACCACGGATTTATGAACAATCAGGGAGGTTTATTATGGTCAATCGACCATCGTCCTTGTCTATTATAATGCTCATGTGTCTATGTTTTACCGGCGAACGTATTTATGCCGCCATGGAGACTGATTTTGCCAACCCGCCGCTCCACTATCGCGGCGATGTATTTGCCGTTGGGGTCAACACCATACTAAAGCAAGACGGGGCCGGCGGAATAGGCTTAATGGGAGATTGCTCGAATTGGAATACATCGGGTTTCTATGCTACCGTAAACGCGCAATGCGATTCCATCCAGAAATTAGGATTGGACGCGAGTTTCGGGATATATGATGATGACCAATTTCCCAGCGGAAACGGGGGTCATGGAAACGCCAATCATGGGGG
>JBAVGL010000115.1:0-1545 GCA_049684795.1 Chitinivibrionales bacterium | reverse complement strand
CCGGCGTATCGATTCGGTCCCGGCCAATAGCCTCGAAATTTCCGGACTTCGGCAAAAGCTCGAACAGCAGGCGTCGGAGAAGACCTATTTCGACTGGTACCTGAACATTAAAAGCAAAGCCGACATTGTCGACAATGTAAAACAGTTTTACGTGGATTAGGTTCCGTAGGCGAATTATATACGCGTTTAGCGTAGATAATTACCCGTACAGAACCTTATCTGCCCTTAGGCAGGTTAGACGGATAATTGCCGAATTTTAAATAAATTATCTATTCCCGAAACGAAAAGCAAATAGTATGTCTTGTGGGTAAAGATATTTTCACGGTATGGTCAAAACCCGAACCGAAACGACATGTTGGCCACGGGAAATTCCTCGAGCGTGTTATATTCGTAGGCGCCGTCGAGCGTGACATATTTGCCGAACATCGATTCCGTTTTCATGTCAATACCGAACCCGAACGTGAACAGCCAGGGGGTATCGAAATAGGCCTGTTTTTCAATGCCCAGCCGCACCTTGAAAAAGCTGAATATTTCCTGTTCCACACCGCCTGAGAATTTCCACGGCTGGTCCGCGTAGAGCGGGACCTGGCCTTGACATATCAAAAATGTCGTATACCCGGCGCGGTAGGTGCCGCCCATCTGCAATACCGTCGGTTCATATTCCAGATAGTTGGTCCCCGTCGTCGTGTTATTGACTTTTTCAACCGTTGGAAGGTCCTTAAATACAAGCCCGAAACGTATGTTGTCGGCGAACTCAGTAAGCAGCCCCACGTCAAGCCCCGCAACGAACGTTTTCTGGCTCGCGGTCGCGTCGTCGCTTTTCGGCGAGGTCATGCTGCCGAGCTTGACGGAAACCCCGATTGAAAACGGCCGGAAAAAAAGAAAATGCTGGTTGAATTTATACGCGTATGAAGAAATAAAGTACAATTCGTCCTGCAAATGCGTATAGTCGCCGCTGTATAAAACGCATTCTCCGAACCCGATTTCGCGCGTTGCCTTGTTCACATAGGATGCGACAAAATTATTGATCAAATTGAACCGGTACTGGTAACCCAGCGCCATGTCTTGATGGGCCAGCCAGGCCATGCCCGCGGGGTTGTATAATACGCCGTAGGCGTCGTCCGACGCGGCCACGTACTGGTCCGCCAGCGCGGCGGGCCTTCCGAAAAACGGGACCTGGAGCGTGCTGGAAACCATGCCCGACATCGACAGCGTGTCGAATTGATGGCTCAAGGTGGAATTGTGCAATCCTCCGTTTATCGCCGCGAAGAGGATCCCCAGACCGAGGCAGAGTCCCGATGAATAAAGCATCTGCGCCTCGTTGTGCACCTCGGGCCCGAAATAATCGCGCATTTTTGCGACGTTTGGCGTCTGCATGTTGTGCAGCTTCGCGACCGCTACTTTAAGAAGGTCGTTTGCGCCCGCGCCCGGCTCGCCTTCAAGATTCACCTGCCCGACAATCTGCCCGCTGGGCACGTCGGCGAGAAACAGCCGTACGCCGAAGGTCGCGCTGTTTTTATCAAAGCTCCCGTACAGCATGCGGTC
>JBAVGL010000114.1:0-4316 GCA_049684795.1 Chitinivibrionales bacterium | reverse complement strand
ATAAACCCGCCCGAAAACCCGGTTTAATCGCGCTATACAGCCCTTTAGTTCATAACGCCCCCCGGCCCCCGGCAGGGGGAGATTGTGGTTATGTAATGTCCTACAAATTCCCCCTGCGGGGGTTAGGGGGCGTTAAATTTTAAGATAACATTCAAAATTATCCTGCTTTCAATATATATAAATACACATGCACCTTGACGACTGCATTTTTTCCTGGTATAATGATAACAAGTGCGTCTGATCCAATGACGTGTATTAAAAGTAAGGGCACAAAATTATGTGCCCCTACAAATATGCGTTTTTTAATCAATTCAACAAAATCTTTTCATGCCCCTTTCAAACCTCAAAATGCCTTCTGTAAAGCACCTGGCAACGGCCTCGGTCATGGCGCTGTTTGTTTTTGCAAACGCCGTTAATGCCACGACGAGAGTCAAGGCGAATATTGCGACCAACCTCAACCAAACAGGAAGCTGGACGGGCGGCGTAGTGCCAACCTCCTCGGATATCGGACAATGGAACAACACATCCGGCCCCATGGGCAATACGGTTTCATTGGGCGGCGACATGACGTGGCAGGGTATCCAAATCGCTAATAATGCCACCGCCTGGATCACGATATATGCCGGCAACACCTTGACATTAGGGACATCGGGGATCGATATGAGCGCCGCGACCCAGAGTTTGACACTCAATTGCCTCGTGTCACTTGGGGCGGACCAGACATGGAACGACGCCTCCGGCCTGACGCTTGCCATGAATGCCGCCATAAGCGGGTCACATGCTCTAACCAAGAGCGGAAGCGGCACCCTTTACCTGAACGACAATAACACATATACCGGTCAAACCACCGTATCGGGCGGCATTCTCGCGTTTGCCCCGGACGGCGGCGTGAAAGGCGGCGTATATAGCTACGGCACGGCGGCGGGCACTATCGTCATCAATAGCGGCGGGACCGTGCGTCTGGACACCAACGATTTTTTAGGGGCGCATACTTCCGTTCCCGTGGCGACGGTGACCATCAATGCCGGCGGGATAATGGCGAGCAACACGACTTTTTCCACGCTCAACAATCTTACGCTCAGCGGCGGGACGCTTCAATCAAACGGGGGCGCCGCCGCATGGGGCTCTTTCGGCTTAAAAGGCACGGTGACCGTTAACGGTACGGTAACTTCAAACATCAGCACCGGCACCGGCGCCGACAACAATGTTTTTATCGGCACCAATACCGCGGGAGGCACCACGACATTTAATGTGGGCAATACCGCATCAAGCGGCGACGACCTGGACGTTTCATCCGTGTTGACCAACAACCATAATGCAGGCGGCACTCCCGTGGCCGGCGGCTTGATTAAAACAGGCGCGGGCACCATGATGCTTTCCGGGGCGAATACCTTTACCGGAGGCGTGACGATTTCCGCCGGCATTTTAAAAGCGGGTAGCACCACGGCATTGGGCGACGTAGGCAATACAATTACGATTAGCTCAACTGGAGCGCTTGACGTAAACGGCTTTAATCTTCAAGGGTATACTTCGGCAATAACCATTAACGGCCAGATCGACGCCAATGACGGCGCAATCTTTAATTCGGGCGCCGACCAGCAGAACGCCATTTTAAAAATCGCGCTCGGCAGCGACGCGTCGATTGGCGGTCCGGGCGGCCGTTGCGACATCGGCCGGGGGCTCGCGTCAGGATATGCCATTACCGGTAACAGTCACACGCTTACCAAAGTGGGAACGGATTTAATACCTATTTTGTATTCCGGTACGGGTTTAACCTCGGTTATTGTAAATGGTGGCGCCTTGAACCTGGAGGTGGCCGACGCTATTGGCGGAGCGCCGGTGACCATCAACAGCGGCGGTATACTCGGCACCTATAACAGCCTTACCTTAACCTCCAATTTAACGATGAACACCGGAAGCGCTCTTCGATCTTCCTCCAACGGCTCGCAAAACACCACGCTTTCCGGCACCATAGCGACTTCGGGGAGCGATACGCTCCTAAGTTTAGGGGTAAATACGTACACCTTAAGCGGGATCATTTCAGGCACTGGGGAATTGGTGAAAAAAAGTGACGGCGTGTTTATCCTTTCCAATACCGGCAACAGCTTCAGCGGCGGGTTGACGATTACAAGCGGGAAAATAACGCTGGGCGCAAGCGGGGTCATTCCCGACGGTAGCGGTAAGGGAGACGTGACCGTGAACGATACCCTTGATCTGAACGCTAAAACCGAAGGGATCAACGGACTGAATGGATCGGGATATGTTACTTCCGGGGCCGCGGGTTCCATCACGTTTACGGTCGGAAATAATAATGCAACGTCAACGTTTGGCGGCGTAATACAGAACGGGTCCGGAACTGTGACGCTTACCCAAACCGGGTCCGGTTCATTAACATTGTCCGGCGCGAACACCTACTCAGGCGGCACAAATCTCAATGCCGGGACGCTGAATATAAACGGCACGACCGCCATCGGGGCAACGGCGTCCAGGCTGACGATCGCCAGCGGGACCACCATCGATAATTCCTCCGGCGGTTCGGTTACCCTGGCCAACAATAATCTGCAGACCTGGAACGGAAATTTTACCTTTACCGGAACGCAAGCGCTAAACATGGGCACGGGCGCCGTAACACTCGGGGCCACGCCGCAAATAACGGTAAGTTCGAGTACGCTCACGGAGGGCGGCGTTATTTCAGGTTCATACGGTTTGACAAAAGCAGGAAGCGGAACGCTTTCTTTAACGGGCTTGAACTCTTATACCGGCGTCACTACAATCAGCGGCGGAGTGCTCTCCGTTGCAAGTCTGGCGCCCGGCAGCTCGAATAGCGGCATCGGCGCTTCGAGCAACGCGAACACAAACCTCGTGCTCGATGGCGGCACGCTTCAATTTTCCGGGGCCTCTTCCCAGCGCACGGACCGCAATTTCACCATCAACAGCACCGGAGGGACCATTGACGCTTCGGGAAGCGCCGGCGACACCATAGGCATAAGCGGCTCCTCGACTATAGCCAGCGGTTCGCCGAGTTTTACTCTTACGGGGACCAACGTCTCCAATAATACGCTGTCCGGGGTTTTAAGCGGAGCGCTCTCGCTTACCAAGTCCGGAGCGGGAACATGGATCGTTACCGGCGTGAACACCTACGGCGGCGGGACGACAATATCCGGCGGCATGCTCCTTGCCAACAACACATCGGGTTCCGGCACGGGGTCTGCGGCGATCACGGTCAACGGCCCCGGGACGTTCGGCGGGACGGGGACCGTGAGCGGCGACGTGACCGTCAACAGCGGCGCCACGCTTTCGCCCGGCTTTGGGGCCGCAACGGCCACTTTGACCCTGGGCGGCAACCTCACGTTTGTTTCCGGGGCAACCTACACGGTGAATCTCAACGGGATCACGGCGGGCACGAACTACGACCAGACCGCCGTCAGCGGCGCAATCACGCTGGCCAGCGCCACGCTTTCCCTTTCGCTCGGTTACGCGCCGACCATCGGCGACGCCTACACGATCATCAAAAATAACGGGGCAGGCCCCGTGAGCAGTATCTTTAATAATCTTATCGAAGGCGCGTCGCTTACCGCCACCTATAGCAGCGTGATCAGCACGTTCAAGATAAGCTATGTCGGCGGATCGGGGCACGACGTCGTGCTCACGTGCAGTTCCACCGGCGGCAGCGTTACCGACGACTACACAAAGTGGCATTATTCGACAAATGTATATATCAATACCAAGGAAGGCGGCGCGAACATCGGCTCGGACCAAAGCAATTTCCCCCTGCTCGTTCGGCTGACAAGCGCGAATTTCAATTTTAACCAGGCGCAATCGGGCGGCCAGGACATCCGTTTCGCCAAATCCACCGGCGTGCATTTTCCCTATCAGATCGAGCGGTGGGACAACGTGAATGACGTGGCGGAGATCTGGGTGTTGGTTGACGTAATCAAAGGATACAACGACGCGCAATACATCCAAATGTTTTGGGGAAACAGCAATTCGGCGGACAGTTCGAGTTCGTCCAAGGTTTTCGCGACAACCAATAATTTCGCGGGGGTCTGGCATTTGAAAGAAGACCCCAGCGGTGGAAGCAACGCCATTAAAGACGCAACTGGAAACGCAAACAACGGGACAACGGCGGGCTCCATGACGACGTCCGAACTTGTGAGCGCGGTCGTGGGCAATGGGATCAATTTTAACGGGACTAGCCAAGGCATAGCGGTCCCTGACGCCGCCTCGCTCGACCTCACGACCGGCGTCACGGTGTCGGGCTGGTTCAATGCCAATGCATTGACCGCATGGACCAAGATTGCGGATAAGGCATACAC
>JBAVGL010000113.1:0-2044 GCA_049684795.1 Chitinivibrionales bacterium | reverse complement strand
CTACCGGCCTGCCCAGGCTTAACGTTACGGTAGAGTTCTTCGGCCATTTTGTTCGAGGCCTTGGACAAATCCTCCATGGCCTTTTTAATGAAACCGGCATCATTGGACTTGATTTTATTCTTCAAGTCCTCTATTGCCGCTTCTATGTTTTTCCGGTCGGCAGGGCTTATCTTATCACCCACGTCAGCCAGTGTTTTTTCCGTCTGAAACACGAGCTGTTCAGCCTGGTTCTTAACCTCCACCTTTTCCTTTTCCGCCCGGTCGCTTTCGGCATTGGCCTCAGCTTCTTTGACCATTTTCTGTATGTCGCCTTCCGAAAGGCCGCTTGACGATTCGATGCGCACCTGCTGTTCTTTTCCGGTCCCCAGATCTTTTGCTTTTACATTGAGGATGCCGTTGGCGTCGATATCGAACGCCACCTCTACCTGCGGTATTCCGCGCGGCGCGGCCGGAATGCCGATGAGGTCGAATTTGCCCAGAAGCCGGTTATGCACGGCCATCTCGCGCTCGCCCTGATACACGAGCACGCTCACAGCCGTCTGGTTGTCTTCGGCGGTCGAGAAAACCTGGCTCTTTTTCGTGGGGATCGTGGTATTGCGCTCGATGAGTCTTGTCATGACGCCGCCGAGCGTCTCAATGCCCAGCGAAAGCGGCGTAACGTCGAGCAGCAAAAGGTCTTTTACGGTCGTGTCCCCGCCGAGAACCGCTGCCTGGATACCTGCGCCTATTGCCACGGCCTCATCGGGGTTCACGCTTTTGTTCGGGACCTTGCCGAAAAGCTCCTCCACTTTTTTAATCACCGCGGGAATGCGGGTCGAACCGCCGACAAGGATGACTTCATCGATGTCCTTGACGGCCATTTTCGCGTCGGCCAATGCCTTGCGGCAAGGCTCCACCGTGCGTTCAATCAAATGGCCCACGAGAGATTCGAATTTTGCGCGCGTGAGCGTGACGTCAAGGTGCTTCGGCCCGGAAGCGTCGGCCGTGATAAACGGCAGGTTGACCGTCGCCTGTATGGACGACGAGAGTTCGCACTTCGCCTTTTCCGAGGCCTCCTTGAGCCGCTGCAGGGCCATTTTGTCGCCGCGCAGGTCGATGCCGTATTGTTTCTTGAAGTCTTCCGCCATGTAGTCGATGAGCACCTTGTCGAAATCATCACCGCCCAGATGCGTGTCGCCGTTGGTGCTGCGGACTTCAAAAACGCCGTCGCCGATTTCGAGGATGGAAATATCGAACGTTCCGCCGCCCAGATCGTAGACCGCGATTTTCTCATTTTTCTTTTTATCAAGACCATAAGCGAGCGCGGCCGCCGTGGGTTCGTTGATAATCCTTTTCACGTCGAGGCCCGCTATCCTGCCCGCGTCCTTGGTCGCCTGTCGCTGTGCGTCGTTGAAATAAGCAGGTACGGTTATGACGGCCTCCCTCACTTCCTGTCCGAGGTAGTCTTCGGCGGCCTTTTTTAAATATCCCAGGATCATGGCTGAAATTTCGGGCGGTGTGTATAATTCACCCATGCTGCTGACCTTGACGGGATCGTTTCCCTTGCCCGCGACTTTATACGGGACCAGCTTTTCTTCCTGTTCCACTTCGCTCGCGCGGCGCCCCATGAACCGTTTGATCGAATAAATCGTGTTCTCGGGGTTGGTCACGGCCTGGCGCTTTGCAATGCTGCCGACAAGCCGCTGGCCGTCCTTTGTGAAAGCGACCACCGAAGGCGTGGTGCGCGCGCCGTCGGCATTGGTTATCACCACCGGTTTCCCGCCTTCCATGACCGAAACACAGGAATAGGTGGTCCCTAAATCTATGCCAATAGTTTTTTTCGAGCTCATAATCGTCTCCTTTTGATCAATGTATCAGAACATAATTCCTCTGACCATAATAAATGCAATCCTTGTGCCATTGACCTTTATAACGTTTTTTCAATAAAAAAGCAGTTTTTGAATTTTTTATTTATTAGATGTTTTATTTTAGTACTCAATTAATTTCAGTATGCAACATACTGACGGGAAACAAGGAATTTAATCATGTTCCCTCTGAGAGATGA
>JBAVGL010000112.1:0-12087 GCA_049684795.1 Chitinivibrionales bacterium | reverse complement strand
TGCCGGGGACTTCCGGAAGCAAGCTCAATTTCCCGCAAAACGGCGTGTATTCCCTTTCGGCGTGGGTTTATGTTGACACAATCGATTCGCTCTATCAGGCCGTTATTTCCAAGGGCGATGAGCAATACAACCTGGAAATACTTACTGACGATTGGGAGTTCGCCGAATATGAAAACAAGACGGGCTGGGACATGTCGCAATCGCCGTCGCCGGTGGCGCCCCGGCAGTGGGTCCTTGTCGCGGGCGTGCGGAACCAGGCGAATCAATATCTTTATGTCAATGGCCAATGCGTTGACAGCGCGATCAGCCTGCTTGGCAACGGGTTCAGCCAAAATTCCGGATACGACCTGATGATCGGCAGAACAAACGGGGTCACGATGCCGGGCTTCCCGTACTATTTCCACGGAGTTCTTGATGAAATAAGAATACAGGGCCGGGCGCTTAGCCCAGCCTGGATCAAATTGTGCTATATGAACCAGAAAATGCCGGATGCATTGTTACAATAGAAGGAGAAACCGCATGATTATGTATTTGATGAAGAAAATCAATCAACCATGGATTTCGATATTTGCATGCTGCGGCTTTTTATTCGGCATGGCCGGTCAGACGCACGCTGCGCTCAAGGCGAAATACCGCGTTTCGACAAACAATAGCTTGTGGGCGGGCGAAACAAACGCGCCGATAACAAACAGCGCGACGGGGACCAGCACCGTCGTCATCGACACGACGACAAAATACCAGCTCATCAATGCGTTCGGCGGTTGTTTTAATGAAATCGGCGCAAAGGCGCTCAAAGCCGTGGACACAAGCTTGTCAAATCGCGTGATGAAGGAATTGTTCGACACCATAAGCGGCTGCAAATTCAACGTATGCCGCATGCCCATAGGGGCCAATGATTTCACCGTCCAAACCGCCACGCTCAACAGATGGTATTCGCTCGATGAGACAGCAAACGACACCGCCATGAACAACATCAGCATTGCGCGCGATAAAATTTATCTGATCTCCTATATCAAGTCGGCCATGGTCTATCGTCCCAACATTAAAATTTGGGCAAGTCCCTGGTCGCCGCCCAAATGGATGAAGGTCAATGACGACGTTCCGGCCGCCGATTTCATTCAAACGCCGAAAATGCTCAACGCCTATGCCTTGTATTTATCCAAGGCCGTCAAGCTGATCCAGGCCGAGGGAGTTAATCTATACGGTCTGTCCGTGCAAAACGAACCCTATACGGTCCAATCGTATCCGAATTGCAACTGGAGCGCCGCGGAAATCCGCGATTTCATCAAGCTCTATGTTGGGCCCCGGTTTACGTCCGACCAGGTGCAATGCGATATCTGGTCGCCGACCATGAACAATGCGGCCTTCAGCGAATTCAGCACATGGCTCGGCGACCAGGGCAGCGCCCAATACATAAAAACGGTGTGTTTCCAGTATGAAGGGCAAAACGCGATCGCCGCCGTTCATACCTCATATCCATCATTGACATTGTACGAGACCGAACTTGAATGCGGGAGCGGGACGAACGACTGGTCTTACGCGGAGGGCACCTGTTTCCAACAGATGCTGTGGTATTTTGACAATTACGCGAACGGATTCATGCAGTGGAATATGGTGCTCGACCAGAGCAATTCAAGCTCGTGGGGCTGGGTTCAGTGCGGCATGATCACGGTGGACACTGCGCAGAAGACGGCAGCCTTTCATCCCCAGCACTATTGCGCGAAACATTTCAGCTACTATGTCCAGCCGGGCGCAAAGCGGATAAAAACGAGCGGAACGTTTACCAACCAGGTTGGATTCAAGAACCCCGACGGATCGGTGGTCGTTGTCGCGAACAATAACGGGACGGGCGCGCTTGCGCTTGCCGTGAGCCTGGGAACGTCGGTCATCAACGTATCAGCGCCCGCGCATTCATTCGACACCTATGTTTTCTATGATTCAGCGTCAACGGGCACTCAAACGTTACAGCCCGATGCGTTTTTTCAAAGCCCGCTGCCGGTCAAAGTTATCCGGTCACGAAACTCCATTGCCCTTGTTCCGCGTGGACGTGCGCTTACCGCCAGGATAATGCGGCTTGATGGACGCGTGGAGGCCGCTTTTTCGACGAATTCGGGTAAATCATTGATAATTCGCACCGATGCAATGGCCCCGGGAGTTTATTTCATTAAAGGGATGATTGACGGCAAGGTCTTTATGGCGCCGTTGACTGTCAAGGATTGATATGGAAAAATCAAGTAAATTGTATCTATTAAACCGTGGAACGAATGTTCAACGGATAAAGAAAGAACGATTGATTAATTCCCGGCTGAAAAGTTTTTTAAAGGTATATTATTGCCATTAAGCATAAAATTTTTATATAGGTAAGGCATCTGTAATAGCACACTAATACACTTATTTTTTTAAGTCTCTGTTCGAACATATAAATAGAAACGTTTACTATGGGAGCCTTTCATGAATATGCTGAAATCAATCATTAAAAATATGACAATTCTGCTGACGGTTGCCACGATGCCCGGAATTGCGGCCACGGCGCACGCGGCATTTCAAACCGTGCACAACGATTTCTTCTGGTATGACACGAGCGGAAATTCGATCCAAACGCGGAGCGGCTGCATCCGTAAATTCAATAATCTTTACTACTGGTACGGCATGCAGAACGGCAGCAACCAGAACTGCTATACGTCCGCCGACCTGATCCATTGGGTATACAAGGGCATCGTGCTAACGACTCCGGGCATTTCATGCGACCGGATGGACGTTCTGTACTGCGATTCCACCAAGCAATACGTGATGTTCCTGAAGTACGATACCGATATCGCCTATCTGGGAATCGCCACGTGCGCAACTCCGGACGGACAATACGTTTTCAAAGGGTCATCCCTCGTGCAGGGCGCCAAGATCGGCGACTTTTCAATGTATGAGGACGATGACAAAAAAGCGTACATTGCGTATGTCTGGGACAGCGCCGGCACAAACGCGCAGCATGCGGTGGCGCTCATGTCGGGGGATTATTTGACGGTTGAAAAACGGATTTACCTGTGGAACCGCGGCGGCCGCGAGGCCCCGCACATTTTCAAACGGCATGGCGTCTATTATTACGGCACGTCCCAAACCGATTGGGTCGCGTCAACGGCCACGGAATACTATACCGCGACCAATCTTGCCGGCCCCTGGTCGTCGCCCACCACGCTATCGACGCCCGGGTCCACCGATTCCTGGGAAACCCAGTGCGATTTCGTTTTCCCTTTTTACGGTCCGAACGACACCGTGTATATGTACGACGGCGACCGCTGGACAAAAACCCCCTGGGCGCAGGGAGACTACCCGTGGCTGCCGCTTACCTTTAACGGAACAGTTCCGACCATGAATTATTACGAAGACTGGGACATTGACATAAACGCAGGCACGTGGCGACCTTTTGGTTTGTCAAGGAACCTCGCGCTGCATAAAACCGCCACGGCCTCGTCGGTCAGCGGCGCCAACGCGGCAAGCAACGTGACGGATTCGGCGTTTTACCTGACCTATATCAATTACCGGTGGGAAAGCGCGGCGAGCGATCCGCAATGGATAATGGTGGACCTGGGCGCTCCGACGAACATTAATAGGGTTATTCTTAAGTGGCATTCGGATTATGCCAAGGCATTCCAGATTCAGACATCAACCAATTCCACAACATGGATGGATGTGTACAGTACTGCCAAGGGAGGATCGTGGTCGGTGACCGACATTACGTTTAATACGACTTCAGCAAGGTATGTGAGGATGTATGGCACGCAGCGCGGCACCGCGAACGGGTATTCGTTGTTTAATTTCATGGTCCTCAATGATTCGTCGGCAACGCCAACGACATTCAAGGCTCAAAAATCGCCCGTTCCCGTTGCTTCCAAAACAATCCTGAACTGCCAAAACAACACCATTCATTATTTCATTGCGAAGAACGGCTCGGTGAAACTCGAGATGTTTGACGTGATGGGAAAAATTAAAGCCGTTCTGGTTGATGGGTTCCAAAACCAGGGAAACCATGGCGCGGCCTTGCCGGGAAAATTGGGCAAAGGCATCTACGTGCTTCGGTTGACAATAGACGGAGAAACGCATGGAATCAATTATAGGGTGCTATGAAAAACGCGCATGACGCCATGAATATTTTCAACTACTTCGATTATCGGGAGTATCTGGATGATTGCTTCCAAAATATAAAAAGCAAACGTCGCGGATTTTCATACAGGGCGTTTTCGCGTGAAGTGGGGGTCCTAAGCCACAATTTTTTGCCCCGCATTCTCCGGAGAGAAAGAAACCTTTCGGAAGAATTTATTCCCTCGTTGGCCGCCTTTCTCCGGTTGAACGGCGCGGAGGTCAGGTATTTCAAGGCGCTTATCGCCTTCAACGACGCCAAAAAGCCTTCCGTCAAGCAAAAACTCCTTAAACGATTGTTCGCGCTGCGGATTGTCAATGAAGATCATAAAATCCAGGATGAAAAACTCCATTTTTATGGCACCTGGTACTATCCGGTTATCAGGGAGCTGGTCACTATTTGCGATTTTCGGGAAGATTACGCCGTTCTGGCGCGCTCATGCATTCCCCGTATTTCCCCGACCCAGGCGCGGGACGCGGTGACGTTTTTATTGAACAACGGGTTTATTCAACGCGGAATCGACGGCCGCTACCGCGCCGTCGATGAGCAGATCGCCACACCCCCGGAAGTGGATTCGACGATTATTCCTAAATATCACAAGGCGACCCTCCTGCAGTGCATTGACGCGGTTGAAACGATAAAAAAAGAGGACAGGAATTTTTCATCTTCCACGTTGCTCGTTTCAAAAGAACTCTATGAAGATTTAAAAAGGGAAATTTACCTCTTCAGAAAGCGGCTTTTATCCTTGGCAAAGGATTGCAAAAGTCCTGACATGGTCTGTTTTACCGGGTTCCAGCTTTTGCCGCGTTCGAAAAGGGAACCGTCCGGTTCAGTCTGCTGAGAAACAATGTTGATTTACTGTATCCAAAAGATACTACAATATTAATCATTTAAATACTTATCTGCTTATAATTCAATTTGATATAATTATTAATGTACACAAAATGAGTACAAAAAGATTTATTTTTTGCGATTTTTACGCCATTTTTCAGGCAAATCGCGTTATATTAGAACCATGCAATCGATTTTTGAATTCATCGATTACCGGAAATTCCTGGACTCTTTTTATAAAGAACAGAAAAAAAAGTCCAGGAATTTTTCATACCGCTATTTCTGCGGGAAGGCGGGGATCAAATCACCCTCGTTTCTCAAGCATGTGATCGACGGCAAACGCAACCTCACGCGGGCGGTAATCGAAAAATTCCGCGACGCGCTCAAATTGACCGAGAAAGAATCGGTCTATTTCCGTAATCTGGTGCTTTTCAACCAGGCCACAGCGTCGGGCGAAAAACAGGAACATTACGCGGTGCTGCGTTCGATGGCGGGCAGGGTCAAGGAATCGGTGCTGCGGGCCGACAGCTATGATTATTTCGCGAACTGGTTTACTCCGGTCATCCGCGAGCTGGTGTGTCTGCATGATTTCAAGGAAAATTATAAAAACCTCGCCTCAATGGTAAGGCCTTCCATATTGCCTTCCGAGGCAAAGGCCGCGGTAAAGCTCCTGGTCCGTCTGAAACTCGTGCGGCGACAGGCTGACGGCAGGTACGCGCAGACCGACTCGGCGATCGTCGCCGACGATACGGTGGCTTCAATGGCCGTGCGGTCATTCACGAAATCGATGCTGCAAAACTCCCAGGCGGCGCTTGACGTTTTTGATAAAAACAACCGGCATATTTCAGGGATCACCATGGGCATTTCACGCGAAACCTACGCGGTGCTCTGCGCTGAAATCGAGGCGTTCAAGGACCGGGTCAAGCTGATCGTCAACCAGGACAGGGACGGCAGCCGGGTTTACCAGATGAACCTTTCCCTTTTTCCGGTCAGCGCGGAGCTGCTTCCGGCGCATGAAGAGAAAGGTGAAGCGCAATGAAATTACCATGGGCCGGCATTATTGCCTTGCTCGCGCTCCTGTGCGGGTGCGAACGGTTGCCAATGGCCGGGGGAACAACGGACACGGGCAACGCCCGGATAGGGGCGGTAATTTACGCAAACGACGGAACCAGGGCAAAAGGCGCGGCCGTCATTCTCCGTTCCAGGGACTATCTCAACGGCATGCAAAGCGCGGCCCGGCAATCAAGCCAGGCAGGGGAAAGGGAAACGGTCACCGATGATTCCGGACATTTCGAGATTGATTCAATGGGAATCGGAAACTATTGCATTGAAGTAAATGACGGAGAAAGCTCCGCGACGCTTATCGCGGCAACCGTTTCATCCGGGACGAGTCCGGGCATGTCCTTTATCGACACCTTGAGGCCCTATGCGGGAATTTACGGAAATACCGGCCTGCAACCGGGACCATCCTTGAAAATGTTCGCGCTGGTCTACGGGCTCGAGCGAAAAACGCCCCTTGATTCAACCGGCCGTTTTGAAATGCGCGACCTTCCATCGGGAACATTGAGTTTCAGGATCGTGTCCCAGGACACGCTCTTTAAACCATTTGATATCGACAGCATACCGTTAACATCAGGTAAAATCGACACTGTACCTTACGCGGGATGGCGCTTTGCCCGGTCGATCGCGTTAAACTCGACCTCTTCCGGGGCCGGCGTGGCGTCCACCGTGACCGGTTTCCCCGTGCTCGTCAGGTTGACCGGCAGCGCCTTCGATTTCAGCCAGGCCCAGATGGGCGGCGGCGACCTTCGATTTGCAAAATCGGACAATACGCCGCTTCCCTATGAAATCGAGCGCTGGGACCCGGCCGCCGGCATGGCCGAGGTATGGGTCAAGGTCGATACGGTATTCGGCAACGACGACACGCGCGCCATCACCATGTACTGGGGAAATCCTAACGTCGCGGGTTCCTCGAATGGCGCCGCGGTTTTCGACACCGCCAGCGGGTTCCAGGGAGTGTGGCATCTGGCCGAGGCCGGGAACGCCGTGGCAAAAGACGCCACGATCAACGGCTTTAGCGGCACACCCTACGGCATGACGGCCGCCTCATCCGGAGCAATAGGCATTGCGCGGAATTTCGACGGAGCTTCCGGTTATATACAAATGATGGGCACGGCAGCGGGGAAGCTGAATTTCGGCCAGGATGGTTTTTATGCCGTGTCGGCCTGGGTTTATGCCGATACCCTGGACTTCGGCACGGATTCGAACGCGAGCAGGCACGATCTGACCATCGTGGCAAAAGATAATTGTCAATATACGCTGAAATGTTTCAGGACGGATTTTGCCTTTGTTCAATACATGGACGCCGCCGGGTGGGCAACGTCGATGTCCCCCGCGGTCACTGCAACGTGGAAATACGTCGTCGGCGTATGCGCCGGGACCAGGCAATATTTGTATGTTGATGGAATCTGCACGGCGGACAGCGTGAATTTTTTCGAAACTTCCGCCAGGCCACGGTCCTCGGCTTCCGACGTGACAATAGGCAAGACACCTCCCGGCTCAAACAACTGGTCCCCCTATTTTTTCAAAGGCATGATAGATGAAGTTAGAATATCCAATGTCGCGCTTTCGGCGGACTGGATCAAGCTCTGCTACATGAACCAGAGGATCGATGATAAATTGGTGGTTTTTAAATAAAAATAGGCGGTTTGAAGATTAAAAATGATTGCAACCGTAATAGTACACTATTGCAGTTAGACAGAAAGGAAATGAAATAGTATGACACTGCGCAGCAAATGTTTTCATGGCCGTTCAATTCAAGCGGCGGTAATCGCGCTTTCCGTTGTTATGTTCGGTTTCGCGCCACCGTCGTTTTCCGAAACGCACCTTGACACCTTGAGAAGAACCTTTTCAAATCTCCGGCTGGGCCAGTTCCTGCACTTCGGCATGAACACATTCTCAAACTCCAGCGGATCGGACCTTCCCAATCAGGACCCGGCATTGTATGCCCCGACCAGCATCAATCCCGCGCAGTGGGTGTCGGCCGCGAAGGCGGGCGGCGTGAAATTCATGGTTCTCGTCTGTAAACATCACGACGGTTTTGCCCTGTGGGACACCAAAGTAAATAACCCCGGCGCAACGTACAATCCCTATTGCTGTATGAACTCGCGGGTTCCCGCGGCCGCGCGCCAGGACGTGGTAAAGCTCTTCGTCCAGGCATGCAGAGACAGCGGAATCGTGCCGGGCCTTTATTTTTCGGTCCAGGACAGGACCTATGGCGGGCCTCTCTATATTAATTCGGGCGACAGGATGAATGCGTCCGGCGTGACGAACGGACGCATATCGCGGGCCGCGCTCAATTTCGTTTTCACGCAAGTCAAGGAGTTGCTGAGCAACTACGGCGATATCCCGTTTTTCGTCGACGACGGATGGGCATGGTCGATGGGACACACAATCGTTCCCTATCAGGAATTTCAGGACACCTTACGCAAATTCGGCCCCAACACCCTGTTCAGCGAGCACGAAGGCCTTTTTTATCCCTGGCATGAAGATTTGATTTACTATGAAAACTCCAAAGGCGTATGGCCTCCGGCAAATCAGAAATATGCGTCCTGGCTGAGCAATAAAATGGGCGGGGCCTGGTTCTGGCTTCCGACCGACGCCGGAAAGACCCCCTTGGCCATCAGCAGCTTTATTTCAACGTACCTCAATGTTTGCGATCCGGTTTGGTGCAATGTCACCCCGAATTTGCCTCCCGACCGGGACGGCCTGATCCAGGACACCTATGTGGCGTGGCTCAAACAACTGGGCCAGACATGGACGCCGCCAGCCTCGCGCGCCCAGCTCCCCGCGCAGGGACCGCACATGGATTATGTGATTACCGCGGTCAATGCCACCGCAACGAGCAATGCATCGGCCGCGCATTATGCCGTAGACGGACTCAGCGACGGCGGGTTCGCAACCTACTACACGCAATCGTTGTGGACATCGTCGGGCGCTCTTCCCCAGTCCGTGACCGTTGACCTCGGCGCGGCGTACTACAACATCGAAATGTGCGACTATCTGCCGAAACAGATCGCCCGCCAGGACACCGGCGGCTTTGATTCTTCGGCAATCATTACCGGGTATAAAATTTATTACAGCCTTGACAATACAGCGTTCACGCCGGTTACCCTCAACAGCGGGTATGACGGGGCATGGACGGGGGACAATACGCTGAAATACGCGATGTTCACCCCGGTCCACGCGCGCTACATGCGGCTTGAGGCCACGGCGGTCAGGAGCGGATCGGCGGCAATTGTCAGCGAGGTTGACTTTGGGGGATATACCGTCAAGCCCACGCTTACCGGCGTACAAATAAAAGAACCACATTTCGCGCCGGTAAACCGGTCCGGCGCTCCGCGAACGAGCGTCCTTACGATGATTAACGGCGAAAACGGCTCTTCGAGATTGACTGATGCGGTGTACGCCGGAAATTCCGTGGTTTATTATGGGCTCGACGGCAGGAAGTTGTTTCAGCGCGGCAATGGCGCCGTACGGGCCTTGCCCGGTTCCTCGTCATCGAAAGTATGCGCCGTTAAACAATGAAATGTGAAAAATGGAGGTGTTATGAGGAACATGATTTTAGCAAGAGTGTTGATTGGTTCAGTAATCGTTATAGTAAGCGCTCAGACTTCCATTTGTTTCGGGGCCGGCCGGACAAAAACCGTCTTGAACGCCAACTGGACGTTTAATAAAGGCGACGTGACGGGCGCGCAGGCAACCAATTTTAACGACGCCGCCTGGACCACGGTGAATTTGCCGCACGTGTTCGATATTCCTTATTACGCATCCGGGAGCGGGGTCTTCTGGTACGCGGGAATCGGCTGGTACAGGAAGCATTTTAACGTGCAATCGGCATGGATAAACTCAAACCGAATTTTTCTGGAATTCGAAGCCGCCTTTCAGGTCGCGCAAGTATATGTCAACGGCGCCCTCGTGGGATCGCACAGCGGCGGCTATACGGGGTTTTATTTCGATATAACCGGCGCGGTCACGGCGGGCGACAACGTCATCGCCGTACAGGTGAACGGCGCATGGAACGCGCAAATCGCCCCGCGAGGGGGCGACTGGCTGTTTTTAGGCGGCATCCACCGGGACGTTTACCTTGTGGTCACCAATCCGCTTCATGTGACATGGTATGGTACGACCGTCACCACGCCCCAGGCCACATCGGCGCAAGCTACGGTCAAGGTCAAAACGGAAATAAAAAATGACGGCGCGGCGGCCGCGAACTGCTCGGTCACCACATCCATCGTCGACGCCACGAATGCCGTGGTAACGTCCATGCAAAGCACCCAGTCAATAAACGCGGGGGCGACGTATGAGTTTGCGCAGACCAGCCCGGCAATATCCAATCCGCATCTGTGGTCCCCCGAAACGCCCTATATGTATACCGTGAATACGACCGTGTCCGACGGAAGCGGCGCGGTTGACAATTACGTAAGCCCTCTCGGAATCAGGTCGATACAGTGGACCGCGGAACAGGGGTTCTTCCTGAACGGGTCGCACTATCTGATCAATGGGATAAACGCGCACGATGACCGCGCGGCCTGGGGCATCGCGCAGACCAACGCGGGTTTTCGAAGGGATGTTCTGCTCATGAAGCAGGCTGGCTTCAATTTTATCAGGGAATGCCATAACCCTCATGACGTTTCCTGGGACGACGCGGCCGACCGGTTGGGAATGCTTGAATGGCCGGAAAATGATTTCTGGGGAGTGGGCGGGTTCGAAACGACCGAACAACCCGATTGGAAACAAAGCTCGTATCCCACACTTAGTAAAGACTGGCAGGGGTTCCAAACCAACCTGAAGCAGCAATTGACGGAATTCATCCGCGAACGAAGGAACCATCCGAGCATCATCGTATGGAGCATGGGAAATGAAACCTTCGACGTGCAAAGCGGCGCTGTCATGGACAGTTGCAAGGCGTTTTACCGCGTTTTGTCGAACCTTGCCGAGTCCCTGGATTCTTCCCGGCTCTCGGCCGTGGGCGGCGCCCAAAGGCAGGGGTTCGACCAATTGGCGAGCGTCATCGGATATAATGGCGACGGGGCCACGATTGCCGCTTATCAAGATCCGGGAAAACCCAATTTGGTGACCGAGTATTACGACCACAACGGCCCAACAGCCTATGCCTGGCGGGCCGGAAAGGTCAGATGGGTCGGCTACGGCTACGGTTCGGTCCTTAACGTTACCGATGGGCAGAACGGAATTGTCGATTATTACAGAATCCCCGGTCCGGAATGGTATCAATACCGGCAGGAACTTCTTGGAACGGCATATACCTTGCCTGTCGCCGGTACGGCGGCGAAAATCATTTTGACCGCCGACACCGGCATCATAGGAAACGACGGCACGGACGATTGCGAGCTCATCACCCAGATAGCGTCGGCCAGCGGCACGCCCGTTAACAACAATCCGTCTGTAACGCTTACAGCCACGGGCGGGGGACTTTTTCCCACCGGTTCCTCAATGACTTTTAACAACGCCGCTTCTCCTGATACCCGGTGCATGCAATACGGCATGGCGAAGATGACCATGCGGTCGTATACGGCCGGAACCATTACGGTGACCGCAACCTCATCGGGACTGCCAAGCGCGAGCGTGACCATTACCTGTATTGACAAAAGCAACCAAACGCCCATCGTTAATGATCCGAGACCGCGATCACTGGCTGCGAGCGCCAAAGAAGGGACCTATAAGGTCACGGGCGGGAAATTCATGATTCCCCGGGAATTTCGCGGTTTGGAAAATGCCGTTACGGTGTATGATATTTCCGGGAAATTGTTGCAAAAATCAATTACCCGGGGGAATGCCCTTTTCATACACGCCAACCGTGAAAGCGCGGGAGGCGTTTTTATTGTAAAAGTCAATAGCATTGTTGCGCGATAGGTATTTTATCGCGGTATTAGTGTTTTTTTAGCAAAGAGCTCGCGCGATGTCCGGAAATAAAAAATCTTTTTCCTTTAAAACGTTTTTATACGCCGTTGTCGCGGTATTTGTCGCGCCGGCATTCCATGCGGCGATTGCCGGGGAGGGCAATATGGGGCCGTGGGGCGACCAGGGAAACGGCACATATATAA
>JBAVGL010000111.1:0-20085 GCA_049684795.1 Chitinivibrionales bacterium | reverse complement strand
GTTTTTAAAAAAGAGGCCGACGCGGTGCTCGAAGCCTTTCCCGCCGACCGCGAGACCCGCCGGGAGGCACTTGAAAGCGTTCGGAGCGATTATGCCTCGAAGCTGGATCCTTCGCGTGGCTGGGACGAGTTCGTGACATACGCCCGCGACGACATTCGCAAAGGACTTACCGTGGCGATCGTGACCGGGGACATGCTGCCCGATCAAAGCGCGCCGGTAAAATTGACAATGGCGCGCTTCGGCAATGTGTTTGCCCTGGGCATGGACCAGGCTGGACAGACATACCTGGTGCACCAGACCGGACGTCTTGGCGTCGACAAATATGCAATTGAAAAAGTCGGTTCCCCGGCTTATTCCGAGTACATAAACACGGTGTTTCACGAATGGATGAAAACCGGCGGGCCTTCGGGGCTTATCAAAACCGAACTATTGCAAAATGACCAGAGCCGCCTTTTGGTGTCCGGTAAAAAACAATCCGGATGGGTTGAATTTTATTTATCGCTTAAAGCCGGCGGCTTGATCATGATCCCGTTGCTGCTGCTTCCGCTTTGGGTATTGTACCTGACCTTCAGAAAAGGGCTTCAACTTGTGGTCCGTCGCCGGTCGTATTACCAATGCCATAAGGCGGCAATGGCGTTAATTGATAAGGAAGATTACGACGGTGCTCTGCGGTTTGTAAAAGGTAAAAAAGGCGTGATGGCTCGCGTGCTGGAAATCTGCATCGACCGCAAGGAGCATGGCCGCCACGTCAGCGAGCGGGCCGTGCGCGAGCAGATCATGCTTGAATTTCCGGTCCTTTCGCGCGGGATCAACACCATCGCGGTCATCGCGGGGGCGGCACCGCTCATGGGGCTTTTAGGCACCATAAGCGGCATGATTACCCTGTTTGCCGCGGTAACACATTACGGGACGGGCGATCCGAAATTCCTTGCCGGCGGCATTTCCGAGGCCCTGATTACCGCTAAAACAGGGCTTGCCATCGCGATCCCAACGTTGTTTATCCACGATCTGATACGCAACGGCAAAGACCGCCTGCTGTCCGAATTGGAACAACTTTCGATTTCGGCCATGAACCATATCTGGCCGGAGGATTGACGCGTGAGAATCTGGGAAGTTTTTTCCTCCCTGTTTTCGGAAGGCGGCTGGGTACTGTACCCGATTTTCCTGGTTTCGGTCTTTACCTGGTTTCTTGCGTTGGGAAAGCTTGCCCAATACGGTCGCGTTCGAAAAGCGCGCAAACGGTTTCTTGCTTCTTTGGACGGAAACGACTATTCGGCAAAACTAGGCGACATTTGCTACGACGCCCTGCTGAAAAATCTTTCCCGGCGAAAAAACGGCGATTTCGTCGAACGGTCGCTCGGCGAATTCGTTTTCGGACTATCGCCCCGGCTTAATTACGGACTGTCGACCATGGGCGCGTGCATCGTCATTGCGCCGTTGCTGGGGCTGCTCGGTACGATCAGCGGCATGAACGAAATGTTCGCCATTATCGGAGCGTTCGGCTTCGGAAGCCCCACGATTATGGCCAGCGGCATCAGCATGGCGCTTAAGGCCACGCTTACCGGGCTCGCCGTCGCCGTTGTCGCGCTATTTTTCCTCGATAATTTGACAAACAGAAAAAATGCGCTGCTGGCCGCCATAGCCAGCGATAACAGGCTGCTTATCCAGAAAACCCGCGGCCAGTCCGAGCCGGCCAAAAATGTCCCAGGAAAGGAAGATACCATGGACTCACCGTATCATCTTGTACCCGATCATCAGGAAAAGCCGGAAATCAACCTGGCCCCCTTTGTCGACACGATCATGATCCTTTTGATTTTCTTCGTGGTCACCGCCAACCTTTACGTTGAAACGGGCGTCAATGTCACGAAGCCAAGGGCGCAGTCCGCCACTCCGTCGAGCCAGAGGGCAATGCTGATCGGGATAACCCGTGAGGGCACGTGCCATGTATACGGCCGGCAGGTAACGCTGGATAAAATCAAATTACTTGTCGAACAGGAATCAGCGAAACAGCCGGACTTGTCGGTGGTTATTGTAGCGGACCGTGAAACGCAGACCGGAAGGACCGTTGAAGTCATGGACAAGTGCGCGCTGGGCGGGGCGCAGAAAATTTCCATCGCGGCGGGGAAGGACTAACAGACGCGCAAAACAGTTAAGAATGAACCTTTTTTATGCTGTTAAAATCACTTGGCGTTATCGGCCGCTTATCGATCGCGCTTATCGCCAGTTTCGCCGTGTTTACGCTGGTCGCGTTTCTTCATGGTTTTTTTGGGGACGCCTTGCAAAAGAAACCGATAACCGTGCAGCAGCGGCTTGTTCCAATGGCCATGCCAAAAAAACACGAAGAGGAGCCAAAGCCGCAGCAGCGTATACGGATTGTAAAGGCGAATACGGGCAGGACGGGCAATACCGGCGGCGGTCAGTCAACCATGCGGTTCGTGCCCGATTTGGGAGCGGAATCCGGGCCTGACAACGCGAACGGCGCCGTTCTCGGGTCCCAGGAACTTGGCGCGGAGGTGTTCGATGAGGGACAGACCGATGAACCGGCAGTGCCGGTGTATTCGCCGTCCGTGCCGTTTCCGGACCGGGCCCGAGAAATGAACATCGAGGGTACGGTCAAGGCGGTTTTTGTCGTGAACTATCTCGGGAAGGTAACGACCGTCGACGTGGTCAAGAGCCCCGACCAATCGTTTACCCAAGAGGTGAAAGAGGTCCTTCGGACATGGCGCTTTAAACCGGCAAGGAACAAGGGCGTTCCGGTCAATATGCGCTTTAGCAAAGAAATTGAATTCAAGCTGGAGTAACATTGATAATTATTAACCCGGCAGAGCAGGATAAGTGTCTGTATGCAGGACTTATCTACGCAAAAAACGTAGACAAGTCAGCTACAGACACTAATCGGCTTATAAACAAAACTTCATCGTTCCCCTCGACTTCGCTCGGGGCAGGGTTGTTTCGAGCGTTCGGTGGGGGAAATCGAACGGGCCTTCTTCGATCCATTGCGGTTGTTGTGCTCATTTTATTTTTTGTTTCTTCCGCAAAGGCCTCGCTGCTTGACGAAGCCAACAAGCTGTACGGCGCGGGAAAGCTGGCGGAGGCCGTCAAACTTTACAAAAAAGCATCATTGTCGGGGGAGAACCCCGCGCTGTGTGCGTACAATGCGGGCAATGCCTTTTTCCAGCTCGACAGCCTTCCGCGCGCCATTATTTACTATCGCCTGTGCATCAAGGCCGCGCCTGAATTCTATAAAGCGTACCTCAATTGCGCGGTGGTCTATTTTACGCTCAACGACGTAGGCAATTGCATCGTGACCATCCGCGAAGGCCTCAAAATCGAACCGTTCCAGCAGAAAGGGACGCTGCTTCTTGCCGCTGCCTACCGGCGGTGCGGTGCCATAGCCCAGAGCATTACCGCGTTTGAGGACCTTGCAATCGCTTATCCCGAAATGGAAGAACCGTACATTGCGCTCGGGGAAATATACCGCGACTTGAATGATCCCAATCTGGCCATACGCTGGCTTGAGTCGTATCCGTCAAACGGCAAAAACGGCGCTTACGTGGCGCTTGCCCTGGCCGATTTATATGAAACCACGGGTAATCTTGACCGGGCCCTGTATTATCTTGATCGATCATATGATTTTGACAGATCAAAAAAATGGACCCTCTACAGGATCGTGACCATGCAGCAAAAAATGGGCGATGAACTCGTTGCGCTTGAAACCGCGCGGAGCGGCCTCGAATTGTTCCCCGAATTTTCGCCGCTCGCGGTCCTCGCCGGAACAATCGCGTTCTCGCATGGAAATTTTGCCGAAGCCGAAAAATATTACGCCGCTGCTGAAAAATTAGGCAGCCCCGAGGCAGTGGCGGGGCTTCAAAATGTTAGGAACCAGAGGAAAAAGCTGGCGGAGGCCGGGACATCGGTTAGTGGCATGATAGGGGTTCAAAAATATTGAACCCCTAACCTATTTCAAATAATGTTCGAATTACTTTTCCACTGGCGCAACATCCAGTACCACAAATGTCCCCGGTTTAACGGTTGCTTTCGGCTTTGGGTTTTCAGCGGTCGGTTCTGGGGCCGCGTCATATTCCGCGGTCGGCAGATAGAGATGGTGTGTTTTGGCGTTTATCGCTATTGTTTTTGCGCCTTTTTGCGTTACAACAGTCTGTACCACTTCATAGTCGTCATTTTTTTCCGATTCGATAGTGGTTATGCTCCCTTCGCCGTTCGAAAAGAAAACCAGCCCCGTTGAAGCGTCAAAACAGGCGGCGTCAACGTGGTCGCCGATGGGAAGCGATTTGACGACTTTTCCGGTCACTGCGTCCATGACCACCATTATCTTGTTGCCGCAGCCGACAAACAGCCGGTGGTCCTTATTGTCAAGTGCCAGCGCGGTAGGCCCTTCTCCGGGCGCCACGGGCCACGTTTTATCGACCTTCATAGATTTCATATTGATGACCGCGACTTGGCTTTTGTCTTCGAAATTATCGTATAAGAGTCCCTTGCCGTCGGACGCGGCCGATTCCGGTTTGCCGTCAAGGGCGATTGTGGCAGTGACTTTGTCGGCTTTAACGTCAATGACCGTGGCGTTATCGCTCTTGCCATTGAAGACGACGATGCAATGCTTGAAGGGTTCATACACAATGGCATCGGGACCTTTGCCTGTTACACGGACTTTCTTGATTAAAGCAAGGGATTTAAGGTCCACGACCGACACCGATGTGTCTTTGCCATTACTTATATACGCCTTATTCACCTCCTGGACGAAAGCGATGCCGTGAACTCCTTTTGTATCGGGAATGGCCCCGATTTGCTTTCCCGTCGATACATCAATGACCTGTACCTGCCTTTCATGGGAAACAAACAAGCGGCCCGTGGCATCGTCAACCGCGCAAAAATCCCAACCGCCATCACCTTCAACGGCAATACGGTTAACAATGGCGTATTCCATTGAAGAGGCGGTGATAATATGGCGATATCCGCACATTAAAACAACGGCGCATCCGAAAACAAATCCTCTTTTTTTCATTGTGCAATCCCTTTCTTTTGTTATTAGAGCGTTTTCTCCAGTGAAGACATATCAACTTCAGCGAGGTCCTTTTTATTATTATCCGATTGTTTATACGCTGGGGCTAGTTTTCGATAGGTCAAAATAATAATGACGACCATTACGCAGGTAATAATTAACGAAGATCCTATGCGGCCCAGATTAAGTCCGCCCTCCCTTGACGGTTTTGTGAGCGTGTCGCCGAGCGTGGCGCCAAGCGGCCTGGTTAGTACGTATGCAGCCCAGAAGAGCACGCTCTTCGGAATTTTTGAAAAGAAATACGCACCCGCAACTAGTGTCAGAAGCCCCGAGAACACCAGCGCCCCGTTTTGAAACCCAAGCCCAGTGTCCGAAGCGGCGTAGTCGCCAAGCGCCGTACCGAGGGTGTTTGATACCAGGATCGTCAGCCAGTAGAATATCTCCTCTTTTCGTCCGGTTATGTTTTCAAATTGAATCCTGCCCATGACAAGCAGCCATGTCACAAGAACGGCCGCTACCCCGCAGAATAAAATGAGTGATGATTTTGCATAACCTAATCCGAGCGTACGGTCGAAGTAATCGGACATCGTCGTTCCAACGGTGGTGGTTGCTATAACGACTGCCCAATATGCAAACGGATAATATCGCTTCGATAATACCTGGACATTCAGGGAGACGATAAAGAACCCCAGGAAAATAAGGCTGCTTACCGCATAGCCTAATTGGAGCGTCATGGAAAGAGCGTCGCCGCCGGTCTCACCAACCGTCGTGGCGAACACTTTTATTATCCAGAAAATTAAGGTGACTTTGGGGACTTTGCTGACAATTGTGGAAATGTCGCGATTTGGTTCGTTCATTTTGCAGTGTCTTCGTTTATGCACCGTGCTAAAAATTGGTCACTATGGTTTGTTTTTCGGCTTTGTGCTTGACATTATTTCCGGAAATGCTGAAACAGGCCTCCTCGGCGATATTGGAAGAAAGATCCGCGATCCTCTCAAAATTTTTACACACTCGAATAATTTCCATTGCTCTTTCAAAGGTCATCGATCCCAGAAGCACCTTTTCCTTGACCCGGTCGGTTATCAAGATGTTTAAACCGTCTATTTCTTCATCGCGGGTAAGGACATTTTTGGCGAGGACGATATCATTCTTAAAGAAGCTCGAAAGCGAATCATGCAGGACCTTTTCGGTAAGCCCGGCCATTTTGGGGAGATCGAACATCGCCCGTCCGTCCGATTGTTTCTTCAGGGAAAGGGCCGACTCAGTGATATTCACCGCGTGGTCGCCGATACGTTCGAGCATCGTGCTGATTTTTTGAATTGACAATAAATAACGAAGCGAATCCGCGGGCAATTGCGTTATCGCAAGGGTATTGTAAATCGTATTATCGATTTCTATTTCATAGGAATTTATGAATTTATCATCAAGAATAACCTGGTCCGCCCCGTTCAGTTTCGGTTCAATCAGCGAATCTATCGAGCTGCGTAAGGCTTTCTTAACGAGCTCGGCCATGGAATAAATCTGGCCCTTTGCCATGGAAATATTTATTTGAGGGTCAAAAAGCATAAATTCATGCCTTTCCAAAAACAAGAAAATAGACGATCAATGTAAGAAAACGGTTAGCATTCCTTTAGAAATTTGTTATTGCCGGAAGGGAATAAGAGGCGACGCATCGCTTGCTATCATTCCGTCATTCATGCAGGTACTTTAATTCCGTCGTACGATCCGGCCCTCGATTATCGCGTTAATCGGCTGGGGAAGTTTCGCAATATAATTGACCAGAACATCAAGGTCTCTTGCGCCGGTTACCCTAAGTGTCCCGTTTTTAAACGCGACAAAATCGTCTCCGCCGGATGAAAGGAAACTATTGACTGTGATGGAATATTTAGTGTTTTTTTTGATTGGCAGTCCGTTTTTCCGGATTTCGATTATACGCCCGTTTTTAGGCAATGCGTTGTCCCAGGTGTAGGTGAAGCCGGATATCTGGAGCATTTTAGGATTCAGCGAATCGGCCCACTGCTGATTAAGGACGTCGAACATTTGCTGCCCGGTCAGGTTCATCGAAACGCAATAATTCCCGAAAGGCTGGATTGTGTAAAGTTTCCCCCACGTCGCAGCGCCGGAATCCAGGTTCGACCTGATGCCGCCGGGGTTCGTGAAAGCGAAGTCCGTCGACATTGCCAAACGCTGCGCGTCGGCGATCAGATCGCCGAGCGCGGATTCTCCGGCGCTGTTTTGTCGGGCCATAATGGCGTGCGCGGTTTTTCCGATTATCCTGCTGGTGAGCGGGGCAACAATGTTCTCGGCCCTTTTCACAAAAACGCCGACGGCCGAATCGGGCGCGAGTCCCGGACCGTTGTCGGCGTACGTTGTTATTATCCGCGCCGATTTCGATATGACGTCTTGTGTCAGCGTGTCGATTTTCAAATCGATCCTTGCGTATGCGGTCCCCTTGGCGAAGGCCTGCGTGACCAGTATTTTCGCGCTGTTTTTATTGGGAACTAATGCATTTGTAAAGCAATGCGCGTGCGCGGAGCACACGACGTCGACATCGTCGTCCAATTTTAAAACTATGTTCTTAAGAACGCGGTCGGGGATTTCTTTCGTTGAATCCGTCGGGCCGTTGTAAAAGGTCTGGCAGTCTCCTTGATGGAGCAATACGATAAAAACGTGTATGCCCAGATTTTCACGCAGCATTCTTACCTGCTGGTTAATGGCTCGGGCTTCATCGACAAACAGGAGGCCTTTCACGCTGTTTGCTGAAACCATTGAAGGGGTTTCTTTAAGTATTGCCCCAATGAACGCTATTTGTATTGATGAATTCTTGATTTTTTTAATGACGAACGGTGAAACCAGATATGTTCCCGTTTCCTCAATCAGGGCATTGGCGCATATCACCGGGAATCTCGCGCCTTTCCATGGATTTTCAAGGAAAGGGCCTTTTGAGAAGTTCCCTCCGTAAAGCAGCCTGAACAGCTCGTCCTTGCCTCTGTCAAATTCATGGTTTCCCAGACAACCAACGAGATTGTTTAATGGCTCAAGGCGGTTGTTTGTCGACCAACTGCCGTTTCCCAGATAATTGAAGAACATGACGGCCGGTTCGTCCTGCAATAGCGACGAGGCGGGCTCTGAAGCGCCAACAAGGTCTCCAGCTTCGACAATAAATGTTTGGTCTTCATTGCTCGCGATTTCCGATTTCAAATACGAAGCGAGCACCGCAGCGCCGCCTACTGGACGATCGCCGATTTTCTGCCCTTCCGAAATCTGCCCGTGAAAATCGTTGATGGCAAGGATTCGCAGATCTTTATATTGCGCGAATACGCACGGGATGAGGCCAAAGGCAATAATCGGAATAACTCGGTTATAAGCCATAGTGCTTAAAAATAACCAATATTGGGGCGTTCAACCAGTCGGATCATTGGTTTTTCTTGTTGTCGACTTCGGCGGCCAGGGCCGGGATGAGCCGCGCTGAAAAAAATGATACCATCGGCACGGTCAGGACCACGGCAATGCAGCCCGACACGGCCTGGATGACATAGATGCCGATCAAATTGTTGTTTATCAATTGATAATATTGCACGTCCCAGGAATAGAGCAGGATCAAAATGTTGAGCGATGTCCCCGTGAATGCGATGATAAGGGTGTTGGCCATTGTTCCCATCATGTCGCGTCCGACATTCATGCCTGAAGCGAATAATTCCTTTACCCCAAGATTGTTGTTCCTTGCATGTACCTCATTGACCGATGCGGCGATGGAAATGGCCATGTCCATTATGGCGCCGAGCGAAGAGATCAGGATTGCCGCGAATAAAAGCTCGCCTACTTTCATGCGCGTTGTCCCCGCAATCTGGATAAGCATGTCGGCCTCGTTTCCGCTGAACCCCGAAAGATGGGTTATTTTCAGGGCGGCTAAAAGAAAAAGCATGGATATGATTATTCCCGATATCGAACCGAGAATGGCGGAAAGGGTCTTGGCGCCGAAACCTCCAAGCAGCGCCAGCGTCACGCAGAGAGTGACCGTGACCACTCCCATGGAGGCCAAGGCGGGGGAATAGCCTCGGTAAAGCATGGGTATGAAAAGGAATATGATGCCGGTAAAAGTGAAAATAATTCCCAGAACCGACTTGAAGCCCCGGCTTCCTCCTATGACGCACAGCGTTGCGATAAACAATAGGATAAACAGATAAAGATACGGCCCCCTGTTGTAACTGTAAATCCAGGTATCGTAAGTGGTCTTGTTCGCGGTATCGACGCAAACGATGAGCGTCGCGCCGACCCGCGCCCTGACATTGGTCGTGTAGTTCAGGGAGTTCCGGACGCGAACGGTCTCGCCCGTATGCTCACCGGTAAGGATCTTGACCTTGACAATCTGATAGCCGACGTCGAACCCGGTGGCATGGTCTTTGTTCAGGGTTTCTGATTGAATGGATACCACCTCCGCTTTTTCGTAACGGACATACGAACCGGCCGCCGAGCTATAGAGGCGCTGTATCCGCGTGTGGCTGTAGAAAACGAATATCAGCCCGAAATACACTAAAAGCGCGGCCGAGCCCGCGAGCACGCGCCCGGTTGTGCGCGTTTTCAAATTCCCGGTAGTTATTCCGATCACGGGTATTCTTTCCTTTACGGGTTAAAAAATCCCGGCCGCGCATGGCCGCGTGGCCGGGAAATTATTGCCATGCTATTCGGGCCGGTCCTTATGGCCGGCAAACAATTAATGCTTGACTAATGTAAAATTTCCGTTGTGCGCGCCGGTGACCTTAAGAAGGTATACTCCCGACGGCAGGGTTCCCGACATCGCGATCTCCTGTGATTTGCCGGTAAAAACCTTCATTCCCAAATCCTGGATCTTCTCGCCGGAAACGCGGAAGATTTCAAGACGGGCCACGCCTTCGAGGCCCTCGACAACCAGCGAGGTCCCTCTGCACAGGCGCGCATTCAGCGAAGCGCGTTGCGCCGCTGACCGCTTTTCAGATCCTCGTATGGCCGTCGCCGAAAGGAAGGGTTCCGATATAAAGCCGGGCAAACAGGTTGAATCCACGGCAAACGCGAAGAAATAATTGGGATAACCCGTGCCCGCCGCGCCGCCGGGCTGGACGAAATCATTGTCGTTGGTCGCGATGAGCAGATGACGGTGATCGGAAAGGTCGGGCCCGAAGGCGTAGCCTTCGATCTTGTCGGGCAGGCTGTCGAGACCATTGACATTAGAGAATGGCCAGGGGGTTGCCGACAGGAGGATGTTTCCGATATTGGCGAACAAGGTCTTTTTCAATGGCACGATGCCCGTTGGTATGATCTTGCCGGGCAGGCCGCGCGACTGCGTCGCCCCGTCGTAGGCGGTGCCGGTGAGGTTCGTCGGCGCCGGGGACTGCTGCACATCGATTTCATAGAGCAGCTTGACCCCGGCCGCCCCGCCTTTGCCGTTGCGCTCGTCGACGAGGAACTGATGGTTATTGATCGCGAGAAGCTCGCTGACCGATTGGCTTGTGTTGTCCAGCGGGTAAATATACTGCGCCGGCGCGTTGCCGGGGTGGGTCAAATCATAGACCAACATACGGTTATTCAGGCCGCTAGTGCCGCTGTCCTGGAGGAGGGGAGATTGCAGCAAGGCGACCAGCGTATTGCCGTCCGGCGTGATTGCCAGGCCTTCAAGGCCCTTGTTGGTCGTTCGTCCCGTGACATTCTCCGCCATCTCCTTGACAAGGGTAGAATCCTCAACGGCAAGGCGAAAGCCCGCGGGCACGGAAAGTTGTCCGACTTGATTGCCCAGAGTGTCGAAGTGCAAAATCCATGGGCCATACTCATCGGAAATCCAGACCGTATGGTCCGGGGCCACGCGAATGCCTTCGGGGTCCAGACGACGATTTTCGTGGGTGGCGACGTTGCCTGCATAGGCCGTAGACAGACCGATGTACTGGTTCGTCAATGAGTCCTTGAGGAGACCGGTGCCGGTGAGTTGCGGGACAACGGAATATTTTGAATAGATCCCGCCGACCCCGGCGGTGGGCGTGTCGAGGGCGATCCAGCTCCCCGTGGCGGCGGTAAGCGCGATGCTGAAGCGTTGGAAGCGGCACGGCCAACTCGTGGTGGAGTCCACTTTGGAACCTCCGGGATAACCGACCTTGTTGGGTCCGCGGTCGCACAGCGCGAAGAAAGTATTGCCGCCCGAATATCCAAGCCCCGAGCCGAAGCCGTTCAGCGCGTTCGGCGGAGAGACGCCGTCTTCAAGAAGGGGCGTTGGGCCGAGTCCCGACGAGTCTTTGCCGTTGCCGGGGATCAAGGTGTCGCCGATATAGCTTACCGCCCCAATGCCGGCGACCAGGCCGTTTTTAACGATCGTATAGCTGTCGATCGGCGCCGTTTGATTGCCGCCGGTGATGGCGTAGGTTGCTATGGAGAAGGTGTCGGCGCTGACCTTGATTTTAGAGAATGTCGGCTCGTTTTGCTGCCAATATGTTTTGGAATAAACCGGCATGGTTGTCGGCGTAAACGCGGCGTTGAGCGGATAATACTTGCTGCCGCTCCCCGAATTGAGCGTCATATACAGGGTGCCCTTCGGGTTGACTGTAACGAGACTGTCTCCGGCCCTCGACACCGGCATGCCGCCGAACATCTGGTACGACCTCGTGTATGAATGGTCATGGCCCGACAATACGACATCGATATGGTACTCGTCGAAAATGGCCGGGTACGCGCTGCGTCTGAAGAGAATATCGGGGTCCACGGCGTGGTCGGCGCAACTGTAAAGGGAATGGTGGAACATCACGATCCTCCACCGCGCGCCCGGATTGGCGGCAATCGCCTGCCCGATAAAAACATCGTGGGTGGCCGCGCTCTGGGTATTGCTGTTGAGCACCATGAACAGGGCCTGGCCGTAGATGTACCAGTAATCGCCGTCGTTTCCGGCCGAGGTGGCGCCGTTTTGGGCCGACTGGTTGGGAAGATTATAATGAAAACCGTAATAGTGGCCCAGACCATAATCATGGTTGCCGTCTATCGTTGCAACGGGAAGATTTAGCAATTGAGGAGGGCAAAAATAATCGATGTACTGCGAATCCGCGCCGACTCGCGAGGAGGTGTTGTCGATCTGATCGCCAAGTGAGACCATAAAACCGATATTCGTAAGCATGTTTGTTGCCACGGACATCGTCGTTTGCCAACCGGTGCTGTCGTATCCGAGAACATTACTTGACTGGGCCGGCGGTTCGAGTGTTCCTCCCGTGGCCGCTCCGATCTGCGGGTCTCCCACTGCCAGGAAGCTGAATGAACTCGTGTCCATGGTTTGGACCGTATGAAAATCGCTCCAGGTCGTGCCGTAACCCACGCAATATGTATAACTGGTGGAAAGCGCAAGTCCGGTCACCGTTACCATGTTCTGATACCATCCGGCGGATATGGTCCCCGAGGCGGAGTCATAGAGCGCTTGAGATGAGGTGCCGGTAAACGTGGCCGTATCGCTCCCGCTTGTTTGAACGATTTTAACTTCCGGGGTATGTGAAGTATTGGTGGCCCACGAAAAACAGAGCCGTGACGGATTGCTGCCCGGGGTGATGTTCAACAACGCGTTAGCGCCATTAACCGCGTCGGGAACCCCGGCATGAGCGATGCCCGCGAGCAGGGTTAAAATTATTGCAGACAACACCCCGAAAAAATCCCTGAAATTTCCAAATTTGGCAGACATTGTTTTTCTTTTTTTATTAAGGAATTTTAACATACGTTTCTCTCCTTTAAAAATGTTTCTTATTTTTTGGTTTTTGTGCTTAGGCCAAGATCCGCCAGTAATTCTCCCTTTCTATTTTGAATTTGACCCATAAAAATTACCCCCGTTATATTAGTTTAATGTTCCGTTGAAGTTAGAAGATTATTGGAAAAGGAGGGGAGGTTTTTTACCGGGAGGATTGATTCGTCGGGCTAAACCGGCGCCCAAACGATGTTTCTTCCGGCGGCTGGGTTGACTGATAAAATGAGCGCGCGGCGGGGTCGTGAAACGGGGTTCGTTTGTTGTATTCTGACCTGGGGAGGGTCAAAACGGATGGTTGAATGTTCGAACGTTTCGGTATCGATGACTATTCCCTGGAACCGTCCGAAGGAGCATGAACCTGAGTTAAAATAACGTTTGTAATTGCCCCGTGAAAAAGTATTGTGGTGTTCCATTTTATGGGTGTGGCCGAGGATGACAACGTCGTATTTCCTGTGCAGCCTGACGGCATGACGAAGGTATTTGTAGGAATTGTAGTTTCTATGTCCTTTTAGACCTTCATCCTGTTCCAGATACCCGTAATAGAGCGCTTGAATCCACGGTATCCGTGCGGCGAATTTTAAAAATTTATAGAACATTTTTCCTATGAGCCGCCCTGCAACCGTCCCATTGATAAAATCTCCCCGGTGGCCGTGCTCGATATAAATCTTCTCCCCTTTGCTGTTGATGACTCCGAAATATTTTTGACCGAAGGGAAGCGCGATGTCGTGATTGCCCTTGATAAAAAGCGCCTTGATCCCGTTGAAATAATCGATCAGTTTTTCGTTATGGGCCGCGATATCCTCGTAAGCGCTCTTGCACAGGTCGAACGTGTCGCCGTTGAGTACGACCTTGTCAACGGCATGGGACTTTCTGACCGTCTCCATCATGGCGATGAATTCATTCTGGTCCCATCCGAAGGTCCCTAACGTTTCGCTCGCTTCAAGGTGAAGGTCCGATACGACGAAAATCTTCATGAGTAAAGCTCCTTTCCCTTTACACTTAAAATATCGTTTTCGTATGTTAAGATTACATTAGGGGAATGCTAATTTTTTGTTAGATACTCTGTCTGATTTATCTATGCGTTTCGCATAAATAAATCAGACAGAGTATCTTATCCACCTTGTGGGTTAGTCAAGGGCAGGCCGTAAATCATCGCTCAAGGGGAGAACCGCCTTCGCCGAGGGGCTCCCGGCGGACGAGATGCTCTATCTTGAAGGCTCCCAGTTTGCGTACTTTTAGAAAACCGTCCCAGGCGGCCTCCGCGAGCCCGCCGCTTTCGCGGAGGTCGAACAGCCATTCATGGCAGCACCCGGCCAGTCCGGGCGGATTAATGCCGGCATGGATGTTTTCCAGCCAGCGCTTGTTGCACTCCTCGTGCGCGCCGATGGCCGGCGCCATGAGGATGGGGATACCAAGACCGCTGTAAAAAACCAGTTCGCTGGGTTTGGTCCAGAGCACGTCGGTGCGGCGCAGGCGGTCATTGAATTTGTCAAGAAATGCAAAAGGGCCTTCGTCATATAAAACTTCCAAACCGTTATCGATTTTCCCGCGCAAGCCCAGGCTGTCGACCTGCCGTACCATGGTTTCGAATATCCTTTTGTTCGTCCCGACCGACACGATGAACCGCACCCGGTCCTGGGAGATGGCTCGGCGGAGGCTTCGCAAAATCGACAGGGCCAGTTCCGTCTGGGCCCCCGCGCCGCCGATGGCGAAGGTGACGGTAAAGTAACATTCCCTTCCGAGCGGGACCACCGTGCGGTTAAGCCAATGCGCGACGGAATTTTGATGGAACCGGAAAAAGCGCCCTGACGGGTCCAGGCGTGATAGCCGTTCAAGAAGGTCGCTTTTAAGGATTTCAAGCCCGATTTCGCTGCCGATATTCTCTTTTGGCAATGGGAACCCGGTGAGAAAGATATCTTCCTCGGTTACTCCATACGACATCAGACGGCGCTTGACCTGGGTGCATGGAGCCAGATACCGCACGGCGCTGTGACGCGGCGTTTTCGGCGCCCAAACCCGGTTGAAGTCGCTGTCGCAGATCAAAAGGTAATTTCCGCGCCCTTTGTCCAATAACCGGTCGGCGGCGATTGCCGTGGCAAAATAGGTATGAATGGCCGGCAGACTGCTGTTTTTTATGCGCGCAATCAATTCCCGGCACAGGCCTTTGCGCTTGATCACGTAATCGAGATAATGGACCGCAAAATTGGGACGCGAGCGGTCCCGGAGCGGGTAAAAAGGGCCTATACGTTCCAGCCATTCGAGCGCATGCACCAGGAATTTCCCTATCAATGGGATTTTCCCGGCGCGGGAAAAAAAATAATATGACGTGCGGATTTTACGCCAGATCTTGTATTCGCTTTTCGGGGTGCTGTTTTTCGATCCGTATATCAATACTCCGTCAAGACCCAAATGACGCAAAGGATACGCGGCGCGCAGATGACCCATGCCCATTTCCACCGCCACGACGATGGCCGACGGCTCAGGCTTTGTCATAGAGAAGGTTTTTTGGGCTGAAAGTTATCCGGGTTTTTTTCCCGATTCGAATGGTATTGCCGCGCCAGTTGACGGTATGGCTGAAAAAAGGCAAAAAGTAGACGATCAACAGCAACAGGTCTTTGGCCAGGACAGCCGGGGCAAGGCCCAGAATGACGCCAGGCCGACGGCGGTCAATATCGTTGATCGCGAAAAAAACCGCATATTCCAGGGCTGCTCGCAGAAAAATCGCGGCCAACGCGAGGGGAAGAGCGATTGATTTCAACACAGGTATGAAAATCAAAACCAAGGCGAGCGGATTAAGGAAAATTTCCATCAGGTAAAGCGGCCTCGTTAAATTGAACCGGAGCTTGGCCCAGCGGTTCATCCGATCGAAGTATTTTTTTACCGTTGAAAACTCCTTGATGGTGTCGACCCATGTGTAATTGCAACGCACCGAAAAACCGTGCCGGACGAAAATTTCACCAAGCAAATGGTCCTCGGCGAGAACATCCGCGAAATACCAGAAACCGCCGACGGCATCGAGGGCTTTTCGGTCGATAAGGAGCGATTTCCCGACGATCACTTGCTTGCGCAGGAGTTTCCATGCCGTCAGGATTCCGCCCGCCATGAAAAAATTGACATAGCTCATTTCGATGACGCTTCCGAAGGTGCGGGCGCCCCGGCAGCGGACCGGACTGAACACGATTTTTGCGCCGCGATCAAGGTGTTCGGCGACCAGCGCCCGAAGGGTTTGTCGGCCGACGCGGACATCCGAATCAAGGACCCAGATGAGCGGCGCGTTGCTGACCCGTTCCAGGCGGGCAAGTTTGTTGATTTTGGGATTGGTGGCCGGCAGGTGTCCGGTTGCGACGACAAAGGAACGGATGTTCGGAAAACGGGAGCGCACGCGTTCAGCCACTTCCACGCAGGGATCATTTAGGGAATCGACCGCGAAATAAACCTCGTAGTTCGGGTAGTCATGAGAAAAAACCGAAACCAGATTTTCTTCCAGGCCGTCGTCAAGATTGCGCAATGTCAAAAAAACGTTTACCTTGGGATAGCTGGGAAAGTCCAGATGGCGGACGGAAACACGGGCGCGGTGCAGAACGATCAGCGTAGCATACAGAAAGGAAAAACCCATGGACGCCGCGATAACGGCAATGGCCAATGTTGTCGCCATGTGAAAAAAATAATAGCCATGGGTTATTATTTTGTTACCGCACGGTTAGAATTGCGTTAGCCTTTTTTATGGAACTCGGCTTCAATGGTCCCCGTCGGCTTTTTTGATCCGAACAAATGCCCTTCAAAGTACAAGAATAGGTGGTCGCTTTGCCGGATGAAATAATCGCCGCCCCAGATGCCCGATGGAAGGCCCTCGATTTTCATGTGGAAACATTGGCAGGCGGTTTCAGGGTGGCCCGGCAATGACGCGTTTGTCGTCCCTACAACACAAAAGCAGACCGCCTTGAGCACCGCGGGTTCCTGCAAACTGACGGCCCATAGTTTCGAACGGCCCGAGGAGTCCCGCGACACGGTTTGCAGCCCCAACGGCACGATCTGATACCAGGGATGACTGTCTATGGACAAGTCTTTTTTTTCAGCTTTTCCCTGAAATGTTCCCCGTACTTCGATGCGGTCGCCGACCCGCCGGAAGGAAATATCGGTGTTCGTGTCCGACACGTAGCGCCACCGAATGGTCGCGAACGTCGAATCGCACGCAAGCTCCTGCCTTATCCGCTCTTTGTTTTTTGTCAACGAAACCGAAATGGCGTAACCGCCGCGGTCGCGGACGACCAAAAAATCCGCCACGGAAAGGACTCCTCGATTCAGTTCCTTATAGGTGAAAGACGCGGTATCCTGCGCGCGAATGGACGATAAACAAGTAAGCAACAGCGTTACAAATATTCCTGGCATATTACAGTAAAAGTACATCGTGGAGCTATCATTGTTATTGCACGCAATAAATAACCTGTAAAAGATTTAAATTTGATTACAATCAGGTTAGAATCAGATGAGCGCCTCATAAAATTAAAGGAAATTACGTCAACAAAATTGTGTTCGCAAAAATATGCACAACATCAAGGGAATTCTGAATGTATAATTATTGGCATGAATTCAAGCCCGCCGAATATCTACGGCTACAACGATTTCAGGAAATTTCTCGCCGACCTTCAAAAAGCCCGCGAGGAATCGGATTCAGGTTTTACGAAAAGCGCGATATGCAAAAAACTGGGTATTCCAAATACTCGAAGCTTTTTTAACGACGTAATCAATGGAAGAAAAGTCTCATCATATTATGCCGAACAATTTATAAGAGTCTTTGGGCTCGATAAGGAAGAATCTCAATTTTTCCGTGTATTGGTTAAGTTCAACCAGGCGGAAAACAACGATGAAAAAGAACTCTATCTCGAACAGCTTATTTCCCTTAACAAAACGCCTAAAAAAATCCTCGACAAAAAGGCATTCGCATTTTTCCGGGAATGGCACCATAGCGTAATAAGGGCAATCCTGGATACAATTGACTTTAAAGATGATTATAAGACGCTTGCAAATACTCTGTTTCCTTCAATATCGCCAAAAAAGGCCAAGGAATCCATTCTTCTGCTGAAAAACCTTGGATTAATTGTCAAGGACGAAAAAGGCTTCTGGCGGCCATCCGATAAGTCAATTGCATCCAGCGATTATCTCAAGGACGAACTGATTTTCAACTACCAGATGCAATGCCTTGATCTTGCAAAACAGGCCCTTATGAAAAGGCACGGCGAGCAACAGAATATTTCAACTAATATTTTAAGCATTTCCAAAGAGAACTATTTTCGAATTAAAAATAAAATTGAAAAATTCAGGGATGAAATCAGATCGCTTGTGCATAAAGATGAAAAACCGTCGGACTATGTTTATCAGATGAACATTCAATTATTCCCTTCGGCAAGAATTAAAAAGGGGGTAAAATGACCAATAGAATTTTTATGCTTGTTGTTGTATCTTTGATGTTTTTTTGCTCAAGATCCGGTAAGGAAATTTCCGGAACAACCACCGAAACAACCACGGGCGCCGCAATCGAAGGCTTGATAGTCTACAGCGACAGCGCTCCCGTTGCAGGCGCAAACGTCATTTTGCATGACCAAAGGCTCGTAAAATTGATAACCCTTTCAAAAAAATCGGCCCTCGTCCGGTCTGGAGCCACGGAAACGAATATAAACGGTTTTTTCCGTTTCAATTCCGTTGATACGGGCGGTTATTTTGTCGAAATAAACGACCACGATTCGCTTGGGGCGCTTCTCAACGCACAGGTAAAACCCAAGGACACGCTTGTGGAATGCAATGGGGTGTTGAAAAGATTAGGTTCTATTGTCGGGAAAGTAGATTTAAGTCAAATAACGGTTATCGATAGTATTGAAATTTATTTGCCTGAAATAAATATTAAGGTCGCCGTGGATTCTTCGGGAAATTTTGCTATAACAAATTTACCATGTTGGAATTACGTGATTCGTGTCACCGCAGGTGATTCGATTATTCATTTCCCGAACGATACCATTCGAGTGCCGGTTGTTCCTGGAGACACGACCCGGATATCTCAATTTGGTGCTGAAACCGGGACAATAATAATAAACAGTAAAATTATTGAAAATCCACATAACCAATAAAAAGGGAGGCGTTATGTTTAAAGGTAAAGCTACGTTGTTTTTGTTTTCAGCTATGTTTTTGGTTGCCATGTTCGGAAATTGTTCAAAGTCCGGTTTAATTACGGGCAACAATGCCACCGGAAGCGGAGTGGCATTATTGAAAATCAAAGTCACAACCGGGTCTATTTTTCAAAGCCTTGCGCATATAGCGACATTGACCGTTTCCGCGTCGGACATGCTTACCATAACGCAAAATCTGACAATTACGGACACCAGCGTTGAAGGGACGGTCGCGGGAATTCCGGCGGGAAAAAACAGGCTTTTTTCCCTTTCTGTTTATGATTCACTCGACACGCTTCAATATCAGGGATCAGCAACAGTAAATGTAATTGCTGATAGCACGGTTAAAGTTTCGATAAATGTCGATAGGATATCGGGGAGTGCGATTGTAAACGGAAATATTAATGAAGGGGACTCGATACCGAAATTAGGGCTTGTTGCTTATTATCCATTTAGCGGAAATACAAACGATATAAGCGGCAATGGCCTAAACGCAACAAACAATGGGGCTACATTATCCGCGGATAGGTTTGGAGCTGCAAACGCAGCCTATTATTTCAATGGGAATAGTTCATTAACATTAGGTTATTTCTCCGCTTTCAAGCTGCCTAAGTTTACACTTAGCGTATGGGTTAAAATGGATTCTGTTCAATCAACAGGTGTTTATACTGCAATTGTTTGTTCTCCATTTACTTGGTCTGGTCCTAACGGTGGTGGTGCCGCTTGGAAATTGTGGTTTGAAGGTGGCAAATGGAAATCAAGAATGTATGACACCGTTGATGTTGGCTGGAAAGATATTGCTTCTAACGTAGCCTTATCAACAAAATGGATCCATCTATCCAGCACTTTTAATGGTTCAATACAAAAATTTTACGTGAATGGTGTTTTTGTTGATTCTTTGCTTTCCTATGTTTCTTATTCATGGGTTGACCAAGTTCGTGATAGTGTTTATGCCGGTGCCAGTCGGGAATCACCGACAGGTGCTCTTTCTGATTTTATAAAAGGCGCAATTGATGATATTCGCATATACTCCCGTGCTCTTTCAGACAGCGAAATTCTCGCTTTATATCACGAAGGCGGTTGGACGGGAAATTGAGTTTTATCGACCCTGTGTCATTTACTCCGGGCCTTCTCTATTTCTTAATGAGAAAGTTACCTATGAC
>JBAVGL010000110.1:0-12282 GCA_049684795.1 Chitinivibrionales bacterium | reverse complement strand
GCCGAGGCCAGGGAAAATTTGTGGCATGAAAAATGGAGCGAACCAGAAGACGTTTATTCCGATACCGGCCGTGACTACAACGACATCAAATTGCGATTGTCAATGGGTCTTCTTCTTGGAGACCGTGTCCGGCAATTTGAAAATGTGCTTGGCAATTGGGACGGCTTTTATTCGAACGTATTGGGCAGCCATCAAATACTCAACACCGTGACCATTGAAGCCATTCCGAAGGAAACGATAAAATCATCTTTTCAAGAAGAATCATTATCGCCAATGGCCGGAGATTCCTCTTTTTCATACGCATCCATAGACCAGAACGCCCGGTACGGTTTCATCAATCATTTTGAAATAGGGGAAGAGTTCTCCGCAGCAGTGCAAAGTTATTCCGCCCCGGTTTATGATCTTGGTTTACAACTGTCCATGAACACGGTCCCGTTAAGGAATTACGGCCCGGCGGCGGCAAGCAACCAGGAATATTTCCTGGGCATGCGGCTGAAACAAGGAGAATGCCACGGCTTTATACGGTATTCGCCCCCTATTTTCAAGCAAGAGCTGTCGTATGAATTTGTTCCGATCTTGGAGCGGATCGGAACGATCGGGGGGCTTTCCACTATCGGCACGCCCGGCGGCAATTCCTCTCTGGAGGGAATCGCCCGGTTGGTCGCTTCGTCAAACCAAACCATACTTAATGACCCTGAGTTCGCACTACGATTTTCGTGGGGGGTATCCGATTGGTTGACCTTTTCAAACGATTTGGAGATCGACAATATTGATTATAAACCCGCGCCGCAACAATCCGTCAGCATACAGTCCGGCGTGCAATCCGGTCAAGTCATGGTCCAGTATCCATTAATATCGTCACAACTCAATACGCCAACCAACAATTCAATATTTGCAAATGTTACTGCCTTAACCTTTCATTTGGGTGACGCGCGAAGACTATCTATCGCGGCTTTTTATGCGCAGCAAAAAGAGAATAGCGTGGAGACAGAAAACGGCTACCCGGTTATCCAATCAAGGTCTGATTTGGAAAACTTCATGTTGTTCGTTCTCTATCAAGTGGCGATACCTTATGAAACATTTTCAAAGGGCCTTAACAAAGTTCAATCCGCAAGTGAAGTTAAGTAGGGTAATGGTTTGCCTCGGAATGCTTTACCAACACGACATTAATATTGTTTTTTGTTTTCGGAATAGCTAATTTATTCAAGGTACAACCATAAGTGATCCAAAATACCGGAGCGTTTAAAATCGATTTTATGAAACAGGGCCTTTGCCATGAGAATAATATAGCAATAACGATATATTGGATATGTCGTTTAATAAAATATTGGATATTTCGTTGTCTGTCTAATACCTGTTAGAGATATAGAAAAGAGGAAACAATGGGAATGCAAGGCGGCTGCGCAAAGTGGCGAAAATCTTTTTTAAGTGATTTGAAGCGTTTTGAGGAGGTAAAATCGTTCAAAAGAGTTGTGTGGTCCACTCAAAGAGATAGCCATGTTTGTCCTCTTTGCGCTACAAGACAAGGCAAATATTATACATTTGAAGAACTTAGGAAAGAGATTGAGGGCACATTCTGTAAACCGGCTGATCCAGATGATCGTTGTCGATGCACCATAGGCGTTGATGAAAACTGTTAAAATTAAACCAAAGGAAAATTAAATGAAAAGAGATTTTGACTTAATCCGAGCCATTCTAATACAAATTGAAGGAGAAGACCAAATCGATTTAAGCGAATACACAGAAAAACAAATTAATTATCATAAAGTCCTTTTAATTGAGGCTGGCTTTTTAGAAGGGAAACCACATTATTCAGGAAATGATCGTCAAATCCCGGACATGGTAACAATTAATAGAATGACCTGGGAAGGTCATGAATTCATTGATAAAGCAAGAAGTCAAACTATTTGGGATAAAGCAAAGAAAATTATTAAAGAAAAAGGATTGTCAATATCCGTAGACATTTTAAAAACAATATTGCCTATGGCAATTAAAGAAATAACTCAATCAAAATAAATCTCTAAAAAATCGTTCAATTTTGACCGGTGGGCGTTTGCGGTTACCTTGCTTTTAGTGGGTTCTTGTTTTTCAGGAATACATTAACCAGGTTTGCGAGGCAGAAGTTGGTGGGCTTATGCTTCGACTGCCCTCAGCACAAGTCACTCGCAAATTAAGGCCGTCGTTATGCGGCAAAAATAATTTGAATTTATTACATGAATATATTATACTTATAGAGAATACAACTTATTCAGGAGCACATTATGCCTACAGTTACGCTTAGATTACCGGATAATCGTTACCGTCTTTTCAAAAAACTTGCCGTGGAGGAAAATCGATCCCTATCAAACTTTATTGAAACAGCAACGATTAGACATATTGAGGAATCGGAATATGCCGATTCTTACGAAATGGAGGAAATCAGAAAAAACGCCAATCTTAATAGCAGCTTGCGCAAGGGCCATGCCGATGCCCGCCTAAACAAAGGACGATTTGTTGGCTGAACAATATTATAGAATATTTGAAACAAATGAATTTATAAAACGTGTTTCAAAATTCAGCCAGCACGACGCATTATTTATTCGGAACAAACTGATCACCTACGTATATCCTCAATTGAAAAATGAACCTCATTTTGGAAACAATGTCAAAAAGCTATCAGGTTATAAACCGGAAACCTGGCGGTATCGTATTGGAAAATATCGTCTTTTTTTTTCTATAAACGATCAATCAAAAATCGTAAATGTTCTTACAATTGAATTCCGTAAAGACGCCTATTAAATAAAACGCATATGGCGGATTTTTCATTTCCGATAGGCAATGAACGCGCGGATATAGAACTGATTTAATGCTCAGTTTTTCCACACCATTCTTTCCACATCGAGCGAAACGTTTTTTCAAGATCTTCCGCAAATTCCTTTCCATTGCATAAATCGGATTCCAGCATTCGCCCTCGGAGGTTCTTGCGCAAGCTGACAAGGTTTTCAATATCGCTTGCGGCTTTTTTTGCCCGGTCGCAGTATTCTTCGCGGGAATGCGTGATCCAATCTTCCATTCCCGAGTTGGCCAAGATGCTGGACACCATCCTGCCGGCATGCCGGTCGCCGCGGAGTGTGACCACTGGAACACCCATCCACAGCGCCTCACAGGCGGTAGTGTGCCCGCTCCAGGGAAAGGTGTCAAGCGCAATATCGATCTCATGGAACCATGCGGGATAGCCCGTTTGCGGAGGCATGTTGCGCATGTCTATCCGCTGCCGGGAAACACCGTTTTTTTCAAACCTCGCCGACAGCCGTTCCACGACGCTTCCCTTCAGCGTGTTCCGGGCAATTAACATACGCGAACCGGGCATCGCGTTAAGCACGCGGCACCAGAGGTCTATTACTTCGTCATTCAGCCGTGAAAGGGTATGGAGCGAACCAAACGTGAGGTGCCCCTTTTCCTTTGCGGGCAGGCCGCTTACCAGGGTCGAGTCTTGATCGGGGCAATAACAACAAAAGCATTTTCCCAGCCTGACAAGTCTTTCAGTAAAAAACAGTTCCTGGCCGGGCGGATCGACGAGACCGTCAGTAACATAATAATCTATGGCCGAGAGCCCGGTTGTGTTGGGATATCCGAGGTAAGACACTTGGACAGGCGCGGGTTTCCGGGCGAACAAGGAAAGCCTGTTTTGCCCGGTATGCCCCGAAAGATCGACTAAAATATCGATGCCGTCCTCTTTAATCATGGCAATCGCCCGCTCATCAGAAAGATTATGGATATCACGCCAATTATCCGATTGGTTCTTTAACCGGGTCGTCATTGTGTCGAATCGAGTGCCGTTGGAATAGCAGAAATTTCCGTATCGGTCTTTATTATGCCACCTCAATAACGGCAGAATAAATTTTGAAATCGCGTGATCGCAAAAATCCGCGGAAACATATCCTATGCGGATCTTTCTGTCAGGGTTGCGGTCATTTGAAAAATGGTCCGAATGAGGACCACCAATATTAAAGACTCTCCCATATTCCTTATGCTCGCTGTAAAGCTGCGCGGGGGAAAACTCCGGCATATAATTTATGCAGAGCAACAAGTTGCTCCATATGCGAGCTAATTGTTGGCTTCCCTGTTTAAGCGCCGATCTGAAACCTTGCTCCGCTTCAGCCAAATCACCGATTGCAAATTTCGACAGGCTTAAATCAGCAATAGCCTGCGGGTCATTGGGCCTTAATTCAACGGCGGATTTTAAACAGGCGATGGCTTGATCGAAATTGTTTAATTCCATTAAACATATCCCGAGATGGTAATAGGCTTCAAAAAAATCCGGATTGATCCTTAAGGCCTTTTTGTATGAATCAATCGCGGCATTATATTCTCTCAGGGAGCTTTGGGCATTTCCAAGATAGCAATATGCCTCGAAATAATCATTTTTAAGTTTTATCGCCTCCTGAAAACAGCCGATTGCTTCCTTGTATTTTTCCCTGCTTAAATAGATAAAACCAATATCACAATGCGCCTTGGGATATTCCGGTTTTATACTCAATATTTTTTCTAAACTTTTTAGGGCTGATTCAAGGTCTCCGGTTTTTATGCACAGAGAAGCAGCTCCAGAATACGCGGTGATATTTTCCCGGTCTATCGTCAGCACCTTTTCATATTCAGAAAGCGCTTCCTTAAACAATTGCTTCTCCTGCAATATCTCCGCGTACTCAAGGTGATAGTGGACATTCGAGGGATTTGCTGCGCAAACTTTTTCATACAGGCCGATTGCGCGATCATAATCCCGTGTTTGCCAGGAAATGATTCCAAGAAAATGCACAACATCAGGATCGTCGGGAATTGCTTTTAAAATTTCATTATAAATTTTTTCGGCGTTTTCAAAGTCGCCTGATTTATGAAAGGCCATTGCCTTGGCAAGAAGATCTGATGGTACCATAAGGGTTTAATCGGAGACCTTTATAAGTTATACTGGTCAAATCTGTAGGCGAATTATATACGCCTTTGGCGTGAATAATTACCCGTACAGAACCTTATCTGTCCTTAGGCAGGTCAGAACATGACCTTAAACCCCAAGGTTCCGATCGAATTCTCATTATCATACGGGTTTTCATCAATGAAACAATGACTGTAAAACAGCGTTGCAATATTATCAAATGCAAGGATGACATAATCAATCTCACCGGATACTTTGACGGTGAATTTGTCATACTTGTCACACCACGTATGATGATTGAGGTCGATATAGATTGTTTGGTTTCTAAACAATCCAAAATGATACCGTATCAAGCCGGAAAGGTCATAGGCATAATCGTGATTGTGCCCTATGAGCGGCGCCCGGCCATGCAGATAATACCCTGCATTAATGAGCGCATCGAAGGAATTCCTGAGCGCAAAATCACGGTTGTTGTATTTTTGAATGAAATAAAAAGGGTAGGCGCCTTTTGTTCCCGCGCCAACCTGCACGACGTTCCACCAGGTCGATCCGCTGGTGTCTTCCGCCCTGCTGATGGTGTGGATGCATTCATGGAACAGGGAACCGGTTATCAGGCTTTTTCGCAACGCATACCGCAACTCCGGCATCAATGAATAACGTATCTTGTCAAGTTTTACCGGCGTTTCCGGCAATCGCGCTATGCTGGTCGATGCGGCGGTCAAAAAATCAAATATAAAGTCCTTATAGCCGAGAAGTTCTGTATTGACGTCGATATCCGACCGATACCCCGGCCCAAGATCCTCAAACCGGGGCTTCCCATAAATTTGGTCACCCAGAGTGACCTCGCCATTGGTTTTAAACAGCATCTTTAAATCCGGCGTGCTCGGCAGGCTGTCGGACGCAAAGGTGCGCGCAATTAAAAGGATGACAAAACCATGAGCCTTGAGTATATTCATGGCACGTTCACGCTCCTGCAGATCCTAAACCCAACGCCGTCAAAACGCCTGAACTGTTCTCCGTAGTTGCGGTTGGCGCACCGGCAATTCCACGTATACTCCTTCCAACTGCCCCCTCGCACGACGCGATAAGGGAATTTTATTGAATCCGTCGGGCCGCGGGGATTGCTTGAAGGACTTTCCCGATAATACCGCTTGTCATAACGGTCTTGGCACCATTCCCAAACGCTTCCAATCATGTCATATAATTTATATTGGTTCGGCAGCTTTGATTTTACAGGCAAAAGTCGCTTTCCAATCGCTGTATACAATGCGGCGCTGTCGGTCGTGTTTCCCCAAAAATATTCCGTTTGGGTCTTGCCTCGCGCCGCGTATTCCCATTCCGCTTCGGTGGGCAGACGAAATCCTTTACCTTTCCAAGCGCAATAGGCTTGAGCGTCGTCCCAACTCACCCCGGTAACCGGCAAGGAAAGCCACTGCTTTCCGGTCATGTCATCAACTCCTTGATCAAAAAAGCGCCTGTTCCACCAAAAAGGCATTCGACAACCGCCTGCCTGAACGCATTGAAAGTATTTTCCTATGGTAACTTCGGTTTCCCCCATATAAAAAGAATCCACATAAACGATATGAATCGGTCTTTCATCGTTCTCCCCGTTTGTACTGCCCATGTCAAACGAACCGGCCGGAATAAGAACGAAGCCTTCAGGGGCGCCATTGCCATTCCAGGAATTTTCACCGGCGATAATGGATGATCCAAACATAAGAATAAAAGCAACCATATGCACGATCATAAAAGCCCCTGTATTTTCTTAAAATCTAATTTTATTCCGGGGTCATCAGCAATCTAAAGCGAGATAATTCGCCGAAATAACGCGTTATTTCTTTATACCGGTTTTGAGAAACACCCGCCGGCCGTGTTTTAAAAAAGCATTGAATAAAATTCCTGACAAATTCTTCGCCCGAAACCTTCTTTTTTATTTGATTCCGGTTTAATCTGATAAGCGATTGTTCAGGTTGCAAACCAATTTTAATACTGTCCCGTATTCGTTTCAATTCTTTGCCGCACAGCTTTTCCCATTCTATTGCCATCGATTGGGATTGGAACAATTTATTCAGCACGTCGAGTTGCATTGTCTCATCCAAACAAGCAAAATCAATGGCATCATTCTTAATAAAAGCCGCTATAAATTCAAACTTGAATTTTGCAAAAGAAGAAAATGCCCGCAAATTCCTGATGGGATAATATTGCCGTATGCGATTATAATATTTCTGGGCCAAATCATGCATCAGAATCCATGAAACGGGTATCGGCAACCTTGTATACAGACCCGGGAATTTCATCCCCGGCAACGGAGAAAAATCCAAGGGCTTTCTACCGATTATGCACTTATTTTTGATCCAGGAATCAAAAAAAGCATAGCCGAAACCCTCCACTATTGAAGTTGAAATGCATGCGTCTGCAACATCATATAATATTGAAGGGAAGCCATTTTCAGGTATTTGGGGCGCAAATGCAGCTGAAGAATTAAAAACTACCTCCGCTTTATGTTTTACGCATAGATTCCTGGTCTTTGCATAGAGCGCCCGATGTTCAGGGGATGGACCGCCTTTTCCCATAAGCAGATTTGCTTTACATATAATATTGGAAACCAGGATTGCTTCGATGACGTTTTTCCTCGAAATGACGCGGGCCGGATAAAAAAGCGTTGGTAAAGTGGGATCAATGGCGCCCTGCTCGCGCTTCGAATAGCGTATCAGTCTTTTATATGCAGTTTTCTTCTCTTGAAAAGCAATCCCCCGTTTTGTCCTTCCCGCTTGAACCGGATTTCTAAGCAGATCAACAATAAAACCCGCTTTTTTCAAAAGCGCATGGTTCCGGTTATTGAGCGCGATATAACGCAAATTCTTTGCTTTCGGGTAGAGGTCGTTCCATATCCCAATACCTAAGTCTTGCAAATCATAAATTTGTTTCAGGCAATCGATTCTTCCTTCCTCCGCAAAATCATGGATAACCGAAAAAAAACGGACGTCATTCTTACCGTTCTCGCACAAACGGGCGCAATGCGCGAATGCCGAAGAAAGCGCGCAATTCTTGCCGAGGGTGAGATTGTGTCCGACAATGCAGAGCGGTTTTTTAACGGCGGGGCTTTGGATAATCGCCAGTAGCCCGCCCACCAATATTTCCTTTGTTTTCAAGAAAGCATATTTTGTTGCAAATGAGCAATAACCGCTTTCCGGAATGTTCTGTATGGTGCCCGGCAGGAATGCGCGCCCCTCTGTTTTGTCACGCTTGCATACTACAAGATTTGTGACTGGCGATTGTCGCGCAAACCCGGAAGAAACCTCCATCAATGCTTCCGCGAATGCCACGGTATAATGGCCGATCACCGTATTGACCCCGCCGGGCCTGTTATGATAATGCACCTGGACAAATGACCTGGCCTGTAAGATTTTCATGACGGGGCCTTGAAACGTGGATGAAAACTGCGGTGCACTTCTTTTAAATATTCTCTGTCAACGTGGGTATATATCTCGGTCGTGACGATATTCGCATGGCCCAGCATTTCCTGTACCGCGCGCAAATCCGCCCCGCCTTCGAGCAGGTGGGTGGCGAAGGAATGCCTGAACGTATGCGGGGAAATTCTTTTTTTGATCCCCGCTTTTGCCGCGTATTTTTTAATGATTTTCCATATGCCCATCCGCGATATTCCGCCCCCTCTGACATTTAAAAATACGCTGCTGTCGGAAGATGGTTTTGATAAAAATGGCCGTTCCGTTTCATAATATTTTTGAATCCACTCAAGCGCAACGGCCCCAATGGGGACCAGCCGCTCCTTCGAGCCTTTGCCCGTGATCCTGATAAGCCCTTCCGCAAAAAGCACCTGTTCAAAGGCAAACCGGGACAATTCCGATACGCGCATGCCGGTGGCATACAGAGTTTCAAGCAAGGCCCTGTCCCGCATACCGCACCGCTTTTGTAAATCAACCGCGTCAAGCATGGAAAGTATCTCTTCAACGGACAAAACACTGGGTAGATAGCGGGTCGACCTGGGGCTTTCCAAAAACTCGGTCGGATCATTTTTAATGATAGTCTCGGCGCTCAGGAATGAAAAATACCCCCGGAGTGTTGACAGGTTACGCTGAATTGACGTGGCTGCAAAACCGATATCATACAGGAGCCGCGCATACGCCGAAAGAATGTCCGGCGTAACTTCGGACGGAGCGTCAATGTTGTTTTGACGCAGGTACCCGCACATTCTTTGCAGGTCGAACCGGTATGAGTCGAGGGTATTTTGGCTCAAGGCCCGTTCAAGCTTGCAATACGTGAGAAACGCCTTGAGATAGGGTAGCTCTTTCATCAATCATGCAAAAAAGGGTTGAGCCTTTTTTCCCTGCCGATGGTGGTCCTCCCGCCGTGACCCGGATAAACAATGGTCGAATCGGGCAGGCTCAGGAGCTTTTCCTTAACGTTTTTTATGAGCGCCTCTCCGTCGCTTCCGGCAAAATCAGTCCGGCCGATTGACCCCGCAAAAAGCGAATCTCCGGACAAACACTGCCCGTCAAAAATAAGCGCGCACCCTCCGGGGGTATGTCCGGGCACATGAAGCACCATGCAATCGAAGCTTCCGATACGCATGTTCCCTTCTGTTAAGTCATGCGTTACGCCGTTAAAAGCATAATCGCTGCCGATAAGATGCGACCCGTTGTACTGCGCATGGGTAATGAGCTCTTTTTCATCAGGATGCATCCAGATGGCCATGTCGGGATACGCGTCCTGCAGCTCGGCAATGCCAAGGATATGGTCAAAGTGGCCATGGGTAAGCACAATGGATTCGAGGACCAACCCTTGCTCCCGGATAAACGATAGGACCTCGTTGCACCCCTGCGACGGGTCCACGACAAGGCAGGCCTTTTTCTCATTTATAACAAGATAGGTGTTTGTTTCAATCGGTCCGGTCACGAATTTTTTTATGGCGATGGTCATATAAGAACCTTCCGGCATACCTAAAACGATTGTCTGAATTTATCCCATATTGATTTATTTTTCCTGTTCGGCCTCCAGATGAAATGACAGGTACAACACCGGATCCTTCTACGGCCTTTAAGGGTCCGCATTGGACTGAAAAAAAACGGGTCATAGTATTCCACATTCGTTCTTCCGCATTTCGGGCACGCCACAACCGGTGGATACCAAAAAGAATTCCACAGGTCAGATAAAACGTTCGATTGATTGTGTTGGTAATGATACTTGTACGGCATCATATCACCGGAGTTGGAACGAACAGTTGAATATAGGTCCGCTCGGCGAAGAGGTCCGTCATCCCCGCTATATAATCCGTTGCAATAAGCCAGGGCGGGGTTTCTTCATTATAATTGGTATTTTTTATGAAGTGGAAAAAAACTTCCATGCTTGGCGCCTCTTTAATGATCGCGTGCATAACGGCGGGATTTTTTCCCCGGTCGGATTTTTCCAGCAGCTCCAGAAGTTCCTGGTACAGCAACCGAATGATATGGTCTGATTTTTTTGATTTTGCCTCCACTTCGGGATGATTATAAATACGCTCGTAGTTGAAATCTTTCAGAATCTTCATGAGACCGAGCACTTCCCTACTCATGATGATCGCGTCTTTATCGATACTGTTGGCGATGATATCGTTGACAAAACGACCGATGATTTTGCCGTTTTCAACCCCCAATTCCTTTACAATATCCGCAGGCAGGTCCGTTCTTTTTATCAGCCCGGCCTTAATCCCGTCCTCCATGTCGCGCCCCAGATAGGCTATGCGGTCGACCATTCTGACCAGGCAGCCTTCGAGGGTAGCAGGCACGCAATCGCGCTCGCTGATTTTTTCCAACTGCAAAAGGTCGCGGCCGCGGTCGGGTTCCAGCACCCTGTCGAAGCTCTCCCCGCAATGCGTGATGATGCCGTCGCGCACCTCGTAGGTCAAATTCAGCCCCTCGCCGTAATTAGTGAGTTTGTCAACAACACGCAACCCATGCACTTCGTGCTTGAACCCCTGCCGAAGGCCTTCGTTTTTAAGCAGCGCGTCGAGGGTGTGTTCGCCCGCGTGGCCGAACGGCGGGTGGCCAAGGTCATGGGCCTTGGCGATGGCGTTGATGAGGTCGATGTTGAGGTTCATGCACCTGCCGATGACATACGCGATGCTCGATACATGAAGCACATGCTCCATCCGGGTGCAGATATGGTCGTTATTCGGTGACAGAAATACCTGCGTCTTGTGTTTGAGCCTTCGAAACGGAGGGCTGTGCAAAATACGGGTTTCATCCCGCGAGAATTCAAGCCTGAACGGGTCGCGCTTGATTGGGAATTTACGGCCCAACGATAGCGTACTCTTTTTTGCAAAGGGAGAAAGCTTTTCTTCGTTTGACCGGAGAAATTCTATTATGTCAAATTCCGTTTTCACGGCAAGTCCCTTTATCGGGCGCTGAGCGAAGCGCCGCAATGAATTGCTCCGAAGTATCGAAGCGGTCCGAGGTGAGCACCCACGCTCCCTTCGGCGCTTCGGCAGGGCTCAGTGCGGCGCTTCGCTCACGGAACGCGGGCGATCATTAAAATAATTCTTATCTTACATAAATATCCGTATTCCCGCTTCCATCAAACGGTCGCGATTTTCGCGGGGGATCGACTTGTCAAGAAAAAACCAATTGTAAAACACCGACAGGCCATATGGGCCATGCGTGACCATGCCTTCGGCACAGAGCTGTTCGGTCCACAGCCACCTTCCCGCCCTGTCAATACGCACCTTGTTGTTCCAGGACATTACGCCGGCATACCCGCGGCAAATGTACGGGGCAAAGCGGCAATCCGTGGCCAATTCATGAATATAGGAGTTGCCCCATGACAAAGCGCTTGTGTCGAGGATCCCGAAAAAATGATGCACGAAAAAACCGTATTCTACTTGCCAGGTTATCCGTTGCCGCCAATTGAGTGAAGGATTCTGCCGCAAATATTCTTTGAATTCTCCGTCACGCAGGTTTTTTGACCCGAATGATACAAAGGGTTTGTTCCAGTAAAGCGTATTCCATTCCAACTCATCAATTTGATGAAAGCAATGGTGATCGAGCCCGCATTGCACGGTATATCCGGGCAATCGATATTCCAGCTTTGGCCCAAAACCTTCATCAAAGTCGCGTGGGTCCATTAAAATCGCACCGGTCTGCCTTCCCATCCCAACATCCACCGCAACCTCACCGAAGCAATAAAAACGCGGCCCAACCGAAAAAAATGCGGCTTCAAGATAGGTGTTGTTTTCAAGAAAATATCGGTTTAGATAGTCATGATGAAGATAATTGAAATATTCAAGTAGATACTCGCTGAAATGGTATTCAGGAGCAAAGACCAGGGATTTTTTTGTCGTATCGGCGCCTGTGTCACCGAAGGCATTGCTATAGCTC
>JBAVGL010000109.1:0-3089 GCA_049684795.1 Chitinivibrionales bacterium | reverse complement strand
CTTATAAAGTGATCACCACAAAATCACTGCAACAATTTATAGGAGGCTATTTAATGTCCGCTCAACAAAACGAAATCGTAAATAATTTCCCCGGTCTTCTTTCGAATGTTCATCAGATACGCGAATTGGATTTTCCTCTTTTTGATGCTTCCGGCAGGATTTACCTCGATTCAACCGCAACCACCCAGGAGCCACAATCCGTCAAGAATATTATGCATGAATACCGAAGCCAAACGATTCGCGGGAGCAATCATTCAAAGAACTCCCTTGAAGCGCGTAGAGCTAATGACCGCTTTGAAGAGGCCAGACAAAAACTCCAATTGTTTTTTAGCGCTAAAAATTATATAGTCACATTTTCGGGCGGGACGACCGATTCATCCAACTGGGTTGCTACACGTTTTCCTTTTAAAAAAGGAGACCTGCTCCTTCTTACAAATATTGAGCACAATTCACAGATTGTGACGGCTCGAAACATGGCCCGGCGCATGGGAGTTCACATTGAATATGTTCCGGAAAATGACGAAACCGGCCAGATTGATCTGGAAAAACTGCGTTCCATTGTGTCAAATCGGAAAAAAGGGAAAATCCTGCTTAATCTTGTCCATGCATCCAATGTCACGGGCGCTATTAATCCGGTTCGTGAAATAAGGAACATTATGGGCGAAAGAGGTTTCATCTATCTTGACATGGCCCAATCCGCCGGACATATTCCGATTGATTTGGATTCGCTTGATATCGACTTTGCCGCCGCATCATCACATAAGATGTACGGACCCATGGGCATCGGGACGATATTTATTAATAAAAAGAGCAATCGTTTCATTCCCAATACGGTAAGCGGCGGAAGCGCTGTCAAACTGGTTTCGCGTTGGATTACCGCTTATGCAGACGGACACGCGCGATTTGAACCGGGTACTCAGGATATTGAAGGCGCGATTGAATGGGGTTTTACGATTGATTACTTACAAAAAATCGGCATTGAGAAAATAGCGGCCCACGATTCCGCTTTAGGCAAATATTTTTTTAACGAATTGAAAACTATCCCCAAAATCAATATATTGGGGCCAACCGAGGTAAAACATCGCAATGCCATAATAACTTTCACCGGCGCTGCGCTGGGCGTTGATCATGAACATATGGCTTGCGAACTTGATCGACGGGGTATTAGCGTTCGAGACGGATGTTTCTGCGCCCATATTTATGTTTCACGGCAACTTGGTGCGCCGGATATTATGCACGAAATAAGGACAGGGATGATGAAACTTGGGCTTTTCAAGGATCTGTTGATGCTTCCAGGGGCAGTTCGAACATCGTTTGCGTTTTACAACACTATTGATGAAGCATTCAAGACGACCCAAGCGATACGAGAAATATTAAATTAGGGTCTACTGAAAAATAATATAAATAAGCATAACATATTGACAATAGATGAGATACAAAAGCGTAATCCTGTTTTTAAGGCATCAAAATGCACGGTTTTTCAAGGGAACTCCCTGAAAACCATGCACTTTTTTCAATCACAGGAGACCTATTTTGTATCGTTACCGAATTTCCAAAGAGCAAGTTTCCATGTTTGAAGACCTTTTTCCCTATGGCGGCAGTCTTGACGAAGAGAATCGTTGGATACGAATAGGCCGGATTGTGCCATGGGAAGAGTTTGAAACTCTGTATGCTAAAACATTTTCGAACAGGGGCAGGCCTGGCATCGAAAGCCGCTTGATCATCGGAGCATTTACTATTAAGCATGTTCTTACGTTGAGCGACGAAGAAACGATGCGCCAAATTGCGGAGAACGCATACATGCAACACCTGTGCGGATTTGAGAGTTTTCAAAGAAGGCCCTCGTTTGACAGCAGCACCTTGACTCGCGCGCGGAAGCGTCTTGCCCGCTCGAAGTTCAAAGAATTTGAAAATGTTTTGAAGACCCGCTTGCAAGAACTTGGAGTATTGAACCCGAAGGGTATGTATGTTGACGCATCCGTCATTCCCGTGGATATGGCATATCCCAGCGACGTAACGCTTCTTGAAAAAGGGCGAAGATATCTGGTACGCTTTGTCAAGGAATCCGGGCAAAAGCTTGGAAAACGGTTCCGGACATACGCGCGCACGGCCAAGAAAATCTTCGTGTCGTTTTCGAAGAAACGGCACAAAACCAAAAAATCTATTCGCAAAACCTTGAAATCCGTTTTGCAGTTTGTGCGTCGCAACCTTTCGCAGGCCCGTGGCGTGTTGGTTGATTTGCGGAAAGCAAAGTGTGCGGCCAAACGCGCGGTGGGTGTAAAAATCGAGATGATTGCAAAAATGTATGAACAACAGCGGCAGATGTATCGGAACAGAACTCATACGATTAAAGAGCGCATAGTCAGCCTTGCGCGTCCGCACATCCGGCCTATTGTTCGCGGCAAGGCGGGAAAGGATGTTGAGTTCGGCCCCAAGGTGTCGCTGGCGCATGTTGACGGATACTGTTTTTGCGACGCGGTCTCGCATGAAGCGTACAACGAAACGACGCACCTTGTCAAACACGTAAGGGAATTTCAAAAACGCTTCGGCAAAGCTCCTGATTTTGTTTGCGGCGATCAGATATATGGCTCCCGTGAAAACAGGAAATACCTTGAGAAAAGAAACATCAGGCATGCATTCAAACCTCTGGGCAGACCATCGCTTGAAATAAAAACCGGGGGTGAAGAAAAATGGCGTCGCAAAAAACTTGTTCAGCGCGGCGCTCTTATGGAAGGGATCATCGGGCATGCGAAGGAACATTTTGGGCTTGACAGAATAAAAGCAAGACTGCCTGAAACTGAAAAACTGTGGATACACTTTGGTATTATGGCCATGAACCTCCACACCGCAGCAAAAAGAGCCGGATGAAGCGGGTTCAAAGCGGTATCTATAAAGGAAACGTGATCGCAAAATAGTGACCCTATCATGCCATAAATCAAAAAATGAATTTTTCAGTAGACCCTACCTATTCCGGAAACACGACAATAAGCGCCGGAACGTTGCAGCTAGGCGCGGCCAATGTAATTCCCAATGGCGCGAACAAAGGAGACGTCAGTGTTGCCGGTACGCTTGATCTCAACACATTCAGC
>JBAVGL010000108.1:0-2767 GCA_049684795.1 Chitinivibrionales bacterium | reverse complement strand
AAAAGAAGCAAGGCGGTCGAGGCCATTCACCGTGCGGTTGAGTTGGACCCGAGCAATATTGATGCGCGAATGAACCTGGCGGCTTTTTTTGAGGATGCAAACCAATTTGAAAAGGCAGTAACGCTCTATGAGCAGGTCATTAAGATTGATGGGGCAAACAGGGGCGACGCGTATGTTGGCGCCGCACGGTGTCTCATGGAAAAAGGGAATGTCGCGGGAGCTAAAAAATATCTGAATGAAGGCATTACGACAAATCCCAATAACGCGGCCGCTCATTGGCAACTGGGAAATATTTACTGGAAAAAAGAAAACAAGCCCGAAGACGCCCTTAAGGAATACAAAACCGCCACTACGCTTGACCCGAACACGGCCGAATTTTATGAAAACCACGCGTTGTTGCTCGAAGACCTGCACCGAAAAGATGAGGCCATTGCGACATGGAAAAGTTACATGATTTATGTCAATGATGCTCTCAAGAAGGAGCAGACGGAGCAGAGAATAGCGAAGCTGGAAAATGGCGAAACCGTTGCCGCCTCAAAGGAAGATAAAAAAATCGCCCGTGATAATCTTGACCAGAAAGAAAAGGCGGACCTTGATAAGCTGAAGAGTGAAATGCGGAAAGACAATGGAGGGAAAGGCGATACCAAACGGATCGATGCCCCGCCTCCGGATGTCAGCGGCGATATCGATGACATTAATAAAAGCCAGAGAGATTCATTTGATTTAAGGAAAGAAGCCAAGAAAAAGGCCGCCGAAGACAAAGGGAAATAAAATTGGGATTTTCAGGACGTGCGACAGCATTACAATTCATATCGAAAACACCTTCGGGAGCGTTTTGGGAAACCCATACTTAAAATTGCCATTAATGGTGGATTTTCTTGCCCGAATCGGGACGGCAATAAAAGTTGGAAAGGCTGTTCTTTTTGTGACAACCGTTCGTTCAGTCCGGTGGCCGGGACCGTTTCAGCGGTTTTGGCCCAACTGCATGACGCAGTACTGAAAGCTCCTTCACGCTATAGTGCATTTATAGCGTACTTGCAGCCTTTTTCAAATACCTATGGAGATGTCAAAAAGCTTGCTTCAATTTATGAACCTTTAATTACCTTTCCTCGCGTGGTAGGGCTCGCAATCGGAACGCGCCCCGATTGTTTTACGGAAGATATTTATGATTACCTCGAAGACGTCTCAAAGCGGACGTACCTGAGCGTTGAAATCGGCCTTCAAAGCGCGCATGATGAAACGCTTGCATTACATAACCGCGGCCATGCCTTCGATGACTTCAAACGCTGTGTCGAGTCTCTGTCGCGGCGGGGAATTGAGACGGTCGCGCATGTCATTCTGGGATTGCCGCCCGAAACCCCTGAAATGATGCTCGAAACGGCGCGGAAAATCGCGGGCCTTCCGGTTACCGGCGTAAAAATCCACCAATTAATGATCATTCGGGGAACCGATCTTCATCAAGAATTTGAACGCGGCGGGATACAGTGCTTGACGCTTGAGAAATATGCGGAAATTCTCTGCGGTTTCTTATCGCTTTTGAGGCCCGATCAATTTGTCCACCGGATCGTCGCTGATTCGAGCGAGGCAAACGGCCTCGTTGCGCCGCTTTGGAGCACCGATAAATTGAAGGCGATTAATTTTATTACCGCGTATATGGACAAAAAGAAAACCACCCAGAGATCTGCTGGTAGCGCATGAAGGCAAAGGCTTCCTTTGACGTACTGCTGCTTTTACTTTTCGTCCCGGATGACTCGATAGGTTTGAGAAATTGATAGTTTGTACTTCTGGGCGATTTTTACGCAGGAGGTGCCTTTTTTATAGGCTTTTACAATTTCACTATTGCGTGTTTTGTGTTTATTCTCTACCGGAGGGATACCGAATTTATTTCTTAATTGGTGCACGGCCTGTCTGCTGATTCCGTATAGCTTTCCGATCGCATCGTCGGTAACGTATTTGCCTTGCAGTTTAATTAATTGGCTTTTGTTGATCTTGGCCATAAGAGCACGCTCCTTTATTAATAACGATAATGGGATAATTTTATAAAAAGATACTTTACCGGAACAATTTCTGTCAAGGAGAAATATCAAACGCCCATTTGACATAAGGTATTTTAACGGAATCGGAGAAAAACGTCGGACGGGAAAGAGCGTTTTTATTGGAAAGGAACGGCATGATTAACCGGGAACATTCGCTTTTTTTTATATCGCAAGTGAATGGGAAAACCGTCATTTTTTCAGAGGAAGAGCGTCATCATGCCTTGTCCGTTCTTCGCAAAGACCCGTCTTGTTTTATTCATGCCACCGACGGCAAAGGTAATATTTACCAATGTTTGTTCCGGGAAGGGGCCGTGGAGGCCGAGATCGCGACGGTGCGAGTTCAGCCTGCGCCAAGGCCCCGAATCCACGCTTTTATTGGAATTCCCGAGCGGGACGCTTTTGAGGAGACGGTAACGAACCTGGCGGCCATGGGAATAGCGAAGATAACGCCCATGATATGTCTTCATTGCCAGAAAAAATGGTGGGACGCTTGGGAAAAACACAGGGAGCGGTGTCAAAAGAAAATGATCGCCGGAATTAAACAGTCACTCAATGCATGGCTTCCGGAACTGACCGGACCAAAGGGGTTTGGCGAGTCCCTGAAAGTGGCCCGAGGCTGCAATCCCAAGAACTGCTTTGTTGCCGACGCCGATGGTAAGCCTTGCGGGGCCGCCCTGGACGTTCAATCGGACCCCGCGAATGTCTCATGTTTTATAGGCCCGCCGGGAGGA
>JBAVGL010000107.1:0-9887 GCA_049684795.1 Chitinivibrionales bacterium | reverse complement strand
TTCCACAACAGGGTGAAGAAAATAATGTTCGCTGGCAGAAAACAGTCGCACAATGCCCGTTTTGCCAGTCAAATTTGACAATTCCATTATGCTAAGCGTATATTTTCCTCTTATAGTAATCCGATTTTTTGCAGGCGGAAGCGATAAAAAGCAAGACTATGAATGATACGAAAGGTTCTTTTTTTGCCCACCAACCCGCCTTAAATCAGCCTAATTTTTTATTTGTCTGCCTTCTATTAATTGTCGGTACGCTGATTGCATATGCGCCGATTTTTTCCGGCTGGTATACGGCCGATGATTTTTGGCACCTTGAATCGTTTTCACTGCCGCTTGGTACGGTGGTGAAGCATATCATTTTTGGTCATGTCTATCTTGATCATCCTGACTGGCACTATCGCCTCTTGACAAATTTCGTTCTCATGCTGGTGTGCCGGTCACATTCGCCGTTTGTTGGGCATTTGCTGAGCGTGTTGGTTCATGCCGCGACCGGTATAGCCTTGTACCGGTTTCTGCTGATGATGGAGCGCGGCGCCATGGCCGCTATTATCGGAGCGCTCCTGTTTGTGCTGCTGCCCGCCGCCGCCCCGGCCGTCTGCTGGATATCCTCCATCGGCGACCTCCTGGCCGCTTTTTTTGCGGCGTGCGCCGCGATTCTATTTGTCAAGACTCATCGGACAAACTTGCGAATTATGGGCATGGGTGGACTGTTTGCCTTAGCGCTCCTTTCGAAGGAGATGACCGTGACGCTGCCGTTCCTCTTGCTGTTTTTCTCAATTTCGCGGAAAACGCTCAGGAAGGACGGTCGATCACTGCTTGTCCTGTTTGCTGTCCTGGCGGCCTTCGCCATACTCAGGACGGCGATGGTCGGCAACCCGATGTCAACCCCCGGCGCCGAACGGTTCACCGCGGTTTCTTTGAAGACCCTTGTCAATATGGCACGATACCTTTCAATGATAATAGTGCCCATGCCGACTCATAAACTGCTGCTGTATCCGCTTTCTGTCCTGGCTGCCCTGCCGGTGGCGGTTCTAGTGGCCATGGGCGCTAATGTTCGCGGATGGAAAACAACGGTAATCAGTCTTGCCGGAGGTTTGGCGGCGCTCATTTTTTCCCTGCTGCCCGTGGCGAACGCATTCTCCTTCTGGTACGATTATGTGCCGGGGGTATTGTTCGCTGTCGTAATAGCCGGGGTGCTGCCGCGTTCATTCAAACCGCTGTCCGCATTGGCGGCAGGCGCTCTGTTGATCGTGTCTGGGGCCAATGTCTTTCGGATCGCAGTCGAATGGCAACACGCGGGAACATTCCAGAAAAAACTGTTTGCTGAGATCGCATCCATCCCCGATGACACCTTGCAATTCGGCAATTTTCCCCGAATATCATATAGCACTACGCTACTTGCGGGCCAGGCGCAACTTCGAGCTGGACTCGCGTATCTGTACGGCATACCCGATCGGACCATTTACGTCAATGCCCCTTGCTGGTATGAGCACATCGCCCCGGATGTGAGGCTGAGGATTGAAACGGCGGCGCATTTCACCTTGACGGTTCCGCCTGGAAGCGCTGATTATTTCTTACCATATCCGGTGAACGGACCCGATCCGTATATATCGGGAGTAAAAGTTAAGTTTTCGGACTATACCTCATTTTCCGGAAATCCCCGGACGATGTGTATCGATTTTCCTCATGAGGTAAAACTGATTCAGGTGGAACCAGTGGTTGAACGGAACACTGAAAAAATCCTTAAAACGGGTGCGCCAGCATCGTGTCGATGATCGCCTTGCCGATCAAATTGTATCCTGCCTGGTTCGGATGGATCCCATCGGAGGTAAGGGCTGGGTTAAAAGTTGAATCGATTTGCATAACCTGGGCAAAAGCGTCCACGACCCAGATCCGCCAACCCTGTGAACGATAGGACGTTACGCTGTCGGCAAGCATGGTATTATACGTATGCACGGCTTCATGGTAAGCATAGGAATACGTATTGAGATAAGGTAGCCCGTTAAGCACGAATATACCTGCTTGTGGATTTCTGCGATGGATTTCATTCAATATTAAGATTGTTCCTTGCGATTCGTTACTATCGAAGCTTTTGTTGACGCCGATCATAAATACCCAGAAATCGGCATTTAAGAGCGGAAAGCTTTGCGTCAACATGGTATACATCATGGGAGCATTTGAGCCGGAAAGCGCGAAACACGAATCATCTGACCTGGTACCCATGAGACCCGTGCACAACGGCCCCACGGGCTGGAAGCTTTCTATTGAATTTTTAGGTTTTCTGAGCGCCGTAAGGACGCTGTCCCTGAAACCTCCGCTTACCCCGTCGCCGTCGTCCCCGGTAATAATCGAGTGTCCGGAAAAACAAATGGTCTTTTGAAGCAAACATGCAAATGTGCCGGAATCCGCGATGCTGTCGCCATAGCGATCTTTGCAGACTAGTTTCCAGTAAAACCGCGCCGTATCGGTATTGTTCATGGTGAAGGCCGTGTCCTTACCGGCATAGATAAGCGAAAGCAAACCGGGTATTTTTCCCGCGTAAAGATAATACCGGAGCGTGTCCCGCGGACCGTCGGGATCGACCGCGCTAAACCTGAACAAAACCTGCCCTCTTGCAAACGTTGAATCCGCCAGCCTGAATATGACCGTGTCATTCGGCGCCGGCTGTGAAACGGAGAGCTGTGCGGGCGGATTATTGTATATAATGATAAAGGTATCGCTTGCAATGTTGCCGTCGTTGTCCATCGCGCCGGCGATCACTTTTTGAGTGTCCGCAGCGCCGTGAAAAATCTTTTTTACGTTTGATGTTGAGCTCGTGTCCCAGCCTGCGCCGTGCGTGTTCCAGTAATACGTGGTAATTGTCCCATTCGTGTCAAATGCCGTGATTCTTACCAGAAGAGTATCATGTATCGAAACCAGGGTATCGTGGATCGGCTTGATATACGGCAAACCGATTTTGACGGTCAGGAGCAATGAATCAGCCTGGGATTCCACGCCGTGACCGTTGATTGCCTTGACACGGATAACATGGGCGCCGGCGTTGGCCTTTTTCCATATGGTGCCGAGAGACCCTATGGCCGTTGAATCGCGAAAGTTAATTCCATCAAGCGCCCAGACATACCATGCGATGCGTTCACCGGCATCGTTAGCGCTTGCCTTGAGCACGAGCGTGTCGTTGATGAAAATGGAAGTATCGGAAATGAGCCAATGGACCACGGGAGCGTTGGCCACCAGGGTGATCCGAATGGTATCGACCGGCGAAAAAATACTGTCGTCGGCAAGCGCCTTGACATATACGATATGCGTCCCTGCTTGATAAAACCCCCACGGCCATGGAAGAAGTCCGGTCGGGGTCATTAATGAGAAATTGCTATCATCGATCGCCCAGAAATACGATACGATCGAGCCACCGGTATCAAGAGCGTTTGCTTGAAACAGCAGGGAATCGCCAATGGAAACAACCATTTCCCGGATGCTTGAGATAGAAGGCCGATATGCCCTGACAACAACGATGCATGAAACCGGCCCCAAGGTTATTCCCCGTTGGTCGACTGCTTTTACCAGGAGCGTATCGCAGCCGGTATCCGAGACGAAAAATCGGTGCGCAAGCGTCGTGTCAAGGGTTGAATCGAGGTATGAACGTCCATCGTTAAACGACCAGAAATACCGTACGTTTTTTATATCGTCGGAAGCATTGTGCACGTGAAGAATTACGGTGGTGTTAATGGCCACTGTGGTATCGGCCATTGGCACAAGTTTGATATTCTGGACCGATAGTCGCGTAGGACTTGAGCATCGAAATGCATGGAAAACGCCTGCTAAAAGAAGAATAGAAAGTGTTTTAACATAAGCCCGGCTACTATGCTTATTCATGTACCGATCTTTCGGTTGCTAAGTACGGAGGATCTTTTTAATTGCTCGCGCGATTTTTCTGGTATTGGAACATTTGTTAAGCACCCTGCTCTGAAGCCTCTGCGTGCCAAGCTGGTCTTTGAATAATGCAACGCCGCCAAGATCGCCCGTGGTATTGAAATCGAACCAATAAAAACCTCTTTCGTGCGAATCGCGCACCATTTCCTGGTAAAGGAGATGATTCGGATACACGTCAAAATACTCCTCGAATGCCCCGCCATGCCACGCCACGGCATGATGGTTCCAATAAAAACTGATGACGCTTGATGCGACATTGTCCTTGTACCATGCAAGCCAAAGTTTGCAATGAGGTGATCGCGCGTTAAAAAGTATTTCAAACAGTTCCCAGGAATAGCCGGGAGTCGGTTTTTGTCCGCCCGCTTTTTCCCATCTTTTCCGTGATGCCAGATAGCCCTGAAAATGACGCTGCCATTGTTCTTTTGAATCAGCTTCACGGACACTCACCCCGCTGCGAAGCGCCCTTCTGATCGACTTCTGGTGGGTCCGTGATGAATCGTGGATGATTTCATCATACTTCCGACGCAAATCGATAGTTTGCGTAAAGTCATGGTGCGCACCCTTTATTTCTATATCGCGAAGATGTGGATCATAGGGGTTTTCACGCCAAAAGAGGTTATTAAATCTTTGCATATGCAGAATAAGAGCCTGCATATGGCCAATGGAAAGGTCCTGTTGAGACAACCATCCGCCGAAGGTCCCGGCAGGGGAAGACACATACTGCGTAAACAGCCCGTGAAAATATGAAATACGGCTCAAGGGAATAATAACTATTTTTCCGTCTTCAAAAAAAATTTTACGAGGCCAGGGCAGCATTCGCCCATGCATGTATGATGAATAAATATGGGCCCATTCGGGTGTGTGGAAATAGGTGGCGTAGGGGCATTGCTCGCAGGTCTCCTGCCATTCTTTTTCGGAGGCAGGACAATTGTCGATAATTCTAATTATTTCCATCTTTTCTATTAAAGTTCCGGGTAATCAACAAGCCGTTTCAATTTATTTATGTCAAATTCCGGATTAATATACCGTTTTACGAATGCTTCGGCATTGCGATAGTCTTCTTCGGTCATTCTGCCTCGAAGTCCGCGCGCATATTTTGGTATAGAATCACTGGATATTCCCAGGAAAATTAAGTCCAACCAGTTTTCACAGGTGCACACCGTTGTACAGGAAAAATCAATGCTGTCATTCATGGAATTTATAAGCTTTTGCTTTATTCTGTAAAACGCTTTTTTTATGCCATTTTTGGATAGCAATTTTCTAAAATAATAGATGAAATGTTGAGAATTAAGATTTGTATTCATTGCGCACGTGAGCACCTGGCCTTCGGGAGATACTCGGATATTGAAATATTGGTTAAAGCACTGAATGCTCTTAAAATTGTTGAAACGGGTGATCCCGTCAAATGCGTTCATTACGGAATACCCGCGTTTTTTCAGGTCTTCATAGGTTGCAAAAAACTCCCGGACCAGGGACTCTTCCCGTAAAATGGATAATGATCCATCAGGTGGCATAACCGGCGTAAATGAAAGAATCAAGGATCCGGACACAGTCTTAACCTGGTCGGCAAATTCCCGCATGCTTTTCAGGTTCGCGATGGTTACAACGCAGTTGATCCCCACCTCAACGTTGCGCGCTTTGGCTTCGGGAAGAACCGCTTTGAGTTTCGTTAAAACCGATGGGCCGCTTATGCCCCGGTTTGCTTTATTAATCGGGTCCGGTCCATCCATGCTGATGACGAGGCGGTCGATATAGGGAAAACTTTTCAGGAGCTTTTCGGGACCGGTCCCGTTATGTACGATTCGTATAAAAGGGTCCCAGCGTTTCTTGATTTCCGATAAAATACCGGCCAAATTTTCAACCAGCGACGGTTCTCCTCCTGAAATATTCAGTATTTTAGGCGAATAGCCGTGCAGCGTTTCTATTACTTTCTGATAATCGATATTTTCCCTGTGCGTTGCTTTCCGCATGCTCGCGTGATCGCAGTAAACGCAATACAGGTTGCACCTGCGGGTGATTTTCCACGTTGCTATCCAGGCAAAATTTTTCTGATGCATGGTCGGAAATCTTTACCGCTCACTGAACGAAGTCGAAGTGAGCACGCTTGAAAAGAAATTCCCTTCCTGGCTTCGCTCAGGGAACATGAGTAGCTGCCATTAAACCAGGGACCTGTAAATATCGTTGAGGTCCTTCACCTGCCTTTGGATACTGAAATGTTCGCGTGCATGGACACGCGCGGCGCTTCCGAATTTCTCACGAAGCCCCCGGTCTAAAACCAAAAGCTCCAGGTTCCTTGCTAAAGCGTCAACGTCGCGTTCCCCGCAGAGCAACCCCGTTTTATTATGGACCACGACATTCGGAATATCGCAATGATTAGTGGCGACAACGGGCGTTCCCGCGGCCTGCGCCTCGATGACCACGACCGGCGCGCCACCCTCGGTATCACCGTTTGGGGCGGTTACGGATGGCGCAAGGACGACGTCCATGCGTCCGAGGAGCGCGCAATACTCGTCAAAGGAAACATATCCATGAAATATGCATTGATCAAGAACTTCCGAGTGAGCAAGCAGCTTCCTGACAGGAGCGGAGAACGGGCCGTTCCCGACGATATGGAGTTCGATATTTTTATATTTTTGAGCGACGAACGCATATGCTTTTGCCGCGTAAAGCGGGCCTTTTTTTTCACGTTCCAGCCCAACGAACATGATTTTGATCACAAAAGGGTCTTTCTGCGCGACCGATGCCGATATTTTTTCCACGTCTACCCCGATGGGAACGACCCGTATTTTGTTCTCCGGACACCCGATTGCTCCGAGCGCCGCAGCCATGTGCGGGCCTTCAACGGTGAATACTTCGCCCCTTTGAAATAGCAGCTTATAGCGCCTTCGCCACCGAGGCAATCGGGCCAGTTTATTGACGTCAAGACCGTAAAAAGTCGTCACCAGCGGAAGGCCGGTTTTTTTAATCAGCCCGAAATTTCTCCACGACTCCCACGAAAAGTGCCCGTGCAAAATATTCGCTTTTTCTCGTTTGATCACCTTCAGATAATGGCCGGAAAAATACTGGGCCCTGGCGCGCGTCAGGACCATGCTCGCCCTCGCGAAACAATGGTTTTTCCTGAACGCAGGAAAAGTTGCTATGCCCGGGAACAGGTCCGTGTTCTCTAATGTTTGACATAATACAATTTGACGGCATGCGGCGTTGAAACGCAACTGGTGATACATCCAATTTTGTGTAATTGGTAAAAAAGGATTTATAAAATGAGCGACGACAAGCGGGGACATCGGACTTCTACCTTGAAAATGAATCGCGAATTCCGGGACCCTTAAATATACATGTCATATACTTTGGTAATCTCGGAAAAATGCTTTTCGTATGAGAACCTTAACGAAAGGTCTTTCCGGGCCCGCCAACCTACACTTTTCCTCATTTCCGGATTATTTAAAAGCTCCAGAACTTTGTCCGCAGCCTTTTGAACGTTTCCTTTTTGAACAAGAAAACCGGAAACGCCATCGCTAAAACATTCTCCCACGCCGCCGCAGTCAAAAGCAACGACCGGCAGACGCATTGCCATTGCTTCTAAGATAACACCGCCCAATCCTTCCTGCCAATTCGGAAGATGGACAAAAACGGCGGCGCGTGATAAATACGCCGGGACTTCCTCATGCCGTACCTGGTCCAGAATCGTTAGGCATTGCGCGAGGCCATATTCCCTAATAAGGCTTTGGACATACTCATAATATTTTTCATGTCCGCCGAATTTATTACCAAGGATTGCAAAATGACAAAAATGCGGCTTTTCCAATTCAATACAGCGCGCCATGCGAACAAAATTCTCATGCCCTTTAACTTTCAAAAATTTTGCGATGGTCATTACAATTGGAATATTGTCAGGCAATGATGGAATTTTTTGGAAGGTTGTATCGGGATTGAAAAGCGTTAAAAGCGGTCCGGGATTATAAATTACCGTGGCCTTGGAATCGGTCAAGCCGGAATGTTCCTTAACCGCCTGTGAAATGCAAATAGTTTTATGTATAAACAAGACCGCCGACGCCTTAAAGAGGGTGCGCGCCAGAGAGTTCTCGATGCAATGCCGTAAGTGTGCAATACATGCCGCACGCGCTAAAAAACCACATGCATAAAAGGGCATATCAATGATATCTGAAAAATGAACGAGGTTGATTTTGTTTTTTGCAAAGTACCGGGTAATGCGCAAAAAAGCAAAAGGGAATTGAAATAAAAAATTAATAAGACCTTTAGGATGGTGTATTGATTGCAGCCGTCGAAATGGAATTATATCGGGTTGGATTCCAATGCGCCGAAGGTGCCGAACAAATTCTCCCTCGGCAGGCAAAAGCGTAAAAACCTGATATTCCGGATTATTGAAAAAATACTCAATCAGCTTGAACGTGCTGATCGGCATCCCGGTATCGAAGGAGTCGACTGAACAGAAAAAACAGATTTTTTTTTTCACGATCAGGGGATAATGAGCAGTTTTTGTGTTTTTGTCGGTTTCTGCGGCTGCCCGACAAAGTAATACATGCCTGGAACGAGTTGCTTCGGAGGGACCCAGCGCAGCGTTGCTTCATAGGGATTGTTGTCGGTCGGGTACGCGTTATCGTTATCACGGGAAAGCTTTTTAACGAGCGTACCGCTTAAAGTATACACATAAATCTTTATGTCGGGGGCGCAATGTTTGAAAATGATTTCACGATGATTGGGGTTTGTTTGGGAAAAGGGGTTTGGGTAAGCAAGGATGTTTTTGTTACTGGTTACCGCGACGGATGTATGCCCAAGGCTCATCCGCGAGAGGCCGGCGTTCGTGGCAGCCCACAGGTATCCGCCGGTTTTGTCGATGCTCAGGTTGTTGATGCTGTTTGATACAAGGCCGTTGCCCATGTTGAAAATGACTACCGAACTGTCGGATACCGTATACCGCATGATACCATCGGCAGACGTGCCCAGCCACAAAAGGTCGTCGCTTTCCGCCGCGACGCAATTTATGGTCGCCGGGACCTTTGAGGTCGGAATGGAGTCCAGGACTTCGGTTGTACTATTATATTTGTAAAGACCTAATTGCGTGGCAATCCACGTGACGCCGTTTGACGTGGCGCACATGTTGGAAACCGAAATAAAATCTTTTCTAAAAAGCAGGACCGCATCGATACCGTTTTGCACCGGATTGCCATTCGGTGATACAATAAGCAGCTCACCATTGGCTCCACCGGCAAGAATTTTCCCCCTGGAATCAACGCACAGGGAAATGATATCCGGAATAAAATATTGATCTCCAAGAGGATAAAACCTCTTATAGTTTGTTACTAAAGAATCGGTGCATATCAAACAGCCTCTGACGTTACCGGCGGATTGATGGTCCCAATTACCAAACCACATGTTTCCGGAAGAATCCTGACAAATCGCGTCATTTTTTCCCCAGAAACCCGGGTCAGTCGTTTCCGCGGTAGTAAGCCGTCGGACCGCGGTATCCAAATAAACTCCCGGCATATAGTATTCGGACCATTGTTTACTTTGCGCGTCGAATTTTTTAACATTACCTCCTGAGGCGCTGAACCACATATTGCCGCTTCGGTCTTCGCATATACCTTGAAAATCGCCGCCGCTTCCAATAAACCCGAAATTTTGCACCGTATACTGATTATACAAAGTCCATGTTTTTCCATCAAATGAAATGACCCCGTCAAACCAGTATTCGGCGTTGGTCTGAAGATTCTGAGTGGTATTCGGCTCCAACCAGACAATCCCATTTTTTGCCGCATGAACGCGGTTAACTACGTCAAAGGTAAGACCGGGTATTTTGAATTGACGCGGCCCTGCGTTGTTCCAGTAATACAGGTAATCTTCCGCGGTTCCGATCCACACATTGTTATAGTCGTCCTTGGCCAATTTAATCACCCTGCTCGGGACCGTAAAAATAACGCTGTCCTTGACTTTTACGGAAA
>JBAVGL010000106.1:0-4010 GCA_049684795.1 Chitinivibrionales bacterium | reverse complement strand
GGCAGGCTTAAAAAAGGCGAGACGCTTGCCGTGCTTTTCCGTTCGGGCAACACCTATGCCGTGCGTTTTGACCGTGACCAGCCCGCCTCCGCGCGTTATGGCTGGTGCCCGGCAATTTCCCAGGTCGCCTGGCGCAAGAGCAGGACCATAAGCGTCGTCGATACGACCCTTGCTCCGCTTGTGCGCGATGAGCTCAATGCCCGGATTGGAAGGGCAAACGATCTTTACATAAAATTTTTCAATGAGTTCAACCGCGCGACCGGAATGCAGAAATCAATCCCTGCCTGGAAACCAGCAACAAACGGTCCGGGGCTTCGTTGGGCTTTGAACGCTCCCTATAACCACACGGGAGAATTAAACGAAAGCACGGAGCGCCTTGTGGAGGAAATGCGGGACGTTCTCATCGGCAAGCCATTTTCGGTCGTGTATGAAAACGGCGAACTAAAAGTCACCCCTAACGGGAATCATCCGAATTAAAATGAAATCAAAACTTTTGGTGCACGGGGCAAGCATTCTTTTCGTCACCGCGGTGCTGCTCATCGTCCTGGTTCTTATTGGCAGCGCAAGCATGCGCGCCGGTCCTGGCCAAGCCCGCCAAAAGTCGCCCGACGCCTCATTCGCCGATCTGTCAAATCCTTTTCAAAAAGCGCTCTTCAACGATGTGATGAACATTTTCTATCCCGGCCAATACGATAAAAACGGCGCCATGGTTACAGCGATTGCCGACGCCCAGGAAAAATCGTTCCATGATAAGCTGCAGAATTCAAGTGTCAAGGAACATCTTTCAGGGGAAAAGTGGCTTGAGATTTCGGGCATGTATATAAAGTTCATCCTCGTGTACGTTATCGTCATGCTACTGACCTATTACGGCGTGCAAACGCTCGGGATCTGGCGGTTTTGCCGGAAAAAAAACCGCGCTGCAAATACACGACGGTCATTTTTCAGTGTCCTTTTACAATGGATTAAAAAAGCCGGTCTTGGAATCGCTTCGTTTGTTTTTTTCTGTCCGGCCTATGTTATCGCCTATTCGCTCCGCACCGAGCTTAACACCGACACGATCTTTTTCATGATACTCCTCTGTGTTATTTCCAATGGTCTGCTCATGGTATACTCCAATAAATTTTACGCATTTCTTGTCGCTGAAAGCCGCAAAGGCTACGTCGAAACCGCCCAGGCAAAGAACCTGAAAAATTCCTATGCGCAGAACACAATCGACGGCATTTCCTATAAGGCGCTTTTAAAACCTTTCAAACGCTTTGAAGGCCACGTGTTCGACCACATATTTTGCAACGCGCGCTGGCAGTATTTGTCCACGATAAAGGAACAGGCTTCTTTTTTGATCACCGGCATGATCATCACTGAAATGGCGCTCAACCTTCACGGCTACCTGAGCTACGAACTCCTAAGGCAGATGCTCTACGGCAACGCCGATATTGTGATCGTGATGGTGCTCGGGATTTTTTATCTTGTCAAGGCCACGGAAATTTTTACGGATTATTTGGTCTTTAAAGAAGAAAAAAAATACAGCAACCGGTAACGGGCGACTTCTTTTATGGTTTCATTTAAAAACAAAGATTTTCGTTGGAGCATCATCTGGCTCGTCACGATCGCCGTTGTCGGAATATGGGACGTTTTGTTCCTTAATAAGCCCGCTTTAAAACTGGTGGTCGCGGGTTTTTTCAACACGTTCGTCATTGCGCTTCTGGTCATTATCGCGACCCTGATCATGGGGTGGCTTGCCACGCTTCTGCTGCATTACCTTCAAGGCGGCAAGCACAAGACAGGCTATCTCCTTGTCAATTTTCTCTTCAACATGGTCCGCTCGGTCCCGCAGGTCGTGGGCGTTCTTCTAGGTTATATCGCAATAGGCATGTGCATCCAGAAAGGGATAGTGCATTCCGGCCTTGCCGTGTTCGCGCTGCTTGCGCTGTGCATGGGCCTGTTTATTTTCCTCGAATTAGTCGACTGCATGAAGGAACGGATCGACCATTTTCAGAAACTCGATTTTTATAACGCGATGCGGGTATGCGGCATTTCGGAGTGGCGCATCGTTAATTTCAACATTCTCTGGAAAAACAGCCGAATACACATTTTCAATAAACTGATTTCGGTGCTAGGCATCGCGGTTTTTCTTCAATGCAGCGTGGATTTCATTATTTCCGTGGGCTTGTCGACCAAGGCCAACGAGGTCACGCTTCCTACGACTCTCGGAAACCTCCTGGCGAACCTTGACAGCAAACAGGACATTCTGGCCATCGGCAATACGCTCACGCACCCGCTGTATCTTCCCCATTTGTTTTTTGAGCATTTGCAAGGCCTCACAGTGGCCTTTCTGATCGTGTTTTCCCTGCTGTGCATTTATAACATCGCCAACGGTTACGCGGAAAGGCACCGGCTGTGACACCCACGAAGCATTATTCGGTGCATATCAAATCAGGCGACCGATCGATTGTCAAGTGCGACGATTTTGTGGTGCCGAACAATGAAATAAGCTTTCTGTTCGGGGAGTCCGGCATCGGTAAATCTCTTATCTGCAAAGCCATTTACGGGCTGCTCGACCCCGACGAACTCAGCATCGACATCAACGGGGCCCCGTATTGCTCACACCTGAACGCCCAATCCACAAAGGCCGTTCAACGCAACAGCTTTTTCGTGTTCCAGGAGCCCTCGTCGCATCTCAATCCGTTGCTTAAAATCAGCGAACAACTCAGTGAAGGCAGCCTGTCAGGCCTTCAAGTCCTCGACGACAGCCTGCGCACACTCTGGGAAAACTCAAACGACGAGGCCATAAAAAAAATCCTTGCGCTCTATCCCAAACCCTACCGGCCCAGCGGCGGCGAGAAGCAGCGCATGCTTCTTGCAATGGCGTTTAAAAAGATCGGTACTTTCCTGCAATCCCCTTCCGGAGATCAGGCAACGCTCTTTGCCTTCGACGAGCCCACGGGCAGCCTCGATAATAACTACCGGGACCTTTTTTTAGACCTGCTCTTCGAAAAATTTTACAAGCGGCCCTTTACCGTGCTGTTCATTACCCATGATTATTCCATTATAAGCCGGATTTACTCGCGCCATAAAGACCTTGTCCCCAAAGTCCATTTTAAGGAACTTTCCCGGAAAACCGACACGCTTGTGGAACTCTCCGACTTTTCAGCCCAGGAATACCTCACCTGGCTCAATGCCTCGCGGCCGCCCGAGTACAAGCAATCATCCAGGCACGACGAGGTGCTCAATGTCGACGCGGAATTCTCGATTTTCCGATATGATTATCGTATTTGCAAAGACCCGCAAAGGACCCGACCCGTCCCGCTTACAATCCGTCGCGGCGAAATGGTTTACATCAAGGCGGCCAGCGGCGTGGGGAAAACAACCCTTGCGAAAATAATCATGGGACTATACCACGCGCACCGTTTTTCCATGAAACTCGGCGGAATTGCCATCACGCACCAGACGCCAAACGCCGTTTGGGCCAAGCAAATCTGGGGAAAAAAAGCAGGCATGGTTTTTCAACTTGCTGATGAGGCATTGGACCTGGCCAGCACGATACAAGAGACCTTTGAAGGCCTGCCGCTCGCTCAAAAGCTCCATAGCATTGATATAAAAAACACGCTTCTTCAACTATTCGACCGAGAAACCATCACCGACGGTTTTTTTCACCGGAAAGTGGCCTATTTAAGCGGCGGTCAAAAGCAGCGGCTTAATCTGCTGAGAACCCTCGCCCTGAATACCGACCTCCTCATACTCGACGAGCCGCTCAACGGCCTCGATTTTCTCGGCGTCAAGCGCGTGCTCAACCTCCTTGAGGAAAAGCGCAGGGCTGGCGGCGCGCTGCTCCTTATTTCCCACAACGAGGAAATTTTCGACAGCCTCATCGACCAAGACCACATGTATTATTTGGCGTGAAAAAACAACCCTGTGTTATTACATTTTTTTGGTAAAAACAACCTTGTATTTTTACAGATTTGATGTAAAAATAACCTTGTATTTTTACGTTCTTAATGTATATTTAAGAT
>JBAVGL010000105.1:0-11955 GCA_049684795.1 Chitinivibrionales bacterium | reverse complement strand
GCTGAATGTGTTGAGATCAAGCGTACCGGCAACACTGACGTCTCCTTTGTTCGCGCCATTGGGAATTACATTGGCCGCGCCTAGCTGCAACGTTCCGGCGCTTATTGTCGTGTTTCCGGAATAGGTATTGACGACATTTAGGTTTAAAGTGCCCACGCCTGTCTTGGTCAATGCGCCGGTCCCCGCAATCACGCTTGAAATCTGGACGACGTTAGAATTGTCGATGTTCGGTATTTCAATGGTCCCGCCCGATGCGCCAAGAGTAAAGCCGCGATTAGCGCTATAACCATTACCGCCCGTACTGAACGTTCCCCCATTAATGGTCACCCAATCCGCGGTATAACCCGCTGGTATGGGACTCAGGTTTAAACGGTCCGGCACGCTGATTATCCCCCCGCTATTAATAACATATTTGACGGCATTACTCCTTTGCGTGCCGGTCAGCCTTAGCTTGCCGGCGTTGACCGTAATCAAGCCCGAATTGGTATCGTTGCCCGATAAGGTCAATGTTCCCGCGCCGGTCTTGGTCAGGGCGAGGATGCCGGTGGTATTGTTTTGAAGTATCCCTGCAAAGGAGTCGCTAACGGCATTGTTCACGTTCAGCGTATAAGTCCCCGCAGAAGTGAATGGTTGCACTTTGCATACTGTTGCCGCACCCGTCAAACCTGCAATAATAGTAGTTGCATTCGTAGTACCAAGCTGCAAATACGACGTTCCACCAGTACCGGCAGCTAAATTGACAGTCGCAGACTGCAAGGCCGTGATATTGTCGAGGTCGAGGTACATGTCAACACCGGACGCTTGCGGAGTGACGGTGACCGTACCTGAGAATGTATTGGCAGGATTTGTTATGTGGACAATTGCCGATGAGTTCGATGCTGTTGGACCATGTGCAATAGCCAAGTTGGTTGAACCAGATACTAGGCCATCAATGTATACGTCCTTGCCCCACCATGTCGCTTCGACAGTGCCGCCGGAGCCTATCCCTAAGGTCGCGCCGCCGGTTGCCAGGTGCTGGATGCCGTCCTCACCGATTATCGTGCCGCCGTTTAAAACGAACGAATTAGCGAAATTGTAAACATTCGAATTACCTGCAGGTTTGAACCAAAGGGTGGTGCCGTTATTGACTGTGACCGTGCCGGTCCCCAATGCCGCAGCATTTTCTTCGCCAGGTGCACCACCACCATTGCCAACCTGCAAGGTGCCTGTATTTACCGTGGTGCCACCAGAATAGGTATTGGCAACGTTAAGGAGAAATAGTGTTCCGGCCCCGCTTTTGGTAAGAGAGTGAGCACCGGATATAATACCATTCAAATAAAGTGCTGGGGTTGGAGCAATAGTCCATGTCTGATCTGCGTTCAGCGCCACGTTGCAACTTATTGTAGCACTCTGGGTTGAAGCGGACATATCGATCCCCGATGCACCTAATGTCAAGGTGTTGCCGGCGTTAAAGGTGATCCAACCGCCGGGATTTGCTATTACCAATCCCGCCCATGTCATATCGCCGCCGAGCGATATGGTTCCGTAAGTTGCCGTAACCGTATTGTCCCATTTGCCGATGTCGCCCGAACCGGGATAACCGGCAATGGTCCAACTCCCCGAAGTATTCAAGTTCGTCTGATTATTGGCCTTAATATAGGTAGTGGCGAATCCGCAATTTACAAAAACAAAAGCCACTATGGTCGCAGCATAGAGCAGCGACGCACCAGGTAATTTTTTCTTTGTGGAAACCGTCATATTTCCTCCGCCGGTGAAAAAACAATGGATGCAGTGCCCCTAGTATTAAACGCATTTTCTTTAAAAAATTATTAAAATAATAGAAGCCATCTCTAACCTCATTATATCATGACTAAGGATGTCATTTCAATATAATAGTGAATTCTACAGAATTAAGGAAGATATCAATATAAGCGGTTAAATAGAAAATATGGTCCGTTATTCCGAAAGTCCGCCACTTTCAACCACTTCTTCCACCAGCGCGCCAAAGAGGCAGATGATATCGCTGTTTGCCTTGCGCAGCCGTCCGCAGAGGATTTTCGACAATTCGCGGAAAATGGCGAAACCGATGGCCGGATAGTGCGCGCTTAACTCCAGGAAATCGTCGCGCTTGATAACGTAGAATTCGCAGTCGGTAGCGCACACCACGCTCGCGGAGCGCTTGTCAGGGTCGATGAGCGCCATTTCGCCGAAGAAAACATTCATGTCCGCCGACAGCTTGGCCACCATATAGGGGTCTTTTTGCATGGTGCTTTTGATGATTTCAACGGTCCCCGATTTAATGATGAAAAGCTTGTCGCCGTCCTCGCCCTCGCTTATGACCGGTTTGCCTTTTTCATGGTGTTCCGTTGCAAGCAGCTCGGCTATGCGCCGCAGCGATTCCTCGTCGCCCTTGATTTCCTTGAAGAGGCTGACGTTTTTCAGTTTGTTTATTTTTTCCTGAATATTCGGTATGCTGTTCATTTTAACTCTCCACCGTCGATCCGACAATGCAAATTGCCTTTGTAAATTTTTTGATTGAATAACCGCCCGGAGGGTTTAAAACGGGAACATTGGCGGAAAGCGCCTTGACCGTTTTCAGTTCCGGAATAATTTCGGTTATGTTCGGGTTCTTCTGGGCCTCGCGCAGCGCCTCTTTCTTGCGCGTGAGGATATTGCCCGTATTTTCAAGGAGCCCGATGAGCATTTCCTTTTTTTGCGCGTCGAAATAGGCCTTGAGGTCGTTGTATGTTTTTCCCAGGAACGACGCGGGAACATCCCGGGTCGTCATGCCGGCGCCGCGCTCTTTTGAAAGCAGGGCCCGCACGACGTGGGAAATACCGAGCCCCAGCGACGCCGAGGCAAGCATCGAGCGGGAAAAATCGCGCGAAAGGAGGATTTCATCGCAATGGGAAAGCTGCAGGTACTTTTCATATTTCGTATCGAGAATCTCGGCGCACACGTAGGCTTTTTTATTGAGGTTTTTTATGGTCATGACCGCCATGACGGTCTTCGAATCGATCTGCTGCAGGTCCCCTTCGTCAAGGTAGTCCGCCATGACCAGGACGCGCTCGGCCTGGGTTATTCCGGCGCGCAGAAGGTCCCTTTCCTCAATATAGTCGCCGTTGACGTAACGGATGCCGCGCAGCCGCGGATCGTTCTGGACCTTGCTCACCTCGTCGGGGGACGCGCGATTGACAAGCACGATGCTGCCGGGATCACAGCCGGGGTTGTTGCCGAGGACCTCATAGAGGACGTTGTTCATCTCCCGCTTCCACCCGCAGATGATGAAATGGTTTTTTTCCTTTTCATAACTTAAAAGGCCCTTTTCCGCTTTCATTTGACGCTCCATGAGAAAGGATGCAATCTGCCCGGTCACCGTGCCGAGGCTTGCGACGCCGAACACCATTATGAGCATCGCCACCAGACGGCCGGGCGTAGTTATCGGCACCTTGTCCCCATAGCCCACGGTCGCCACGGTAACCATGGTCCAGTAGAGACTTTCAAAATATGAGCCGAACTGGGGGTTCTGGTTTCTTTCAATGAGATAGACCACGAAAGCGCTCAGGAAAAAAACCAGGACAAAAATGGCAATGAGCTTGAACGCTATTGACGTTTGCAATAATATGGTGAAACGGCGCCAGATTTTTCTTTTGTTTTTATTCATTACAGAAAATTATACCGTAAAATCGCATAGGAGGCTATTATAAAAGCGCTTTGATAAATTTTACAATGTTTGTCGTGGTCAATACTGCATCAACATGTCGTGGTTGATGTTTTCGTTGAATATGGGGGCCAATTCATCCACAACCTTGGCAAGGGTGCTATCGGAGCAGTAGTATCCTTCGGAAATTTTTTTATTGAGGACCGCGAGGTAACGTTCCCTGGATTTTTTATCCATCCACAAGAACTGGCCGGTCCGGATATTCGGAGATTCTTTGCGTTCTTTCACTTCTTCGTCCTTGAAAAATGTGCGCATCCTTGCGCGTAGCTGTTACTAATATCGACATTTTCAAAATATACCTTTATAGAAATTATGCATTGCCCCGATTTAAAAAAAATCGTATGCCTTTACAATATCAATCTATTGTTATATAATCAAAACGATGGAGGAATTGCATTCAAGGTAAAACCCTTGCCGAAGTTGAACAGTATGGTCCGATTCAGTATCGACGACGTGACCGAAGACATGGTTTTAGGAGAATCGCTTTTTCTTCCCACCGGCGAGCTGCTTCTGGCGGCGGGGTACCGCCTCAAGGACCGGTACCGCAGGCGCCTGAAAGAGCTGGGGTTTTACAGTGTTTTAATAAATGTCGAAGGCGCCGAAACGGTCATTCCGGAAACGATCATTTCAACCCATATCCAAAGGGAAATGGCCGTTTCCCTCAACACCACGGCCCAGAACATCAAGGAGGCGCTTCCCATTCGCCAACAGGGTATCCGCGCCATACAGCGGATGATCAAGGACAATAAACAGTATTTGAACAAATACATCATTAATTCCGGCGTTTTACGCGCGCTGGAGCATTTCATCGACGATATACTCAACCAGCCGGCGGTGGTCCTGAATGTTTCCGCTTTGAGCAAATCCCCAGGCGACCTGTTTGCCCATGCCATAAATGTCATGGTCACGTCGCTGTGCCTCGGCCGCAAATTCCGGTTTTCGTATGATGAAATGAAACAGCTTGGGATCGGCGCCATCAATTACGATCTGGGGCTTGTTGCGGTGCCACCGTCAATCCTGGAAAAGCAGGGCGACTTAACGGAGGAAGAATACCGGTCATACGAACAGCATACGGTGTTCGGCTACATCATGCTTTCGCAGAACCCTACCATCCCGCCCACGAGCTCGGCCGTGGCGCTCCAGCACCACGAACACCAGGACGGGACCGGCTTTCCCCGCGGCATCAAGGGTGAAAACAGGCCGCCATTGAAAGACTTTTCCAGGAAGAATGTAATCCACCGCTTCGCCGAAATCGTTGCAGTGGCGGATACATATGACATGCTCATTACGGGCAGAAACGGCCCCAAATACAAAGTGCGGGACGCGATCAAGAAAATCATCCAGATGGGCGGCTCCCGGCTCAACTCCGAAATCGTCAAGACGTTGGTGTCGATCGTGCCCGTGTTTCCCGTCGGCGCGCGGATACGCATAATCAACGCGCCCGTGCCCCAGCTTGTCGGATATAACGGCGTCGTGGCGAAAGACAACCCCGACAGTCTTGAGCAGCCGCGGATCATCCTTTATGAAACGAGAAACCACCAGCGCGTAACGCCGGTTTTGATTGACCTTGCAAAGCACAAGGGCTTTACGTTTGAGCTAATTACGTAACGCCCCCTGCCCGTGTCGAGGATTCGGCAGCGGGGGGGGGAGATGGTTTTTGTAGGGGCACGTTGCAACGTGCCCTTACGTTTATTTCATCCCCACCAGGTCCCTGACCTTGTCAAGCGTCTTTACGCCGATTGCCCGCGCTTTTGCGGCGCCTGTTTTTCTCATCTCGTCGATATAGTCGAGGTTGGCGCTGAGCTGCTCCCGTTTTGACCGGAAGGGAAGGAAATATTCCCAGAGCATGGAAAAAAGCTCCTTCTTCGCATCGCCGTATCCATAGCCGCCCCGAAGGAATTTCCGTTCCATGTCGTGTGCCTTTTCGGTGGAAGCGAACGCCCGGTAGACCGCGTAAATCGTGCTCTTTTCGGGATCTTTAGGGGCCTCGACTGGCGTGGGGTCCGTGATAATGCCCATTATTTTTTTCCGCAGTTCTTTTTCCGGCGCGAACAGGTCGATGGTATTGCCGTACGACTTGGACATTTTCTGCCCGTCGGTCCCGGGGACCACCGCAACGGTTTCATTGATCCGCGGTTCCGGTATGGTAAACGCCTCGCCATAGGTGGCGTTGAATTTTATTGCTATGTCGCGGGTCACTTCCACATGCTGCTTCTGGTCCCTGCCCACCGGCACGACGTTCGATTGATACAGGAGAATATCGGCGGCCATGAGCACGGGGTATGAAAAAAGCCCGTTCGTTGCCGTCAGGCCCTTTGCGACCTTGTCCTTGTAGGAATGGCACCGTTCGAGCAGGCCGACGGGCGTGACATTGTTCAGGTACCACGTGAGCTCCGCGACTTCCGGAACGTCCGACTGAACCCAGAACACTGATTTGTCCGGGTCAATGCCCAGCGCCAGCATGTCGATCATGGCATTTTTCGTATAGTCAAGAAGTTTTCCGCGGTCGAACAGAGAGGTAAGGCTGTGCATGTTGGCGATAAAGCAAAACAGCTCGCCTTTTTCCTGGGAACGGACCATCGGCTGGATCATACCCAGATAATTGCCGATGTGCAAAAGGCCCGACGGCTGAATGCCTGAGAGAATCCGCATAAAATTAATTGCTCCTTAAAAGGGTTTGTCTGCCGCGCGACCGGCCCGCCGAATATTTTGACCATGCCATTGCCCCGAAATACGCGGCAACGGCGACTAAAATGATCGTTGCGCCGGAGGTAAGGTCCAGAAAATACGAAAGCATGAGGCCGGAAAGGGTGAAAACAATCCCCAAACCCGATGCTATGAACATGATGCGTTTAAGGTTTTTGGTGAACATTTCGGCGATTGACGCCGGAATGGTAAACAGGGCGATAACAAGGATAAGCCCCACCACGCGGATGAGCAGCACCACCGACATCGCGATAAGCAGAAGCAGAATGTAATAGAGCGCCTTGACGGGCACACCGCTGATGAGGGAAAATTCCTCATCGTACGACATGCCCACGAATTCCTTGAACAGCAGCGCCACCGCCAGGACGATGATGATGTCGAGGATTGCCATGAACACAACGCTTTCCCAGGGCACCGCAAGGATGCTCCCGAAGAGGTAGCTCATCATGTCGACATAGTAGCCCTTCGACAAATCGATCATGAGAATGCCGAACGCCATGCCCGCGGCCCAGACGACGCCGATTATCGTGTCGGACCGTTCTTTGTTGCGCTGGCTCACATATCCCATCACCCCTGACGCGACAAGCGAAAAGAGCACCGCGCCTAAAAGCGGCGGCCACCGGAGAAGCACGGCCAGGCCAAGACCGCCGTATGCCGCGTGCGCGATGCCGCCGGACAGGGACGAAAGCTTGTTGACAACGACCAGGCTCCCCACGATGCCGCAGGCAACGCTTACCAGCACGCCCGAAATGAGCGCCGTGCGCATGAAGTCGAAATGCAGGAAGTCAAACATTTCTTATCCGTTTCCATGCCGGTGGTACACCCGGTGCGGCAGACCGTGCGCCACGATGTCGACGGGACACCCATACGCCTTGGTGATGGTCGTTTCGTCAAGCACGCCGTCGGGATGGAAAAACAGCTCCCTGTTTACACACGCAATTGATTTAATATAGGCCGACACCGCCCCCACGTTATGAGTGACAAGCAACACGGTCGTCCCGGCCGAATTCAGCGCATGCAGATATTCGTAAATTTCGTCCTGGCCCTGCGTGTCGATGCTCGCCGTTGGCTCATCAAGAAACAATATGCGGGGCCGGGAAACCAGCGCGCGGGCCAGAAGGACTTTCTGGCGCTGGCCGCCCGACAGCTCGCCGATGCTTTTGTCCTTAAGCGGATATATTTTCAGTTCTTCCAGCAGGCTGCTTACCTGACGGCGGTCCTCCTTTGTAAACGAATGAAAAAGGCCGCGCCTGCCTATTTTTCCCATGAGCACTACATCGAAGACCGAAATGGGAAACACGACGTTCGACGATGTTTCCTGCGGAACGTACCCAACGTTCATCCTCGTTTTTGCGGGGTGGTTTCCCAAAAGTTCCACCGTGCCCCGCGCGGGTTCAAGAACGCCCAGGATCAACCGTAACAGCGTCGTCTTGCCGCCGCCATTGGGGCCGATGACGCCCACGAAATCGCCTTCCCGTATCGACAGCGAAACATCTTTCAGGGCCTGGTCATTTCCATAGGAAAACCAGACATGGGAGAGGCGGATAACGTCTGTTGCGTTTTTCATGGGGCTCTACCGGCGGGCGATCGCTGTTGCGACAAAAAGAAGGTTTCCGGTCCAGTCGTATGCCAGGTCGTCGGCCACCAGCACCTGCGCCTTAAGCTGCCGTGCGATCGCCTGCGCGGATTGCCGGGAAAACTGCGGCTGGACAAATATGCAATGGATGTCATTTTGCAGCGCCTGGTTAAAAACGGTCTCAAGCTGGCGCGGGCCCGGCTCTTTGCCTTCCACTTCAATGGCGATCTGTCGAAGCCCGAATTCGCGCGCAAAATAGGCCCACGAAGGATGAAACACCATGAACGTTTTTTCCGGCTTGCCCGGCGAATCGCACTCTAATATCCTGCATATCGTATCATGCACGGTCGTCAGTTCATTGACAAACGCCTGATAATTTACGCTATAGGTTGCTTCGTGCGCGGGGTCCATCTTTATGAGGGCGTCATAGATGCATCGCGCCTGTACTTTCACCAACCGCGGGGCAAGCCAGATGTGCGGGTCCAGTCCGGGACCGGGGTTCAATCCGCTGATAGGGGCATTGCGCATTTCAGCCGCCTCGGCTGAATCCGCCGGCATTTTTTCAATTAGGCTGTCGGTATGAATACATCGCATGGTTTTATACATATTCGCGAATTTAGGCAGCCACGCATTTTCAAACTCCACGCCTATTGAAAAGTATGCCCTGGCCTTTGACAACTCCTTCATCTGTGACGGCCGCGGCTCATAGGTATGCGGGGACGAGCCCGGCAGGACCATGACCGACACGTCAACCAGCTTGCCGCCAATCTTATCAATAAAATATTTCTGCGGGAGAATACTCACAAAAACTTTAAGCCTGTCGTCGTGGACGTCCTGTTTTTGACAATGCAAAAACAGGAGGCAAAAAAGGGCAATTGTTCCGGTAAGAAGTATAGAGGTTTTCATGTATTCTTTTTTTTAGCGCATGCAATGCGTTTCCAATAAAATATAGTATTTTCTTACCCTATGATCTCCATTCAAAATGTCAAAAAACGCTATGGCAGGCAAATTCTTTTCGACGATTGCACGATTTCCTTCCTTCCCGGGCAAAAAATCGGGCTTATCGGCGCGAACGGAAGCGGCAAAACTTCCCTGCTCCGTCTGATTCTGGGCGTTGAAAAGCCGGATGCCGGGGTCGTTGCCAAACCCGCGGACTTTACGATCGGTTATTTGCCCCAGGAGGTCGAAGTATTGGGCGCCAAATCGCCGCTTTCGATAGTGCTTGAGCCGTTTGAGCACCTTCTCAACGTCGAGGACGCCTACGAATCCATCGCCCGATCGCTTGTCGACCACGAAAGTTCTGCCTTTAAAAAGGCGATGGGAAAAATTGAAAAGCTGCAGAACGACCTCGAATACCACGACGTTTTTTCCCTGGTTTCACGGGCAAAATCAATCCTTGCGGGGCTCGGGGTGCCTTCCGACAAATGGGAGGAACCCGTCGCCGCGCTTTCCGGAGGATACCGGATGCGCGTTGTTCTGGGCCGCCTCCTCCTTTTGCAACCGCAGGCGCTCCTGCTCGACGAGCCCACCAACCATCTTGATCTCGATTCGCTCATCTGGCTCGAAAAATTCCTTGAGCGTTTCAGCGGCACGCTCATTGCGGTAAGCCATGACCGCGAGTTCCTCAACCGGATGACGCGCATGACCGCGGAAATCGAGGGCGGCCGGATAACCGTTTACAAAGGAAATTACGACGGATACATGGCCTATAAAGCCGAGCGCGAGACGTCCCTGAAAAACACGGCGCGGAACCTTGAGCGGAAAATAGCGCAGACGGAGCGGTTTATCGAACGGTTCAGAGCGAAGGCCACGAAGGCGGCGGCGGTCCAGTCGCGCGTCAAATTATGCGAATCGCTCAAGGAAGATATGCCGGTCCTGCCTGCAAATACCCGCGCCATTCATTTTTCATTCCCGCTGTCGCGGCAAAGCGGGGGAGTTCCCCTCAAAACAGAGCGCATATCGGTGGCGTATGGAGACAATCCGGTTTTTTCGGACCTCAGTTTTACCGTGACCAGGGGCGACAAAATCGCCGTGGTCGGCCCGAACGGCGCGGGAAAGACAACGCTGCTCAAGGTGCTCGCGCAGCAAATAACGCCCGTTGAAGGCATCGTGACTGTCGGCCACAATGCCGACATCCGGTATTTCGGCCAGCATGTGCTTGAACACCTGCAACCCGAAAAAACCCTTTTTGAGACAATCGCCGACGCCAGCGGCTCCGGAGAGCGCACGTATATCCAAAACGTGCTCGGCGCGTTTCTTTTTTCCGGCGAGGACGTCAACAAAACGGTTTCCGTGCTTTCCGGCGGTGAAAAGTCGCGGCTCGCGCTCGCCACTATTTTGTCAAAAACCGGCAACGTGCTCGTTCTTGACGAGCCCACAAACCACCTGGACATCCAATCAATTGAAATACTGGCCCGGGCGCTTGAGGAATTTGCCGGCACGGTGGTTTTCGTATCGCACAATGAATATTTTATTTCCCGGATTGCAAACCGCATCATTGAAATGCGGCCCGGGATTTTCAGGGACTTTTCCGGGACCATTGCGGAGTACCATTCCTATCTAGAAGCCGGCTATTTTAACGATGACGGCGTGACGCAACCGGGGGACGGTCCCGCGGACGGCGATGCGCGGGACAAGGAAAAGCGCATGAAAACCCGGCAAGCGCGGAAACAGCTCGACCGGAAAATTGAAAAAATCGAAAATGAAATCGGGGAAAAAGAGCTTGAAATTCAATCGCTATCCGCCCTGTTGCATGACCCGGCCAATTCCAGTAATTTCGAGCTGTTGCATGAAAGCATGCAAAAGCTGGATGGCTTAAAGATAAAAAATGAGAAGCTTGTGGACGAATGGGAAGAGCTAAAGGGGCTGCAGGAATCGATGGAAACCTGACGCGCGGCGTGTAAAACCCGCGCGGAAGGTATTGGTTAAGCAAAACTCGGGAAAGTATTTTAAAATAGTTCCGGGAAGGATAAGGGAGCCTTATGTCCGCCCTTATCCAATGAGGCCGAAAGCAACGGCGGTCACCATGCATTTATGGAGATAATGATGGATGAAGGCGGAAAAAAAACCGGCGCGAATCCGGTCTCCTTTGCCGAAGCGATTATCATCGACCAATCGCTCTGCACATTTTGCGCCGGATGTTCCTCGGTATGCCCGGTCATGGCGATCCAGGTCCGTGACAGTTCGAGCGCCATCACAGGCCGGTGCGTCGGGTGCGGCAACTGTTTGGCGTTCTGTCCCGTCTCGGCAATCAAGCGCACAAACGGGGAGGGCCAATGAAGGCCTTTGACGCGGTTGTCGTAGGCGGGAGCATTGCCGGGCTTTATGCAGGCATGAAACTGGCGCGCGGAGGGATGAGCGTCTGCATCATCGATCGTAAACATACCGTCGGTGTCCCGGTCCGTTGCGGCGAAGCGACCGGGAATTTTGGGGAACTCTCGAGGTTTTTCAAGCCGGACCGGTCATGGGTCGCGCGGGAAATCAGCGGATGCGCGCTCCATATCAATGACTCGCTTTGTGTCAAGCAGACGGTCCATGACATCGGCGTGGTTCTCCACCGCGATAAGCTCGAACAGCAGCTTGCGGACAACGCGCGAAAACTCGGCGCAACCATTTTGCTCGGCACCGAGGTGACGGGTCTTCACGAAAACCGTCGAGGGGAATGGGACGGCGTAATTATCGAGGACGGAAATGCAATTGAAGGACGTTTTATTATCGGCGCCGACGGGTGCGAAAGCAAGGTGGGACAATGGGCCGGGATCACGGGGCCGCTTGAGCTTGATGAGGTGGCGAGTACGGTCGAATATCACGTTGAAAGCAATTATTGCAATGACGGTTTTCTTCATTTTTTCATGGGGTCTTCGGTCGTGGGGCCGGGATACCTGTGGATTTTTCCAAAGGGAGAAAACCACGTGCTGGTGGGCGGCGGCATTTACGGATGCCCCAGAGATATTCCAAAAGTCAAGCATTATGT
>JBAVGL010000104.1:0-3536 GCA_049684795.1 Chitinivibrionales bacterium | reverse complement strand
CAATACGGCATCCCTTCCCTTCAGGCTAAGAACGATGAACGTAATTCCTACATAGTTTCTCTAAGTAAAAAGGGACTTTCAGGGGTTAAAATTGCGAAAAAAGTGGGTCTTTGTGTTTCGCAAACCTGTCGCATAATCAAAAATGCGGGAAAGAAATCAACGGCTAAAAAGAAGAAAAGATAAAGGAATTCCGTATGATTAAAATGGCGGGAAGAATAATGCCGGTTGCCTCACGACTCGGCGCCTGTTTATTGATCGCGATATTTTCATCAGGAGTTTTTGCCGCCGTTTCCACGCTCCCTGTCAGGGATTCGGTGCTGGCGAAGATGACGTACGTCGACAGGCACTTCATTAAACGATGGCCGACTTCCGCCTGCAATTCCTGTCTCAGCGGAAATCATGCCGGTAACATCTGGACGCGGGGAGCTTACTTCGAAGGGCACATGGCGCTCTACCGCATGACGCTTGATACCGGGCTTTACAACTACGCCGTTGCCTGGGGAAACTTCTTTAACTGGGCTTTCAATGGCGGCAATGCCGGGACGAACGCGAACGGCGAGTGCGCCGGTCAGGCCTTTGCCGAGCTGTACCAGGCCGATACCGCGCAGAAGATACGACTGCTCAATGATACGGCGTATGTCAACGCCATGAAAAATACCGCGGCGGTCAATTACTGGACATGGGTCGATGCCATCCAGATGGCAATGCCGGTATTTGCGCGGGTGGGCGTTATTCGAAAAGATACGGCGGCCTACACAAAAATGTACAAACTTTTTGAATATCCAAAATCAACCCTGCACTACTGGGACACGGTTTCGCATCTCTGGTTCAGGGATTCGACGTTCATGCCGCCCAAATATTACGGCCCGCACGGACTTCCTTGTTTTTGGTCGCGCGGCAACGGGTGGGCCATCGGGGCGCTGTGCCGGACGCTCGATTACTTGCCTGTCAACAATGCGCATTGGGCCGAGTATGCGCAGATACTTCAGCAGATGGCCGCGGCGCTCAAGACAATTCAGAGAACCGACGGGTTCTGGAACGTCGATCTCGGTGATCCGAACAATTACGGCGGCCCCGAGGAAACCGGCACGGGTTTTTTTGTGTATGCAATGGCGTGGGGCGTAAATCACGGCATCCTTGATACCGCGGCCTATTTGCCGGCGCTTGCCAGGGGATGGAACGCGATGGTTGACAGCTGCATACATCCCAGCACGGACAGCATCGTGCTTGGTTACGTGCAGGGCAGCGGCGACCAACCCTCAAGCTCTCAGCCGGTGGGCTACAATATTCAGCCTAATTTCGACGATTACGGGGTGGGCATTTTCCTGCTTGCGGGAAGCGAAGTATACAAACTCGCTCCTTTGGTCGCCACCGGTACCTGTCACCATCCTGCTTTATCGGAATCGGCCGCGGGCGTTAGCGTAACCGTGCGCAATAAGGTGGTGCGGATCACGAACGCCGGGCGCAATGAGGTCGGCGTCGAACTCTTTGACGTCAAGGGACAACTGGTTTTCATGAAAAAATATTCAAGCGCGACCGAAATCCGATTGCCCGGAATGCTTGGGGCTGGCGCTTACTTTATGCGGGTCGGAAGCGCCGGGGAAATCATGTTCGAACGGGCAATCGCGATCATGCGCTGAGTATGGAAATAGACGGATATTTTACAAAAACAGGAAAAGATTTTTAAAGAAAGTTTGCTCATGGAGCCGAAAACTGAAAATTACAAAGGGAAAGTAATCACCAAGCTTGATTTTTCAGGAGCGGATTATTTTGAAGCATTGTCCCGCATAGGAATTTTCAAGAAATATATTTCTTTCCAACCTAAAAAATCGCTGCTCGTTCTCACAGACATGACCGGAATTAAAGCAAATAACCGCGTTATTGAAGCGTTCAAGGAATTTACCGCGTTTAATAAACCGTATGTAATAGCCTCGGCGGTAATTGGACTTGCCGGTCCGTATAAAATCTTTCTTAATACGGTAAATTACTTCACAAAGCGGGACATAAAACTATTCAAAGACGTTGAATCCGCGCGGGATTGGCTGATATCCCACCTCTGAAAAAGAAGATCAATCCAGGGCAAAAAATAAGCGCCGGAATTACAAATCGGCCATGAGCTGCCGGAGTTTTGTTTCAGCTAACTTCAGGTTAAACTTTATGTTGACCATCCGGGTACGGGAATCTTCGTAACTCTCCTCCGCTTGTCGCAGTTCCAAAGAGGTTGATTGCCCCAGGCGCAGGCGCTGCATTGAAATCTCAAGATTTTCCGTGGCCGATACAAGGTTTTCCTTTTCAATGGCAAGCAGCTTGCTTTGGTTTTCGAATTCGTCAAGGGCGTTTTGGGCCAGCGATTGAATCTGAAGTTTTGCATTTTGCAAATCGTATTGCGCCGACTGCAATTGGAGTTTTGCCGTTTTGACCTGTCGAACGACATTTCCTCCCTGGTAAAGAGGTATTGAAAGCGACGCGCCAACCTGGGGCCCCGTTGATCTGCTCATGAGAAGCGACGTTGAGGGCGCGGCCGAGTTATTGTTCTGGGAGACGCTGTATCCAGCGTTAACCGAAAACCGCGGCAAGGCAAGGCTGACATTTTCGTTGACAACCAGTTTTGCCACGGCAACCTGCTTTTGAAGCGCCGCGATGGTAGTGTTGGCCGTGTCCATTTTTTGCATCAATTGATTTCTGTCGGGCACGAACGTGAGCGGAATTGAATCCGAGGCGTGAAAGGCAATCTCGGTATCGCGGCCCAACAATTGGTTGAGCGTGCGTTTGGAATTTATGATCTCCGTTTGCTGATTTATCTCATTCTCTTTATTGACATTTAAATCGATTTGCGCTTGCAAAAGGGCGTTTTTTGACGTAACGCCGGCATTGAAGCCGGTTTGCAAAATCGTTACCTGTTCCTGATTGTAGGCAAGGACGTCCTTAATTGACGCCAATTGCTGCTTCTGCTGAACCACGTTATAATAAGCGGCGGTCACATCGTAAACGGTCTGAAGAACCTTGTCTCTGAATTGGATTTCGCCCAAAGCTTCAATTTCTGAAAGTTTTCTCTTGGTGACGAACATTTTCCCGCCGTCAAACAGCGTCCATCCAAGGCCGACGCTGACGGCAAAAGCGGTCGAATTTTCATTTGGGTATTTTAAATCGCCGCCGCCGAGCGGCTGTTCTTCGAAGTTGGCAACGGAATAAGTTTCCGACCCGGTCAACGCCACCGTAGGCAATATGCCCGCGTTGCCCAAGGTGTTGTTTATTTTGGCGATTTCGGCGTCGTCATGCGCCACCAATATGTCGTAGTTGTTTTTCAGGGCTATCTTGACAGCTTCTTCCGGCGAAAGAAGGGTTTGAGCGGTAACGGCGCAAAAGGCGCCAATCACAAAGCCGGAAACAAAAAATGATTTTTTCACGGTATTTCTCATTGATTACTTTGTCGCACCGGGTTCCTGTTTTTTGTTTTTTCCTATCAAAACATACATGACCGGAATGATAAAGAGCGTCAGGACCAGCGCGAAAAACAATCCGCCCACGACCACGAT
>JBAVGL010000103.1:0-3558 GCA_049684795.1 Chitinivibrionales bacterium | reverse complement strand
GTGCTATTCAATCATCAACCGTCACGGCGGATGTATTGACGTCGAGTCCGAACCGGGCAAGGGGAGCACGTTCCATGTTTTTCTTCCGGCTTCGACGGAAGCCGTCGTTGCGGACGCGGCCGTGATTGCCAAGCACAAGGGCAGCGGTACGATCATTGTCATGGATGACGAAGAAGTGGTTCGGGACACAATGCGGAAAATGCTTGAATCATTAGGATATTTCGTGGTGTGTAAAAATGACGGCGGGGAAGCCATTGATTTTTACATAAGCGAAACCGGGTCAGGACGCACATTTGCCGCGATGATTTTCGACCTTACCATTCCCGGAGGCATGGGCGGAGTGGAAGCGCTCGCGGAAATCAGGAAATTAAATAAGGAAATACCGGTATTTGTCGCCAGCGGATACTCCGATAATTCCGTGATGAAAAACCCCGTTAAGTTCGGCTTTGCCGCGAGCATCTCCAAGCCATTTGCCATTGCCGAGCTTTCGGACATGCTGAATAAAAATATGGTACGTTGATTTCACGCCCTCATCACCCTCGTGGCGTTGAAAATCGCCCAAAGCGCGACGCCCATGTCCGCAAAAACGGCCTCCCACATGGTCGCGATGCCGAGCACTCCCAGCGAAATAAAAAAACCTTTTACGGCAAAAGACACGATGATGTTCTGCCAAATAATTGACTTTGTTTTCCGGGCTATTGTGATGGCTTGCGCGACTTTAAGGGGAGAGCCCGACATGATGACAACGTCGGACGTTTCGATGGCCGCGTCCGTTCCGTCTCCCATGGCGATGCCCACGTCCGCCCGCGCGATCACCGGAGCGTCGTTGATGCCGTCTCCAACAAAGGCTAGTTTTTTTCCGACCTTGCGACTGGCCAGCAGGCTTTCGACAACCTCTAATTTATTCTGCGGCAAAAGTTCGGCATGGACGCTATCGATATCAAGCTCATCGGCAACGGCATTCGCCGCGGAAATATTGTCGCCGGTGACCATATGTATCCCGTCAATATCGCATTGACGCAACGCCTTAATGGCCGCTAATGCATCGGTTTTGAGCTCGTCTCCAATAGTTATATAACCCGCGTATTTTTTATCTATTACCACGTGCACGACCGAACTGTCATGCGAACAGACGGCATGGGGGACATTTTCCCTGTGCATTAAACGGTCGTTGCCGATTATTATTTCGTGACCATTCGACGTCGCGATTATACCGTGCCCGGCGATTTCATTATATTCTTTGATGCGCGTGGCATCAATCGCTTTGCCATAATGCCTGACAATTGATTGTGCGACCGGATGAAGGGAATGACATTGTGCCTCCGCGGCAAACTTGAGAATGCTTTCGGCGGAATGTCCATTGGAAGGCACTATTGACGTGACCTTAAAAACGCCTTTTGTAAGCGTGCCGGTCTTGTCAAAAACAACCGTATCGAGAGCGCCCAAATCATCAAAAATATTCGAGCCTTTGACCAGTATGCCGTTTTTTGAGGCGGCAACGATCCCCCCGAAATATCCAAGCGGAATGCTGATAACAAACGCGCACGGGCATGAAATGACCAGAAGCACCAGGGCGCGATGGAACCAGTCCGCAAAATGCGCGCCCGGTATTATCAGCATCGGCAGCACTGAAACCAATAATGCCGAAAGCACCACCGCAGGGGTATAATAACGCGCAAATCGGGTGATGAATTGTTCGGTCCGTGCCTTCTTGCCCAAGGCGCTGCAGGTAAGTTCCGTGATTTTTGACAACGACGACTCGGCAAATCCCTTTGTCACCTTGATTGACAGAACGCCGGAAAGATTTATGGTCCCCGCCAGGATCGTGTCATTGATAATCGCCAGACGCGGAAGGTGCTCGCCTGTCATGGCCGACGTATCTATCTGCGCCTGGCCGTTTATTATAGTGCCGTCAAGCGGGACGCGCTCGCCGGCCCTGACCATGATGGTCTGGCCAATCCGCACGTCTTCAGGCGGCATTCGAGAGGTTGTTTCATTCGAAAGGACTCGTGCAAAGGCCGGACGCATCGCAAGGAGGGAATTGATCGATTTTCTGGAACGGCTGAGCGCGACTCCCTGAAGCAATTCTCCGATTTTAAATAAAACCATGACACTTGCGGCCTCGGGGAGCTTATGAATGGCCATGGCACCCAGCGTTGCGATGGTCATTAATACGTTTTCATCGAAAATCCGTTTGAGATAAAGGGTTTTAAAAGCGTTTTTTAATACCTTTTGTCCGCTCAGGCCATAGGCCAGGAAAATAACGATGTATTCAATAAAATGATAGTGGGTTCGGGAAAAGTATCTGTGGACTAAAAATCCGGCGATAGTCAAAACCGTTGCAATCGCAATGATAGAAACTTCCGCCCGAACATTAATGGGATCATCCTTTTCAAGCGTACAATGATTACAGTTTAGATCTTTTAGTTCAGGATTTTTCATCATGATGTTTTACTCATTCACATGTTCAAGCGCCTGATTAATAATGTCTTTGACGTGGCTATCATCAAGTGAATAATAAGCCGCTTTCCCGTCGCGCCGGTATTTCACCAGCCGAGACTGCTTGAGTATCTTGAGCTGATGAGAAACGGCAGATTGTTCCATGTTCAAAACCGCGCACATGTCGCATACGCACATTTCCGAGAAAAAGAGCGACCACAGGATTTTTATCCGCGTGCTGTCGCCGAAGATTTTAAAAAAGTCCGCCACGTCGTATAAAACTTCATGAGACGGAAGGGATTTAATGGCCTTTCGCACAATGGCTTCATGGATGATCGTTGTCGAGCATGTTTGATGATGGTCCATGTTTTTCTTAATCTTTTTGTTCACGAGACCTCCAGCCCGGCATTACATGTTTATATGAACATATGTTCATATATAGTATACAACAAAAAGAAGGGAAAGTCAAAGGAATAAAAGAGTATATTTTAAGAAAAAGGAGTAGCGATATGAATCCGGCCTTAAAGTTTATATTTGCCAGGCGGAGCGTCAGGAAATTCCAGAACAAGGACGTTCCTGAGAAAACCGTAAAAGACCTGCTCGAAGCTTCGATGGCCGCGCCATCGGCCGTTGCAAAGGATCCGTGGCATTTTATCGTAGTGCGTAACGCCATAATGCGAAAAAAACTGGCCGAAGGCCTGCCCTATGGGAAGATGCTCATGGATTCGCCGGTTGGCATCGTGGTGTGCGGTGACATGGAAAAGGCGCACGACAGGCAGATTTCTTACTTGCTGCAGGATTGCAGTGCGGCGATAGAGAATCTTCTTGTGGCGGTTTCGGTGCTTGGACTGGGTGCTGTGTGGCTTGGCGTTCACCCGCGCGAAGAGCGCATGGCACATGTGCGCGCTATATTCGGTCTGCCGGAAAATATCATACCAATCTCGGCGATTGCCGTAGGATGGCCATCTGAAAAACCTATTGCGCGCACGCGCTACAGCGGGGGGGCCGTACATGCGGAGAAGTGGTGATTAGGTTCTGTAGGCGAATTATATACGCGTTTAGCATAGATAATTACCCCTACAGAACCTTATCCACCATGTGGGTTAGTATCTGTAGATG
>JBAVGL010000102.1:0-5962 GCA_049684795.1 Chitinivibrionales bacterium | reverse complement strand
GGGGGGGCACATTTTTCCGGCGCTTTCGGTAGCGCTGCAGTTCAGGAAAACGTATGACAATACATCGTTTTTATGGATCGGGACGACGCGCAGCAGGGAAGTTGAACTTTGCGAACGTCACGGCATTCCCATCGTGCTGCTGGATGTCGCGGGCATTGAACGGAAGATCACGATGAAGACCGTCGGAGCGCTGGTCAATTTTATGGTGGAACTTTTTCGCATGCGTTCATTATTCATGAGAAACAGGCCCAGCGCAATAATCGCCTTCGGCGGATACGTATGCGCCCCGGTGCTTGGAGCGGCGCGTCTAGCATCCGTCCCTTATTTTATCCATGAGCAAAACACCGTTCCCGGAATAGTCAACCGGATTTTCTCCTCGGCCGCCCGGCAGGTGTTTCTTGGGTTTCCGATCATGGGAAAAAAAAGACTGCGCGGCAGGACCATGGTAAGCGGCACGCCGGTGCGTGCAAGTGAAAAGGGCTATGAGAAATATTCGTATCCTTATGGGTTCAACCGGAAAAAGAAGATCATCCTCATCTGCGGCGGCAGCCAGGGCGCCCAATCGATGAATTCCTGCCTTATCGGGCCTGTGCAGCGCTGGGTCGCGCAGGGTTTTCAGGTGGTATGGCAGACAGGCAATGCAGGGTATGCCGAAGTGGTTCGGTCGGTCGGGTCAAGAGGCGAGTTGTTTATTTTTCCCTCGATTGACGATTTATATCCCTATTATGCCGTTGCAAAGGCCGTCATCGGACGCGCCGGAGCTTCCACGCTTGCCGAGATCGCGTATTTCGGCCTGCCGTGCATACTGATCCCGCTGCCGTGGGCCGCGGAGAACCATCAATGGATGAATGCCGGCGTTGCGGAAGCGCAAGGGTGGGGGATTCGCGTTAAGCAGGATGAACAATGTTGCGCCCAGGTTGAGCAGGCTATCACGCGAATTATGGCTGATGCAGGCGTGTTTGAAACAATGAGCAGAAAGGCCCTCGACCACTCGCCGGTCAATGCGGCGAAAACCATCGTTGAAACGATTGCGAGCGGGACAAACCGATGATCATTCTCAACCATAATCGACGGGTCCATTTCATCGGCATCGGCGGAGTCGGAATGAGCGGACTCGCGGAGATTTTGCTGTCGCTGGGATTTACGGTAAGCGGAAGCGACCGGCAGTTATCGTCAATAACCAGACGGCTTGAATCGCTTGGCGCCGCGGTGCAATATGACCATACCGTACAGTATGTCAAGCAGGCCGATATCGTGGTCTACTCAAGCGCCATACGGGAAGATAATGCCGAGCGGCGGTTTGCAACGGAACATGCGGTACCCCTCATGCGCAGGGCCGAAATGCTGGGCGAATTCATGCGGGCGAAATTCAGCATAGGGATCGCCGGTACGCATGGAAAAACCACGACGACCTCACTGATCGGACAAATCCTCCATGACGCTGGACATACCCCGACGGTCATTGTTGGCGGCATTCTTCGACAATACGGTTCCAATGCCATCATGGGCAAGGGCGAATTGCTCGTGGCCGAGGCCGATGAATATGACCGCTCGTTCCTGAAGATGTTTCCTTCGATCGCGGTGGTCACCAATATTGAGGCGGACCATCTCGATTGTTACGCGGACATAAACGATATCAAACGGGCGTTTACACAGTACATGAACAGCGTGCCTTTCTACGGGGCGGTCGTCGCCTGTATTGACGATAAAAATGTCGTGGATGTCCTGCGAGCCTGCACCAGGCCGGTCATCACCTACGGTATTGACCCACATGCCGATTACAACGCCAGGAAGGCCACCTTTACCGATGGTAAAACCCGTTTTTCACTGTGCCGCAAGGGGACGCCCCTGGCCGACATGACCCTTGCAATTCCCGGCATGCATAATGTAAAAAATGCCTGTGCCGCCTGCGCCGTCGCCTGCGAGCTTGGCGTGAGTCCGGCAATCTGCGCCGAAAGCCTTTCGCGGTTTTCGGGAATCGAACGGCGTTTTGAAATAAAGGGCGTGGAGCGGGGAATTACGGTCATCGACGATTATGCACATCACCCGAGCGAAATACGCGCAACCATCGCCGCGGCAAAAACGGCGGGATACAAGCGGGTCGTCGCCGTTTTTCAGCCGCACCTTTACACAAGAACAAGGGACTTCATGGACGGGTTTGCCGAAAGCCTGTGCGGGGCCGAAGAGGCCGTGGTCACGGGGATTTACAAATCAAGGGAAGAAAAGATCGCCGGCGTTGACGCGGCATTGATTGTGCGCAAAGCCAGGGATCTCGGCCACGCCCATGCGGCCTATGTTGAAAGGAAAGAAGACATTATCGGACGGCTGTTACCCACGCTTCGCGAGGGAGACGCCGTGCTTGTCATGGGCGCAGGGGACATCGGGGAAATATGCAAACCGCTTCTACTGAGGATACGCAATGAATAAACGGGTGGGGGCCAATAAACGCAAAAAGAAAAGCGACGTAATCTCTCATGTCAATATTCGGCGCATTGCGCGGCGCGGCTTTTCGTTTGCCGCAATTGGTCTGGTCGCATGCCTGGTATGCGCGGGAGGCTTCATTGCGGCACAGCGATTGTGGCGGTGGATGGGCACATCGCCTGTTTTTACGGTGCGCTCTATCGAGGTCCGGGGCGCACAACGAATTACGGCGCAGGAAATACTCCGCCTTTCGCAGGTCCATGAAGGCATGCGTATTGTGGATGTTAAGCCGGCCCTGGCGGCCAAAGCGATCATGGGTAGTTGCTGGATTCGTCGTGCGCGCATCACGCGACGGCTTCCCGGTAAAGTGCTTATTACCGTTGAGGAACGGGTCCCGATTGCCTTGGTCAGCGTCGGCAGGGTTTATTACCTCGATAAGGAGGGTGTATTGCTGCCGCTTTTTCCGGCCACATACTCCGATTTGCCGTTGCTTTCGGGCATTACTTCAGCGTCAACGGATTCGGCCGGAAAAATGATACCACGGGAGAGCCTTAAACGGGTCCAGGCTTTTTTCGCCGAGGCCGGCAGGGCGGATTTATCCCTGGTAAAACATTTATCGCAAATCGATTTTGCCGGCGATTCGACCATCAGGCTTAAAATTGAAAACAGTCCGACGCTCATTGAAATTGACGACAGCCAGCAAGGCCTGTGCCTGGACCGGCTTAAAGAGCTGATGGACATTTTTGATAATAATTCCGGAGGGATGCCGCGGCGGATTAATCTGTGCAACAGCAATCTGGCATATGCGCAGTGGTAACATCTCCGCAGTGACAACAACAATTTCGCACTGGAGGAAAGAATGGAAGATAATTTTTTCGTAGGGCTGGATATCGGGACCACAAAAATCGCCTGCATTATTTCAGAGCTTGACGCCAATGGGGAACTCAAGATCGTGGGCGTTGGGGTGAGCCTTTCCGACGGACTGCGGAAAGGCGTTGTTGTCAACATCGATAAGACCGTCCGCTCGATCCAGAAGGCCGTGGAAGAAGCTGAACTCATGGCCGGTCAGGACGTTGAGTCGGTTATTGTCGGCATTGCGGGAGACCATATCAGGGCGATCAACAGCAAGGGCGTCGTGGCCATTTCACGCGATGACAACGAGATAACCGAATTAGACGTCATACGCGCGATCGATGCCGCGAAAGCCGTGTCAATCCCCATGGACCGGGAGATCCTGCACGTCATCCCTCAGGAGTTCGTCGTGGACGAACAGAAAGGCATCAAAGACCCCATCGGCATGTGCGGGGTACGGCTCGAAACGCAGGTCCATATAATCACGGGAGCAGTAACGAGCGCCCAGAACATTTACAAAAGTGTGGAAAAGGCGGGGCTCAAGGTGCGTGACCTGGTGCTGGAACCCCTTGCGTCAAGCTATGCGGTGCTTGAAAAAGATGAAAAGGAGCTCGGCGTGGCGCTCATCGACATGGGCGGCGGCACAACCGATATTGCGCTGTACTTTGACGAAAGCATCCGCCATACCGCGGTCGTGGGGCTTGGCGGGAAAAACGTGACGAGCGACATTGCCATCGGAATTCGCACTCCCATTGAAAAGGCCGAGGAGATCAAAAAACAGTACGGCTGCGCATATTCCGCTCTTGTCAAGAATGACGAATACATCAGCGTTCCCGGCGTCGGGGGGCGTGAACAGCGCGAGGTCTCGAAAGCGGTGCTGTCCTCGATCATTGAACCGCGTCTTGAAGAAATTCTTTCCCTTGCTCTCCGTGAAATCAAGCGGACGGAATATTCCGATATGCTGGGGGCCGGTGTGGTCCTTACGGGCGGGTGCGCGCTGATGGAGGGAATACAGGAATTGGCGGAGAAAGTTTTTGAGATGCCCGTGAAAATCGGCGTGCCTACGGGTTTTGGCGGGCTTACCGAAGCCGCGAAGTCGCCCGTGCATGCAACGGGGGTGGGATTATGCATGTACGGCGTCAAAAACGAGAAAACCAAAAAAGGGAAAAAGAGCGGTGGCGACGACAGTTTTAAGAAAATATTTGACAAAATGAAAGTATGGGTAAAGGAATTCTTTTAAACGAGAAAATTAAACGTAATTAAAAATTATTAACCTCAACAAAGGAGGATCCCGTGTTTACACTTGACGAAAGCTTTGACACCAAAGCGAAGATGAAGGTCATTGGCGTAGGCGGCGCCGGAGGCAATGCGGTCAATCGAATGGTTTCGGCAGGGCTGCTGGGGGTGGAATTCATTTCAATCAACACCGACGCGATGGCGCTGGACAATAATAATGCATCCCACCGCATTCAAATCGGGGATAAAATCACGAAGGGCCTTGGCGCGGGCGCTAATCCTGAAATCGGCAGGATCGCCATGGAAGAAGACCGTGAAAAAGTTGCCGCCATGCTCGAAGGCGCGGACATGGTTTTCATAACGGCCGGAATGGGCGGCGGAACGGGAACGGGCGGCGCCCCGGTTGTCGCCGAAATCGCGCAAGAAATGGACATCCTGACCGTCGCGATAGTGACGCGGCCGTTTCTCTTTGAAGGCAAGGTGCGCGACCGCAACGCGAAAAAAGGCATCGACGACCTTCGTAAAAGCGTCGATACCATCATCGTCATTCCCAACCAGAAGCTCCTTTCGATCGTCGACCGCACAACATCCCTTATCGATGCGTTCAAGATCGCCGATGACGTGCTGTACCAGGCAACGAAAGGGATATCCGACCTCATTTCGGTGCATGGCCTGGTCAACCTCGATTTCGCTGATGTAAAGACCATCATGAAGGGAATGGGCGACGCGCTCATGGGCACCGGCTACGCCGAAGGCGAGAACCGCGCGGTCACCGCCGCCGACAACGCAATCCACAGCCCTCTGCTCGATGATATTTCGATTGTCGGGGCGAAGGGCATTCTCATTAATATTTCCGGCGGCGAAGACATGACCCTCTATGATGTTAACGACGCGACCCAGACCATTTATGATGCCGTGGGCGAAAACGTCGAAACCAATATCATTTTCGGCGCGGTGACTGATCCCACGATGAACGGAAAGATCAGGGTCACGGTCATAGCGACCGGATTTAATGAAGAGAAAATCCAGCAGAAACGCGAAGAGCGCAACACCATTAAACTTGCCGTTAAGATGCCGGGAAAGAAAATCCCCGAAGCGCAGGCCGAACAGTTGTCGTTCCCTTTACAGGTTTCACATCAGGTTTTACCCCAGCAAAACGAGAACGTGCAGGAAGAGGCCCATATCAACGAAATAATCCCGGGAGAAAAAGTCTTGTTGGACACGATCGTGTGTGATGAGACCCAGAAAGCGGTTGCAACCGCCCTTTCTTCCAATAACCAGGCGTCAAGCGGGCTGGAGTTTCCCGCGTTCTTGAAAAAGGAGAAAATGAAAAAGGACCCGCATTTCGTGGTTTCGAAAGGAAATATCATCGAGCATTATGAGGATGATATGGATGTGCCGACGTTTTTAAGAAAGCAAATGCAATAGCAAGAATGGGAAAGAGGCGCTTGGC
>JBAVGL010000101.1:0-29672 GCA_049684795.1 Chitinivibrionales bacterium | reverse complement strand
AAACATTTATGGCTCGCTTGAGCTTGCCCAAACATTAATCGCGCTTGGCGAAAAAAAACAGGCCTATGCTCTGCTGGAAAGGATCCAGGAAATGCCCGTTGCCTGGCACCTCGACAAAAAGCTCAAGCAAAAAGCGGCAATGGTGCTGGAGACAACGTCTTTTCAATAATTTGACTTTAATAAAAGCATTTATTGATATTACTGTATATGGCAAAGACGCCTTTAATTCCAGGCATCCCGCTAACCCTCATTAAATCGTTTGCATCCTCAAAGCAATGGAAGGAATGGCTTGCAATGAATTATGCCATATCCAATAATGGTATTTGGCTTCGAATTTTCAAGAAAGATTCCGGTGAAAAAACAATCACCTATGATGAGGCCCTGGATGAAGCTCTTTGCTTTGGCTGGATCGACGGTCAGAAAGAAGCGTATGATGAAAAATCGTGGCTTCAATACTGCGTCTAACAGCCGATAAACGCTGTGGGCGGCTTCGCTCGATTGCGAGCTCAGAAGAACGTTGCTTATCGGCACCGTTGGAGGCAATGGGCCGCGAACCATCTTGTAAAGGAGTGCGCTTTGCTCACTCCAATTCAACAAGGAGGTTTACTTGAAAATTTTTATTTTAATCTTTGTCTGCATAGCATTAAATATTTCTGGACAGGAGGCGTCTGATTATTATAACAGGCCTGTTCAAGAAGTAATGGAAAAGATACCAGGGCAAGTACAAGATACAAGTCTAACGCATTCAGGAGGATTTTTACAGGCATTTTATGAAATTCAAGATTGGGCGAATAAAAAAACAGATGACGCCCATTTTAAATCTATCACATCTTTTGACTCATTGGGCATAGTTCAATTAATAATGCATTCCGACTGTCAGGAACTTAAATCAAACGGGCCGAACTTTGACTACTATATGAATCTTACATCCCTTTCTAAATCCATAAAAATAGAATTTTGGAATATCGACTATAAGAAAAAGGATTGTGACAAAGGATTTCGAAGGTCCTTGGAGACTGAAGTCACTAATCTGATACGGGGCTTTGTTGATTCAACCCTGTACATTCATAAGCCCTCGAAAGGGCTACGGGTAAGACATGTCGTTCAACGCAGAGCTATTTTAGATTCCTCCGCACAAAATGCCGTTGACTCTATTTTTGAACGCATAAGAAAAGATAGCATTGTCCAGTACTCCAAGGATTCGTTAAACGCTGTTCTCTCAGCAATAAAAGTTGAGCCGACAAATGCTCCAAAAATAAATATTGATTCAGCAAATAAAGTGCTCGACAGTTTGGAGAGAATTGTTGACGCCGATTCTGTTTCTCTTTATCATGAAGAACTTTCTTTCTTTAAGCAACAACTTTCATGTAAAGGGAAAATAGATGTAGATACCAGACTTAAATGCATAGATTTCTTCTTATCTAATGAACTACGATCACCCGTTGAAATATCAAAATATTTGATTATGCTATACAAGTTCTGTGCCGACAAGAGCCATATGATAGAAGCGGTAATAATAACGTTGCCAGACGAACAAAAATGGAAAGCCGTCTTGGTCTATCACCAAACCCAGGAAGTTTGTGGTATCATCTGTCAGAAGCAAAAGGACCTGAACGAAAAAAATATTAATCATTAGTTTCACGACTACATGGGCATGAGCCACGCGATGCTCAAATAAAGTTCCCTTCTTTCCCAAAAAGAGGCCAGCCTTCATGAAGCCATTGAGATAGAGCATAATAACTTGCTTATCGAGCATTCTAAACGGTAAAATTATCGGTATGGAGAACAAATGCCGCGCATGGGCCATATTTTTAATGTCCATCACCCTTGCGTATTCAAGCGCCTTTGCCTGGAAAAAGGAAGCGCATTTTATCAGCATTCCGATCATTGAAGGAATGGGCGTATATTCATCGGTAAGAATATTGCAGGACTCAAAATCCCCGTGGACGAAATCTTCCGCGATCACGACCCTTTCCCTGCTCGCGTCCAATGCCGTCGTCGGGAGCTATATTGTTTTCTGTCAACCGTCAAACTACGCCTTGCTGCGTGAAATCCATAAATATATCGGGGTTGCGGTTACCGCCGCCGCTCTTGTCATGAGCGTTTCGGCGGGTAATGATTCCCATATTGAAAACAGCGACAGGAAAATCATCGACGGCTACACGCTTGTTTCTTCAATACCGATCATTGTTTTTTCGTTTTAGTCGTTCAAAAGCCAGAGAAACTAATACTCGTCCAGATGGTTGAATTCCGCGTCCTCCACCCATTGCCTGGGCCGCCTCACGAACTCAATCAGATTTTCCATGAGAAACGCATGTTTCTTTTCTTCCCTGATTAAAAAAGCAAATAAAGTTTGGTGCTCAGGAACATCGGTCTTGGTTTTGGCCTCGGAATAAAAGGCAACGCTTTTTTGTTCAAGCTCAAGGGCCTTGGCATAGGCTTTTTCATGATTTATCAAATTGTCCGAAATTGAAAAGTGTTTTGCAAGGGCCGCAAAAACCTCTTTTGTTTTTCCAAGAATTCGGGATTCGGCCGGCGGAGGGTGCGGGATTTCCTTTTTCCATGCGGCAAACAGGTTAAAATGGTTCTGTTCCTCCAGGGCCAAAGCATGAAAAATGCCCTTTAAGCCTTTTTCGGAAGTTTTCTTTTCCAATTGGGAATAATACTTCTTGCCCTCACATTCGAGTTTCTTCGCGAATTCCAATATTTCCGTCATTTGCCCATCGCTTTCATTGCCGCTTCCACGCCCTTGCTGAAATCCGACGGAACGGTTAGCAAACGCACTCCCATGTCTTTGTCAAGGATAAAGAGTCCCGCGGTGTCGCTTCCGATAAGCTTGAGCTGCGCTATGACGTCGTTATCGTTTTCTTCCTCTTCGACCTGCTCGGTCACGTACCATTGCAGGAATGTCTGCGAAGCGTGGTCCTTTTCCGAGACCGCGAGGTTCGAAAGGTCATTGATGCATTGGGTGATGAACCGCTCATGCTTGAGCGTCTGCTGAAACATGTCCATTGCGGATTCAAATGTTGAAGGCGGCTCCTTGATGGCGTCCAGTTTGACCTTCCCGCCCTGCCGTGTTACATATTCATACATTTTCATCGCATGGAGCATTTCTTCGTGGTACTGGACCATGAACCAGGTCGCAAACCCCTTGAGGCCCTTGAACGTGCAGTCCGCGGACATTGACATATAGAGATACGCGGAAAACATTTCACGGTTGATCTGTTCATTGAACGCGGTTTCCATTTTTTTATTCAGCATACACGGTCCTTCCTTAGTCCCTTTTGGCTTTTGAACGACAATTTTTTGTCGTTTGAAAACTTAAAGGGACTTATCTGCCCTCAGGCAGGTTAGATTTAAAAGTTCTGTTGATGTAAAATAATACATCATTGAATACATACGGCGCAACACCCGATTTTCGGTATCGTTTCATAAATAAATTCTCTTAACTCCGGCTGCGTAGTGAAGTATCTTTTAGATACTCGAAGGGGGAACAACCATATATGCTGTTTTTTGAAATGCGAAGTTTACCGGTTTTGCTGTGCCTGGTGTTTCTATCATTAAATTCATGCGCTAAAAAAGAAACCGCCGAGGGAAACTCCGAGGCAAATTCCGGCCCTGTCAAGACACTAACTTCCGCGATACAACTGGACACCATTATCGAGAAGGCCGGCGGCTCCCTCATAGCCTTTGATCTTTATGCCGATTGGTGCGTTCCTTGCAGGATATTATCGCCGACGCTTGAAAAAATTGCTGAGAGCAACGCTTCAAAAGTCACCTTTTATAAAATAAATATCGACAAATTTCCCCAGGTGGCGCGTGATTTTGGAGTTTCGGGGATCCCCTTGGTGGTATTTATGAAGAACAAAACCGTCGTCCGGCAATTTGTCGGCGTGCAACCCGAAGAGGACTACGTAAGGGCGATCATCCAAAATGCCGCTAATTAAGTCCGCTTTTCTCATAGGAATCGGCGCTTTGCTTATAGCGGCCTTTGCCGCCGACGAGCAGGCTTTCATCGTGATTGACACTTTTTCATCATGCGTCAAAGACCGCCTGCCGTGCAATTGGCAAAAATTCAGGGACGTCAAAGGCGTTTCTTTACAGCATGATTCATCGAATTATTTTGTCGGCATTCAAAGCGTGCGTGACGTCGAGAGTATCGCCAAAAGGGTCGTCTATAATGTCCAAGATTTTCCCCACTTGCATTGGCGCTGGAGAGTGCATGCCCTGCCGCGCGAGGGCCGGGAAGACATTAAGAAAAAAAACGACAGCGCCGCGGGGATCTTTATCGCCTTCAAAGGCGTCTATCCTTTTAATCACGTCATCAAATACGTCTGGAGCGCGACGCTGCCCGTCGGGACCGTAACGAAGAGCCCCAGTAACCACAAGGCCATGATTTACGTAATAGAACAAGGCGAACATAACCTCAATCAATGGGTTTCCGAAGACCGCAACGTGCTGGATGATTATCTCAAGGCATTCGGCTCCCAGCCACCTTCGACGGTAGGGATTGCAATCCAAACCGATTCCGACGACACCAAATCATCGGCGGCCGCTGATTTTGACGATTTTCTAATAAGCAAATACAGTGAACGCTGACCGATTTTAACCTTCGATTTGTGTAGTTTCAGGCCATTAGATCAAGTATTTTTTAAAGTTTCCTATCAAAATTCAATTTTAATTTTTGGAGAAAAAGTCCGTGGAAACACCGGAAACAACAAATGAGCGCGCCGTCAGGATAGAAAAACTCGAAGCCATAAAACAGGCGGGCCTGTCTCCTTATGCCCAGCGGTATGAAAAAACCCATTCGCTTGAACAGGCTTCGCGCCTGGCCGATGGAACGGGCAATGTAAGGGTCGCGGGCAGGGTCGTGGCCATGCGCGGTTTTGGAAAACTTACTTTCGGGCATCTGTTCGATTTTTCCGGCAGGCTGCAATTCGCTGCGCAAAAAAACAAACTCGGCGATTCGTTCGCCCAGCTTATGAAGCTCGTGGACACCGGCGATTTCATAGGTTTGGAAGGCGAAATCATCACTACCAGGACCGGTGAAAAAACCATCGACATTTCTCAATGGACGTTTCTTTCCAAGGCCCTTCGGCCGCTTCCGGAAAAGTTCCACGGCCTCACCGACCAGGAGCTGCGCTATCGCAGGCGATACCTTGACCTGATAACTACCCCTGAGTCAATGGACCGTTTCAAAAAGCGAACCAGGATCATCACAACCATCCGCAATTTTCTGGATTCCAACGAGTTTGTCGAGATCGACACGCCCGTGCTTACCAATAAGGCCTGCGGCGCGCTTGCGCGTCCGTTTATCACCCATCATAACGCGCTTGATATCGATATTTATCTGCGCATCGCCCCGGAGACTTATCTTAAGCGGGCGATTGCCGGAGGTTTTGAACGGGTCTACGAATTCGCCCGCAGCTTCCGCAATGAAGGCATCGACGCCTCCCACCTTCCGGACTTCACGCTGCTCGAATATTACTGCGCCTACTGGAACTACGAAGACAACATGAAATTCACCGAAAAGCTCATGAAACGCCTCCTCATGGCGCTGAACGGCAACCTGGAATTGACATACGAAAACGCGAAGATATCTTTCGACGGAGAGTGGCCCCGCATTTCGTTTCGGGACCTGGTGCTTAAAGACTGCGGCATTGACATCGATAAATTTGCAACTCGCGATGCTTTGCTCGAAGAAATCAAACGCAATGGCATAACTTTCGAGGACGACGTGGACGTCAAAAAGGCCGGACGGGCGACGCTTGTCGACCTGCTGTACAAAAAAGTGTCGAGGCCGAAACTTGTCAATCCCGTTTTCGTGACGCACCACCCCATCGAAGTCTCGCCGCTCGCGCGCAAAAACGACGCCAATCCCATGGTCGTCGACCGTTTCCAGCTCGTGGTCAACGGGTGGGAAGTCGTCAACGCCTACTCCGAGCTCATCGACCCGCTCGACCAGGCGCGGCGTTTCGCCGACCAGGCCGCGGCGCGGGCGCAGGGCGACGCCGACACCATGGACGTCGACAACGACTTTTTATTATGCATGGAATACGGCATGCCGCCCATTTCGGGCTGGGGCATGGGCGTCGACCGGATCGTTGCATTATTGACTAACGCGGCAAATCTCCGCGAAGTGGTTTTGTTCCCGCTCATGAGGCCGGAGTAGCTGTAGGCATGTTTAAAACCATTGATCTCTTCATCGGGTTTCGCTACCTTCGCGGCAAAAAGAACAGCGGCACTTCGTTTATCACCTATATTTCGGCCGGCGGATTGTTCCTGGGCACCCTTGCGCTCGTCATCGCGCTGTCCGTCGCGAACGGTTTTGAAAAAGAAGTCCGTGACCGCATCGTGGGGACCCTTGCGCACGCCAAGATCCTTCAGTATTACGGCAAACCCATTGAAAAATACGACTCCCTTCGCCAGGTCATTCTAAAACAACCGAATGTTCTGGCGGCCGCGCCTTACATAATGGGAAAAGGCGGTATTGAGTGCGACCAGGTGCAGGAGGGAATACTCATCACCGGCGTCAATGCAGCGGTCGAAACAACGGTAACGGAAATAGGTAAGAAAATCACCTATGGAAAATTTTACCTCGATTCCATGACGTCCGACCACAAACGCGCATTGCCGAGCGTCATCATCGGCATCGGCCTGGCCGACAAAATGGGCGTGCGGCCGGGCGCGGAAGTAGTGCTCGGGACCATTACCTCCGACAACGGCGAACTTTCGACGACTCCTTCGATGGGAAGGTTCGTGGTAAGCGGGATTTTTGAAACGGGAATGTACGAATATGACGTCGGCCTTGTTTATATTTCAATCCCGTCCGCCCAGCGCCTGCTCCACATGAAGGGTGTCGAAGGCATTCAAATAAAAACTACGGACCTTTTTCGGGCGGACCAGATTTCTCGTGCTGTAAAAGACTCCCTCGGCGGCTACCCGTACCGGGCCATGGACTGGAAATCGCAGAACAAGTCCCTGTTTGACTGGATGCGACTGGAACGCCTCATTATATTCCTGGTAATATCGCTGATTATTGTTGTTGCCGCTTTCAATATCATTTCTTCCCTCATCATGATGATCCAGGACAAAAGACGCGAAATAGGGATTTTGATGGGCATGGGAGCGACCTCCGGTTCAATCATGAAAATATTCATGATCAATGGGATCATCATCGGGTTTCTTGGTTCAACGCTCGGCACGGCGGTCGGGCTTATCGTCTGCTTCATCCAGCAGCGCTGGGCCCTGATTCCTTTACCCGGAGACATTTATTTTATAAACAAGCTCCCCGTGCAAATCCAATGGTGGCCAGATATTATCGCAATTTATTGTACGGCGAATGTAATCTGCTCCCTGGCGACTTTGTATCCCGCATGGCTGGCATCGAAGATGCTGCCTGCGCAAAGCATACGAATCGAATAAAAAGGTTTCACCTATGAGCGAACAAATGGTTTCCGTCGAACATCTGACCAAGACCTTTACCGACGACTTCGGCGCTTTCGACGTCATCAAGGACGCCTCCTTTTTTATTAACAAAGGCGAAATGATCTCCCTGGTCGGCGTTTCCGGCGCCGGGAAAACGACGCTTTTACAAATACTGGGCGGTCTCGACAACGCGAGCTCCGGCGCCATTCGAATCAGCGATTCAACGATTAACACTCTGTCGGCGAGGGAGCTGGCTCAATTCAGGAACCTGCGTATCGGCTTTGTGTTCCAATTCCACCATCTTCTGCCTGATTTTACGGCCCTGGAAAACGTAATCGTGCCCGGCCTGATTCACGGCAAATCAAAGGAAGAATGCATGCCCCGGGCCCGTGAACTCCTCGGCATTTTCGGGTTAGACCGAGGGGCGACCCATTATCCATCCGAACTTTCGGGGGGCGAGCGACAGCGCGTCGCGCTGGCCCGCGCGCTTTTCAACGAACCGGCCCTTGTTCTGGCCGACGAGCCAACCGGCAACCTGGACCGCGAAAACAGCAAAATCCTGCTCGAACTGTTTATCAAGGCCAATAAGGAACTCAACCAGACATTTCTCGTCGCGACCCATAATCCCGATCTTTCCAAAGGGATGCAGCGGACAATTTTCATTGAGGACGGCAAAATCATAAGCAAGGACTGAAATATGCAATTATGTGAAGACTGCGGCGCCAATCCGGCGATCGTCCATCTGACCCGGATCGTCAATGAAACAACCATGGTTTCACATTTATGCGAAGAATGCTCCCAAAAAAAAGGCTTAATAACAGGCTCAAGCATTTCAATCACCCGTGAAGGCCAGGAGCATGAGAGTGGACCGGAAAAAGACGCCGTTTGTCCCAGATGTCAACTAAGCTTTTCGGAATTCAAAACAAAAGGACGGCTCGGATGCTGCGACTGCTATCGGCACTTTGAAAAAGATATTGACTCCCTGCTTTTGCAAGTGCATGGCTCAACAACCCATAAAGGGAAGGCCTGTCGCCGAAGCGGCCACGACAATCTTGACGCACAAGATATAGAACGGCTTAAAAGCAAACTGACTGAGGCAATCGAAAAGGAAGAATTTGAACTCGCCGCGCTCATCCGGGACACGATCCATTCCTTTGACGCTCAAAACACCAGGGAAACTCTGGACCAGGCCCGATGAAGGAGCAGTCCGCGGCATTCACGGTTCCCCGGTGGTTTTCCGGCGCCGGCCCCGACGTGGACGTGGTCATTTCCACGCGTATCAGACTGGCCCGGAACTGCGCCCGCTACCGGTTCCCGTCGAAGATCTCGCTTTTTGAGCGAAAGCAGGTTTTTGACGAGGTGACCTCCGCGTTCAAGCAATCACCCCAATATAATGACTTCAATTATTTCAACTGCACGCAGCTCAATAAAATTGAACAAGAGTATCTGATGGAAGAACGGCTCATCAGCGCCGATTTGCTGGCAGTTGAGGGAGACCGGGGCGTGATTTGCGACTCCTCGCAGCGCGTCTGCATCATGGTCAACGAAGAAGACCACGTGCGGATGCAAGCCATTGATTCGGGCTGTTGTCCGCACGACCTGTGGAACATACTCGACGGTATCGACGATGCGCTGGGCATGCAGCTTGATTTCGCGTTCGAAAACAGGCGCGGCTTTCTCACCAGCTGTCCCACGAATTCGGGCACGGGGCTTCGGGTCTCGTTCCTCATGCATTTGCCCGCGCTCATCCTGACAAAAAACATAGACCAGGTATTGCTCGCCGCCAGCCAGATGGGTGTTGCCACCCGTGGATTTTTCGGAGAACATTCGAGCATAGCGGGAAGTTTTTTCCAGCTTTCCAATGTGGCGACCATGGGGGCGACGGAAACCGAGTTTCTTGAAAACATCAAACGGGTGATGCTGAAAACCGTGGAAGCCGAACGCACAGCGCGCGAGCGGATGCTTTCTGACGCGCAACGGGAACTGACCGACAAGATCCACAGGGCATACGGGATATTGACGCACGCAATAATGCTTGACGTCGACGAATTTTCAAACCTGTCTTCGGCCCTGAGGCTCGGGATCGAATGCAATCTGTTCAACCCGACTACCGTACCGCTTTTAAACCGGCTCACGCTCCTCATCATGCCTGCGCACCTGCAAACGTACCATAAAAAGTCAATGACCGACGATGAGCTGAGAGTAGCACGGGCGGAAATGGTAAAGACGTTTTTTAGCTCGGGGAAGCTGTAATGCTGGGGGCCACCTTGTTAAGAATATTTATTTTTAATATCCTTGACCGAAAGATGGTATTTTAAGGTATCATTACATAGGAAATTATCATGACCGAACGCGATTATGAAATAGCAAGGAAGCTTAAACGCAGGTGCAGCGAACGAGTTCCCATCGTGGAAATGCGGGTGTTCGGATCGCGCGCGCGCGGGGACAATGAGAGCGATTCGGACATGGACGTGTTTATCGAAATTGAAAGATACACTCGGGAAATAGAGGAAATTGTCCGCGACATTGCGTGGGAAACCAGTCTGGAATATTTACTGCATGTTTCACCGCTCATTTTCAGCAGGGACGAAATCGAAAATTCTCCAATGCGATCTTCTCCAATACTCGGCAATGTGAGGGAAGAAGGTGTGCTTGTATGAGCGATATTGAGATGCTATTTGAATATCGCGCGGAGCATACAAACGAGCGGATTTGGGAGAAGCAAAAATCGCCGTCGAATGCGCAAAGAAATTTATAACGGAATTAGACCGGTTTATTTTGGAATCTTGTAAGTAAAAGATCCTCCAAACCCTCGCCTTGTTCGTCAAATTAAATCTTTGCACATCTTGTCAATCCCGAACCGCTTTCCTAAATCCGATAATTTCTGGAGATCATCGGCGTTTTTTATCACCTCAAACCAATCACGGGGAATGGCCAACACCACCGGTTTTTTCGAAAGCGCAAACAGGTCGGTAGCGGCGTAGCCTACCTTGGGCGAACGGGGAATTTGCGGGAGGATTTCCTTGGGCGGCGTCGCATAATCGGGCAAATCGGCCTGCAAAAGCATGTCAATGGAAAACGCGTAGAGCCCGGTATTATACGGCAGAAAAAACGCCCCCGAAGGGTCTTTGACGCGAAAAGTCTCTTCGTTTCTGATCTCCTGTTCGACAATGACGACCTTTTCAAGGCCATCCTTTACGGTTGCAACATAGGTGCCGAACGGGTCCGAAGCGTCAAACCGCGCGCGGAAAATGCCGGCGCCCACGCAATCATTCCGTTTCAGTGCCGAGGCCATGTGAAACAGCAATTCCGGCGCGTACAATCCGGTGGCCTGAAGAAGTATTATTTTTTGGCATCCGCGCCTCCGCAGCCATTTCAGGACGCTTCCGTCGGGACCGACGCCTTCCTTCTTCAATTTCATCAGCGGACCGCCGGTTTCATCGGGATGCGTGATCGGTCTTGGCACATTGTCAATTATTGAAAACGCGATTTTACCGTCCAGGCAAAGATGCAGCCTTTCGTCCTGCTCTATAACCATGAGATGTTCCAGACCGAACTGGCCGTGCTTTTTCAGGATTTCCGGGACCACGCGCGCGGTGGTCGAACCGGCGGGCCCCGTTGTCACCACCACCGGGACCCGCAGGCCATATTTTTTGTTTATTGACGAAACGAGGCAAAGGTTGGCGTGCAACGCGCCGAAGTCGCTATAAAAACCCGGAAGCGGATAGGTTGCCTTTGCAAAATTTTGCAACGTGTCTTCGGACGCCCCCCGTGCAAGCAGGCTCTTCTTCAATCGCTCCCCATCGCCCCCGGCAGTTATGACAATGGCGCACTTTCCAAGGTCTTCCGGAATGAGCGCCTGCGTGTCGTTTTTAATAAACGGGGGAAATTTCTGCGCTGCTCCGTTCAGCGCCTGCCTGGCCTTCCGGGCATTGGCAAGCGCCCGCTCCCTGCACTCGATCTGGAACCGGTACAGCGAAGGAGGGAATGCATGATTCAGGCAGGTTATAAATTCGTTTTGCTGTTGAGGTGATAGTTTTTCAAAAAACAGTACCGCCTTTTCAGCCGATTCAACGGTCCATGAATTCATTGCGCTTTTCTTTGCAATTGCTGCCGTTTAATATTTTATATTAAAATAATATAACCCTCCAATGGACGGAATAGAAAGCCATCATCGGAAATGCCGGAAACGGACAGAGCACCGCTCAATTATTCTCTGAAAGTCATTCACCCCGTTCATGAATGCGCCAATGCAAGTATCCCTTTCGTCCATGCGCTCAAGCTGGCTTTAGCCTCCCACGGCGAACTTGAAATTGTTGATTTCCGCGGTCATGATGAAGATGATTTGGGCGTCCGCGCGTTCCTGGAAAAATGGAGACTTCTTCCGCAAGGCTCGCATCGGGGCGACGTGCAGAAAATTGGGCTCAAAGTTACAAAGGTTATGAAGCATGGCAATGAAAAAAAAGAGTTGTCAAAGAAGATGGAGGAAAAAAATTTCGATATTATTGTTCTGGGCACGAAATCTCAAAGTCCAATCCTGCATTTGTTCGGGCCGGACATTATAGAATACCTTGCGGCCCATTTCCGTAAAACCACGCTGTATGTTCCGGATGCGGCGCGGCCCTTCGTCGATCCGGAAACAGGAGAAATCCTTTTGCGAAAAATCCTTTTGCCCATTGCTTCATCCCCTTCTCCCGATAGGGCGTTTAGCTTTCTTCACAGGCTTCTAAAAATCTTTCCAGGATCATCGCCCCGGATAACGGGCTTGCATTGCGGAAATAGTTTCCCTTTTATTTCCGCTTCTTTTCTGGAAGGTTTATCCTGGGACCAAACACTTTCATCGAAACCCGCGGCAATGGAAATCGTGGATACCGCACGGCAACAAAACATTGACCTGATAATCATGGCCACGAAGGGACCGGACACGTTTGCAAAAAAGATCCTGGGCAGCATGACGGAACAGGTGGTGCGTTCGGCGCCATGCCCGGTTTTGTCGGTGCCTGCCGTGCGATGATTTGCCGATAAAAAAAAGCGAGACGCGCCACGTCGCGGAAAACTACGGCGTGGTGCGTCTCCGCACAACAATGCCCCTTTAAAAATCCCGCTCTATTTCAACAATGTCATTACCGAGGCCGGCAATGCGTTGGCCTGCGCAAGCATCGCCGTGGCGGATTGCATAAGGATCTGGTTCCTCGTATAATTTGAAGTTTCCGTCGCGAAATCAACGTCCCGGATCTGCGATTCAGCCGCCTGCTGATTGGTGTTGCTCACATTCAGGTTATTAATGGCGTCCTCGAGCCTGTTGACAAAAGCGCCGATATTGGCCCGCATCGTATTGACGCTGTTAATTGCGGTATCGAGCGCGCTGATCGCATTAACGGCGCTGATCTGGTCGGAAACGTAGGTGCTTTTTGCTCCCGCGGCGCCAAAAGTGCCGATACCCAATGCGCCGGTAGTAAGGGTATCGATGGTTATGGTAATGCTGTCCACCCCAACCGTGTGGTTGGCGTCAACCCATAAAGCCGAGCCGCTTTGACCAAAACGGTTGGCTGTCGTCGAAAGCAGGTCCTGACGGTTATAATTGGTGACCTGGGAAATACGATCAATTTCCTGGCTCAATGCCTGGTATTCCGAATTTGTATAGGAGCGCTCGGTTGATGTCAACGTGTCGTTGGCCGATTGAACGGCAAGCTCGCGCATACGCTGCAGCATCGAAGAAACCTCATTCGCGGCCCCTTCGGCAACGTTGAGCGCCGCAATACCATCTTGCGCGTTTCTGGATGCCTGCGCCGTTCCATTTACCTGGGTCAGCAGGTTTTCGGAAACGCCGAGGCCGGCGGCGTCGTCGCTCGCGCGGTTGATCCGCAAACCCGTAGACAGTCTTTCTAAGGATTGTGATAATGACCGGGTTGTTTGATAAAGGGCGCCCTGGACGACCATCGACGAAATATTATGATTGATACGCATGAGTACCTCCCTGTATTCTAAAAGATTAAAGATTAACAATCCATGTTAATCTTTTTTGTCCACTTTCCCCTATTCTTTTTATCGGCGGAAAATATAATAACTTTAGTCTTTTCTGACCTTTTTGAAAAAAGAATGGAGAAGCGCGGCGCATTCATCCCGCATGATCCCTGATTTGATCGCAGGGAAATACCGATAGGCCCGTTCAATTTCCTGCCGGTAAAAAAAAGTGTCCAGGGCGCCCAGGCGCGGGTCGGCGGTTGCATAGACAATTGCGCCTATTCGTGATTGCAGGGCGGCGCCCACACACATAAGGCAGGGCTCAAGCGTAACATACAGAGCGCATCCTTCAAGCCTCCACGATTGCAGGGAATTCGATGCGGACCCGATCGCCAGAATTTCCGCATGGGCCGTGGCGTCAAAACATTTTTCGATCCGGTTATATCCCCGGCCGATGATCCTTCCCTCTTTCTCTATAACGGCCCCGACCGGAACATCTCCCTCATCAAACGCCTTCAAGGCCTCCTGATAGGCCGCATTCATGAAAAATTGTGCTTCCATTGCATTGATATGCCTTTCTTGCCCGAAAAAAGAATATTGCTTGATTTCCTGACAACTGAGAATCCCATTTATTATTTTAAGAGAACTCCGGGCGGTCCGGTGTTTTACCCACACCATATGGATTGCTGTGAGGGCTCCCATTGTTAGATGTTGGTTAAAAATATGTTTTTACAAATATTAACTGGCCAAAAACGAATATCTTGTTTGTTTTAAAACCATTTATTGTGCTGTCATGATTGAGCTGCTCGGAAAACTGTTGATTCTTGCTCGGGAAACCGATGAGCCGACTCTGCAAAAGGCTCTATCCATACAGCAAACGCGGATTCAATCGGATGAGAAACATCCATTGTTAGGTGAAATTCTCATGGCTGAATTCGGATGCAATGAAGAAGCTGTTTTCCGCGCCCTTGCCCAACAGGCATGCGTGCCCTTTGTCCCATCGATCACGGAACGGATCGACCCCGTGGTCCTGCGCGACATGCCCGTTGAGTTCTTGCGCGAAGGCCGTTTTTTTCCGGTAGACAAGGTTGACGGGGCCATAACGGTCATTTGTGCGGACCCGTTCGACCTTGACATGGTCCTTTCCCTGCAGGCGCTGACCGGAGCGGTCGCGCATATTCGAGTGACGACGCCTTCGGAACTCAAACGCGCCCTCGGCGCTGTTTTTGAGGGTGATTCCCTGCTTAAGCAATCGATGGGAATGATTTCCAGGGAATATGAAGAGAACGCCCAAACGGATGAGACGTCGCTCTCCGTGGAAGAAATCAAAAAAAGGACCGAGTCCGAACCCGTGGTAAAGATGGCGGCGCTCATCTTTAATGAAGCGCTCAAACTCAGGGCGTCCGATATCCATATTGAACCCGGTGAGCGCAATGCCGTCATACGCTACCGTATCGACGGCCTTCTTACGCAGCACATGGAAACGTCGAAATGGATGTACGTCCCGCTCACGTCGCGCATTAAAATCATGGCGGACCTTGACATTGCCGAGAAAAGGGTGCCGCAGGACGGCCGCATCCGTTATGAAAACAACAAGGAGCAGTATGACTTCCGTGTTTCCACCCTGCCCACGCACTGGGGGGAAAAGACCGTCATACGAATCCTTAAGCACGACACAACCATGCTGTCGCTGCATAAAATCGGACTCGAAGAAAAAGAGCTGCGCGCCATTAATGAATGCATCGAAAAACCGCAGGGCATGGTCTTCGTCACCGGTCCCACCGGCAGCGGAAAATCATCGACGCTTTTCGCCGCTCTTAACGCGATCCGTCAGAAAGCGATCAACATAACCACCATTGAAGACCCGATAGAATACAAAATAGAAGGTCTTAACCAGGTGCAGATCAATGAAAAAGCAGGGGTGACGTTCGCCTCGACGTTGCGTTCCATATTGCGGCAGGACCCCGACGTTATCCTGGTCGGGGAAATCCGCGACCGTGAGACGGCCGAAATAGCCATGCAAGCATCGCAAACCGGCCATCTTGTATTTTCAACGCTGCATACCAATGACGCGATATCGGCGATCACGCGGCTTAAGGACCTCGGGATTCCCGGGTTTCTTATTTCGTCATCGCTCCTGGCGATTCTCGCCCAGCGTCTGGTGCGCCTGCTATGCCCGGGTTGCAAGCGAAAGGCGGCGATATCGCGGGAGATCAGGGATCGGTGGCGTATTGTTTTATCGGACATGCGGCTCCCCGATTCCTATCAGCCCGTGGGCTGTCCGGAATGCCATGGATTGGGATACAAAGGCAGGGTCGGCATATTCGAGATGGTGCTTGTCAATGACGCCGTGCGGGACCTGATAACGGAGAACGCCACCGAGAACAAGATCCGCCTCTACCTTCGGTCGATCGGGATGAAGACGCTGATACAGAACGGCATCGACAAGATTGAGCAGGGCGTAACCACCCCCGAGGAACTTCTGCGCGTGGTCATGGTGGAAGACATAGTCAAGATGAAGGAAATCAACGAATAGAAGGGTCCTTATGAAATGCAATGTCACTAGTGCCGGCATGGCGATCGCGTGCATGACGCTTTGTATCGCGGTCACGGCGTTCGGTGAGAAAAACCCCCAGGCGCCTTCAGTCGCCATAAGCGCCCCTGAACAAAAACCCGCGGACCCGGAGCAACAGGTCATGTCGCCTCTCGACGTTAAAGACGCCGACATTCAGGACGTTATCCGCACGATCTCCAAAGGGTATAATTTAAACATCATTTTGGACAAGGAAGTCACCGGCAAGGTGACCGTGCATTTGAGCTCGGTCCCGGTCATCGAGGGCCTCCGGACGCTTGCCCGTTCAAACGGCCTTGAACTTGTCAAGGAAGGCAGCGTCTACCGCATCCGCAAGGCCACCGACGAGCAGCGTTCGTCCATAAACTTTTACAAAGGCAAGATCACCGTTGACGTCCAGAACGTCGACGTCAAGGACCTGCTCAAGGACATCAGCGCCAAGACCGCCACCAGCATCGTCCCCGACAGCAAGGTGCAGGGCAAGATCACCGGAAAGTTGTACCAGGTTGATCTCGATGACGGTCTGCGCGCGCTGTTGGAGGGCAATGGATTTCAGATTACAAAGAGGAAGAACATTTACGAGGTGAGCATGAGCCAGGACGCCACTTCCCCTTCGTCAGCGCCGAACACGGGCATGGGCAGATATGGGGGCGGCTACAGGAGCTCGGGGGCTTCGGGATTTTACGTCGATTACTCCAACGGGAAGCTGACTCTTGACGTTTCCAATGGCAATCTGCAGGACGTCATCAAGGCGATCGCGGAAAAAAGCGAGATGCAGATTATTACGTACGGCAACATCATGGGAGAAATCAACGCCAAGCTCAAGGACGTCCCCCTTACCGAGGCGCTGGCGCTGCTTCTGGGCGGGACCATGTTCACGTTCGTGCAGAAAGACAGCATCATCCTGATAGGCGACCGCAACGCCGCCACCCCTGCCGGGCAGGCGCTTTCCAAATCGGAACTCATTCAGCTCAAATGCATCAAGGCCGACGGGGTTTTGCAGGTGCTGCCCAAGGACATTTCGCCGTCGAACGTCCGGGTGATCAAGGAGCAGAACGCGCTGCTTGTTTCAGGAACGTCCGAAGACATCGTTTCAATGCGGGAATTCGTCAAAATAATCGATGTGCCCACTCCGCAGGTGGCGATAAACGCGATAATCGTCGAATATTCGGAAGATCTGCAGAAAGAGTTCGGAGCAAACGCCGCGTTGCATCGGCCGGACCTCCAGTACCAGGGTAACCATACCTCTCCTTCCTTCAGTTCGAATTTAGGAGCGGCCGCGTCCAATTTTGATTTGGGATTCAGCGGAGCGGGTTTGAAAAAGATCTTAAATGACATCGGGGGAATATTTTCCAGCGGCAGTAATACTATTATCGGAAGACTTCCCGACGATTTTTACGCCGCCCTCCATTTTCTTGAAACCCAGAACAAGGCAAAAGTCATGGCGCAGCCGTCCATTGTGACCCTTAACGGCAACAAGGCCAGCATCAACGTCGACCAGACGCAGTATTTTAAATTAACGACCGGCAATCCTCTCGGCACGGATTATTCCATTCAATTCAAGCCGATCACCTTCGGCATCAAGCTTGACATAACACCCTGGATTTCGCAAGGCGGGCAGATAACCGCCGAAATCGCGCCGGAAGTTTCCAACTCCGACGGCGCCAATTCGGACGGCTACCCTAATGTGTCGTCAAGGACTTTGTCAACCACGGTAAGGCTCAGTGACGGGGAAACGATCACGCTCGGCGGGTTGATTAAAAATACCGAATCCGTGGCCTATAATAAAATTCCCATTCTGGGCGATATCCCCCTGCTCGGCGCGCTTTTCAGGACCAATACCAAATCCATTCAAAAAACCAACTTAATTGTTTATGTTACGCCGCATATCATCAAGAACGGCGATAATCTCAATCTGGACAGCGCCTTGAAAAGCCTCGACATAAACAACGCCAGTTTTCTTGAACGTAAAGCCAGAGAGCTCTTCCAAAAAAACAAGCCCGTAAAAGTCAACCAGACCCCCGATCAAAATGATTCGGCGCATTTGAAGGCTCCCGCGGCCCCGATCCACAACGACTCGCTGCATGCGAAAGGACCCGCGAAAACGGACGCGGGTAATCCGTTGACCGGGAATAACACTCCTGCGTTTTTTGGCGCCATGCCCCAAAGCGACGGCGCTCCCGACAATGCGCCTCCGGCGGCAAAAATGACCGGCAGCGTATTTGGCCGGCCCGCGGGCGGACAAAAACTAAAAAATGACACCAACGAACTGGCGCGCTGACATTCTCTTATGCAAACAACCCACGGCATTGTCCCCACCGACGACGGTCAATACCTCATGGTTTCTCTGCGGGCGCCGGGTGCCGGCGCGCCGCGCATCGCCGTGAAACGATGGAACTGCCACGACAGGATCCAAACGATGCTTCTGTTCCATCGCGGCATCGTGTGCGGGGTCTCTTCATTCTGGAAGTCCCCGAAATCACAGGCGCCCGAAAATACTCTCGCCGCTGAAAAGGCGGGCACGTTCTTCACTGCGCTTGCTCCCCGAACAACCGCCGACATCCATCTGGAAACACTGGCGGGCAATTGCGTCGCATTGGTCCCCGACGACGCGTTTCTCTGCACGGTTCCTCTTTACTTTGGAGATAAGTCGGCGCATTCATTTATTTCCGTGTTTCCTTTGCCTTCGCATTACAAAATCGGACTCGTTATAAACAGGGAACTGGTTGCGGTCTTTGACATGGCGCCATGCACGCCCGAGGCCCTGGAAGCGCACGCGGGACGCATCAGCCGCTACTGGGCAAGGACCTTTCCCCACGTGCCATTTCCTGAACATATGTACGCACTGGGCAGCGAAACCGGCTTGAAAACGGGGCAATTTTCGCTCCAACATCTCAACATTATTGCCGGTAATTTTGAATGCACAACCTATGATGAAATCAGGGCTTTAGGAGTAGCGCTTGCCCGGACAACAAGCGTCGGGAATGTTCCTGAATTTCCGTTGTCCTCAGCGAAAAGCGCCGTGCGCCTGCCGCGGACATTGCTCTATGCCGCTTCCGTTTTAATGGTGATAATAGCCCTTCTTTTAACAGGCGCGTCTCTGATCGCCGACAAGCTGACGGAATCTAAAATCAACGCGTATGCTTCGCAATTTCAATCAACCATTTCAAATGATAAGGATATAAAAAACCTGCTCGCCGAAAACGGAATGCTGGCAAATGAGATATTGCAGTTCCGGGACAAATCCCTGGCCAGGACAAACTGGGCCCTGTTTCTGCACGCGCTCGGAACACAAAGACCCGAAGGCCTGTATTTTGAAATGCTGGGAAGCGAACCGGTCAAAGGATCATCCGGCTCGGCCCGTGTTGCGTTTTCAGGTTGGGCGCGGAGTGAAAAACTCGTGGCCGATTTCATAGCCCGGCTGCAAAAGGACGATCGTATTTCAAATATATCGCTCTCTTCCCTGGAAAAAAATGAAAAAAAAACCACTCTCTGCGACTTTAAAATCGTATGCATCTTGAAAACAGGCATGTAAACGCGCTGCTGGCGCCAGTGCTGGTTTTTTCCTGTTCGGCGCTGGTATCGCTTCTGATAATGAGGTATTCCACGATGCCCCAATGGGAAGCTTTGACGGCACGCGGGGCCGTCCTGGCAAGTTTTAAAAATTCCGTTTTTCAGAACAATGATAATGCTTTATTAAGAAAGCAGCTCCTTGAAGAAAAAGACTCCTTAAAGATTAAATACCACGATCTGGCGCGGGAAATCGGCGGTTCTCACGACCTTTCGGGCGTTTTACAAATGATCATAGCAAAGGCGAATGGCGCCGACATCGCGTTCGTAAAAATGCAACCGGAAGCCGAAACAAGATCAGGAACAACGACAATATACCCCTTGATTCTCGAATGTTCGGCAACGTATAATGCATACGGTAAATTCATTGCGGCCCTGGAAACGCAGCCATCCGTCGTGCGGGTGGACCGCATCGCGATTACCGCCCGGAAAAACGAATTGCTTGAGATACGTACGCTTGTTACCTGCTTTATCCAGGCAAAGCCATGAACGATACTCGAATAAAAACCCTGCTTATAGGCGTTGGCGCCATACTGGTCTGGGGCTTTAACGGTTATACGGTTTATTCCCTGGTCTCTTCCCGCTCCATGAACACGGCGCCCGTTAAAAATGCCCGCGACATTTTTTTGTCCGGGGCGCTGGCTTCAACTGACAGCGCGCTCAAAATCACGCCGGAACTTCAATCGTATCAATTTCCATCGGCGATGGAAGGCCCCTTTAAGCCCTCTTCGGAGGCGGACCCGCCCGCCTTCAAACACCGTAAAGGCCTGGCGCCGGAAGCGCAGGTCAAGCTGTCCCTCAAGGGCGTGCTTCTTAAAGCCATGCCGCTTGCTATTCTGGAAGACGAAACGGGAAAAACCTATATTTGCGGCGTGGGTGAAACCGTGCGCGACCAAACCATCGAAACTATCGGCGCCGCGAGCGTCACCCTCCATAATACGTTCGGTTCTTATTCACTTGTTGTCAAGGAATAGGCCGCTTCATGGCGAAACCTTTACGCAATCATAACGGTTCCGTGCTTCCGCTCGTGCTCGTTTTTTCAAGCATCGCCTTCATTACGGTGATAGCGTTCGTATCGGGCCAATATCTGGTCGGCAGACCTGCCCTCATGGCCCCGGCCACCCTCCAGGCGCTTCTGACCGCGCGCTCCGGTATTTGGAAAGCCCTGGATAATCTGAACCACCCATCCGATACGCTTAAAGGCACTAATACGCTTGATTCGACCTTTGCCAACGGGCTTTTAGGAAATCAAAAAGACACTTCGGCCGTGCGTCCCGACAAACTGGTACCCGACGACAGTTTGCCTTTAGCGCTGCAGCCGTTTTCCTGCGATTCCTTCGGCTCATGCAAGGTCTCTCTGACATACGCAGGTTGCTATGAAGAACTGATTTCAAAAGGGACATTTTTAAACAAGGACAAATTTGTGCATGTAAAGATCGGAGGGAAACTTTCGATTCCTTCCGACACCGTGCTGTTTCTTGACTCGGGCCTTGCCCTGCAAACCCCGATACGCGGAAAATACCGCATCGGCCCGCGGGACTCAACCGTCAAAATCAGGGCCGATGACCTTACTAAATTACTGGCCCATTTTTCAAATGACATAAGCGATAGCGGCATTGACACCATGATGCCGGCCCTTCCGCTGCTTATTCAGCATAACGACGAATTCGCAAAAATACCTTCCATTGTCAAAGGCCCGCTTTTTATCGACGGCTCCCTTTTTGACCTCGCCTGGAAATCCGAAAATAAAATCATCGTCCTTGGCGATTTACAAATCACCGGCAAGGTCATTGTCGAAGGCCCCGCTTTCGTGGTCACCGGCGAGGCAAAAATCCTCGACGATGCGCATTTTCGGGATGTGACTTTATTTTCCTCCAAACGAATTTCCATCGAAAACCGGGCCGTTTTCTCGGGGACCGCCGTTACCCTTGCCAACCTGGTCGTATCGGGAAACGCGATTGTGGAAAACAGAAGCATGCTTGTAATCGCCTATAAACCTCCTAAACCCGGAGTCATACTAAAAAAGGTTTTTTCCGCAACGTTCACAGGATCGGCAACCATCGACGCAACGATTATCGCTTATAATAGTTCGCTTGGCATAAAAATCGATAATAATGCCATTGTTAAAGGCGTTGTCTGGACTGATGGGGCAATGAGCCTTGACGGAAAAGTATACGGCATTGTTTACGCAAGCAAGCTTGTCGATGGCGCGCAGGCAATTGCAGGTGGACCAATGCCGTCTCTTGCGGTGATACGGGGTACTATTCTTCCGATTGACGATCCCGGACAATATTATGTTCCATTTTTTCTGGGAAAACTTTCAATAATTTCATGGCTGGAATAATGAAGAATCATCGGTGCAAAAGAAAAAAGACAAACGGTTTTACGATCATGGAAGTCATGGTGGCCGTGGTCATTTTTTCCATTGTTCTCACGGCGGTTCTGCGCCTGATGTCCATGGGCGACACAATAAACGGAAGGAGATTATGGTTGTCGCATGCAACCATGCTTGCCGCGAACCAGGCCGAAAAAATCAGGGAAAGCGAAAATTCCCTTGAAATCATGGGAGACACGTCCTACGAAGAGTCCATTGACGGCAAGGACTTCCGGATCGACCGGAAAAGAGTCGGGGAACCCGTTGACAAATTGGCCGACACGGCCTCATGCCGTGAATACATGATTTTCGTCCGGCGGACCGCCGACACGGCCGCGCTGGTTGGTCTTAGATTATTGCAAGGCACGCATGCCGACAAAATTATTACGAGAAAATAGCCCTGGGTCAAGAGGCTTCACGCTTCTGGAAGTCCTGGTTGCAACTATGCTCGGGGCGATGGCCATTTCGCTGGTATTTTTCTCGTGGAATTATATTTCTCAACATGCCATCGTGCAGCAAAGGAAAAGCATTTTTCAGGCCGAGGCGGACCGTATGGCCCAAACCATCGCCATGGAAATAAGGAAATCCCCGGAAATTATCTCGTGGAGAAATGATAAAATCGTTTTTCTCTCCTCGAGCGCCCCCGACACCATTACCTATGAATTTTCAAATGGAAATCTGCTGAAAAATGCGATCATCGTCCCGTGCATTTCACCGACTGCGTATATCAGCCGTTTTTCAATCGAAGGAGATGCCGATGAAGGACAGTTGCCCGCATCGAATTCGGTCAGCCTTGTCGTGACGCTTGGCATGGAAGACGGGTTCGGAAACGCCAGCGCGATCCCGCTGCGGATACGGGCGAATTTCCCCATCAACAGTCAGGATTCCCTAACACGGAAATGGAATTTTTAACGTCAATTGCCGTCCTCGTGCATAAAACAAAGCCCATGATTTAGACCGCATTATCTTATTTTTGTTATAGTATTTTATTAATAATATGTGTTATCATCTATTATATCGCCTCGTGGGATTATTTCAAGACAAGGAAAACAGGCATGCCGGAAAAAGTAATCATCATCGGTTCGGGCCCGAGCGGCCTTACCGCCGCGATTTATGCGTCGAGGGCCAATCTTTCCCCTTTGGTCTTTGAAGGATTCCAGTCCGGCGGGATCCCCGGCGGTCAACTTATGACAACCGGGCTAGTAGAAAACTTTCCCGGATTTAAAGAAGGAATCGACGGCCAAAAACTCATGGCCGAAATACGCGAGCAGGCGGCACGCTTTGGCACACGCATGATTATGGAAGACATAGAAGACGTAACGCTTGACAATTCCCCGTTCAAGCTCACTTCCTCAAGCGGCGGTCATTACGAAGCGCATGCGCTCATCATTTCAACCGGTGCGACCGCGCGCAGGCTTCCTCTCGAGTCCGAACGGCTGTTCTGGGGAAAAGGAATATCGGCCTGCGCGGTCTGCGACGGGGCGTTGCCCCTGTTCCGCAACAAGCCGCTGGCGGTAATCGGCGGCGGAGACAGCGCCATAGAGGAGGCCACGCACCTTAGCCGGTTCGGCTCCAAAGTTTACCTGATTCATCGCCGTAATGAACTGCGCGCAAGCACAATCCTGCGTGAACGGGCCGAAAAGGACCCGAAAATAGAGATCATCTGGAACAAGGTCGTGGAGGAATTCATCGGGGACAAAACACTTGCCGCGCTCAAACTTAAAGACACCGTGACCCACGGCCTGTCGACCCTGGAAGTCGCGGGCGCATTCGAGGCCATCGGCCATACGCCTAATACGGCATTCCTTAAAGGTCAAGTAACCACCGATGAGGCCGGTTACATTATCACAAAACCGGGTACCGCCATGACTTCAAAGGAAGGCGTTTTTGCGGCCGGTGATGTTCAGGACCCGCGATACCGCCAGGCAATAACCTCGGCGGCAAGCGGTTGCATGGCGGCGTTGGAAGCCGAATGGTGGCTCCAGGACCAATCAAAGTAGGAAGCATGGACAATCAAACGGACTCCGGTACAAATTTACTTGAAAAACCCGTGATCCTGCTTTTTTCGACAAGGGAGCGCATCGGCAATATCCTCAATGTCGCGCTCATGCAATGCAATTATCGGATACTCCTGGCAAATACATCCTACCTTGCAATGATCAAGACCAACCAGTTTCTTCCGGACCTGGTGATCGTCGACATTACCCCCAACAATACGAAGGACGTGCTCCTCGTCAATCGCCTGCAGAAATCGCCGCGCACAAGAAAGATCCCCATCCTTGTCGTCATTCCTCAAACAATCCGGCATTTTATCGAAGACGCGCAGAAAGAAATCCCGCAAAGTAAATCGGACCTTTCCGAAGAAATTGCCATAGCGGTCCTCGAATATCCCTTTAATTTTGCGGATCTTTTAAAAAAGGTCGAATCAATTCTTGCGCACAACAAGCAGTTGGCCATTTCTCTTGTCAAGCAGGAAATCGACGTGCATACCGCCGAGACCGTCGTCGCGCCGCAACTCTTTGATCCCCTGATTCCGGTCGAGACGAAGCTGCGCGCGATTGAAAGCGTCATCCACAAGCAGTGGGCGTTCCCCTTTACGGTCATCAAAGCGCTCGACATAATCGGTTCCGACGCAAGCTGCTCCACCGAACTGGCAAAATGCATCGAAACGGACCTCGGAGCGTCAACGGCGCTCTTGAAAGTCGCCAATGCCGTTTACTATGCCAAGCGCGGGAGCAGGGTCACCGACGTGCATGAAGCGGTCGTGCGGCTGGGGTACCGGGAAACGAACAATCTGCTGGCATGCCTCGCGCTCATCGACCTGTCGCCCGAATCGTATAAAAACTACGGGTTCAGGCGAGAAGAATTCTGGCTCCATTCCCTGGCAACCGGCCTCATCGCGGAAAAGCTCTGTTCCCATGGCGGTCATCACAAACCCGAACTTGCTTTTATCGCGGGACTCATCCACGATCTGGGCAAAATCCCGGTCGACAATAATTTCAAAACCGTGTTCCCCCGCCTGCTGGAAGAGACCACCACGAACGCAACCGCCTTTTTCAAAACGGAAGAACGGCTCATGGGCTTTTCCCATGCGATGTTGGGGCACTATCTTACCACGAAATGGAATTTCCCTTCGTCAATATCCATGGCAATACTTTACCATCACAACCCGGACATGATTTCCACCACGCCGACCCCGTCCGACCGCCTCATTCAGGAGTCCGTGTACGTGGCGAACATCCTTGGAAAGGCCTTGTACCTCGGACACAGTTGCGATGAAATCTGCGAAGAAATACCCGCCGCGATCCTTAAAGACCTGAAAATCCCCGCGGGCCCCATGGAGAACTTTTTCGGCTCGGTGTTCCGTGACTTGTACATTTTGTGCAAGTACCTGAACCTTTCCCCGAAGAACATCGCGATCGGCAAGGTGCGCAGCGGCTCGCCGGACGCGGACATCTTTGTCGTCTACAATAAGAAAAACGCCTTTCACCCTCTGGTGGTCGCGCTGCGCAATAATGGATTCACCGTAAAAACAACCACCCAGTTCGTTCCGGAGCTCTATCAGCAGGCGCGCGTGGTGATATTTATTCCCGAAAAAGGGGTTCCGATTGACATCATGTTCTACGAAGACGGGATGGAAAAATCGGACAGTCCTTCAATATTGAAGATTTTCCTCCTTAATGCGTTGCCGCCCAAAAAAGCCTTTCAGATACACGAAGAAAATGATATGCTGTTCCTTGAAAGAAAGAACCTTGACCTGCGTTTTATTCTCTATACTCTTGACCGGTTTTTTGACAAGGTGATTACTCCGGAAAAGGAAAACATAGCCGTTCCCGAAAGTGAACTGTAGGAAAAGGATGCCGGAAAACCCATGGTTGTTTGCCCTGCATGCGGAAGCCCGGTGATATCGCCGGAGAATACAAGGTTCTGCGCGGCGTGTAACCGCCCTTTTCACATTGAGGAGGAGCTTCCCCGCGCCCCGCGCATCATACCCTGGGAGAATCTGGAAAAATCGGGCATTGTCAATGCGTTCGTTTCAACCTTGAAAAAATGCCTTTTTGACCCGCATGCTTTCTTTAATGATTTGTCATTGTCCCGCAATTCCTCAAAAGCCTGGCTCTATGCCCTTATCGTGGGGTCAATAGGTTCCATTTTCAGCTTCGCGTGGACATACATCCTGATCGGTCCTTTGCTCGATCTTCTTCCCTGGATGGACGATTATTCGGCAAAAAGCGCCATATCGGTGGCCGGACTGATTTTCACGCCGTTGATCGTGACCGTCAAAGTGTTCTTTGCGGCCCTTTATTTTCATGCCCTGCTCTACCTTACACGCGGCAATAAACAAAATGCCGCCGCCACGTTCAGGATCCTCTGTTATACCCAAAGCACGGCGATATTCGACCTTATTCCGGTGTTCGGAAGCATTATTGCACCGTTATGGTCATTGTACCTTCTTGCCGTGGGTTTCAATAAGGTACACAAAATAAGCATGGTCAAAGCATTCATGATAATCCTGCTGCCGATCGTTTTTCTTATGGTGACGATCGCCATGCTGGCGTTGCTTTTCGGCGCAGGAATATTTATATATGATGTACTTAAAGATTCCTTGTCATATTTCCGATAATAAAGAATAGGACCGCACATTTAAAGGAAGTAGTTTCATGACAAACACAATATCCATGCTGCTCGATATAAACGTCCCCATATCCGTCCAGCTCGGCCAGACCCGCATGACAATCCGTAAATTGCTTGATTTAAGAAAAGGGAGCCTGGTGCAGCTTAACCGCATGGCTGGTGAACCGGTCGATATTTACATCGATAAAAAGATGCTTGCCAAAGGCGAAATAACCGTGGTCAACGACAACCTCTCGGTGCGCATCGGCCAGCTTTACGACGAGAAGGAAAAGTTCAAGCATCTCTGACCGGAATTTCACCCCCCTAAGCCCATTTCAATTTCCGGTGATTTTCGGCGCAATCCGCAAGGTAGGAGTCGATAAGGTTTTGGTATGGTACGCCGGTAGACTCGGACAAGTGTTTAAAGTAATCAAGAGCATCCGTTCCGATTCTGATCGTGATTTGCCTTTTCAGGCGTCTTGCAAACGGATTCCTGCGTCCTTTCATTTTATCAAAGTCATAATGTGCTCTCATTTTGATCTTCTTCTGAAATAACTCATTGATTCTGATTCGTCGCCTTTTCGAGCGGAAATAATCCGAATAACGCTTTCACCTTCCCGGAAACAATGACAAACCAACAACACTCGCAATTTCCGACTCAATCCAAGCATTAAGCACGTCAAGGCGGGCCGGCAGCATTGGCTTAGTTTGGCCGCAAACATGACGGTATTTTTCAATTACAGATTGCCTCACATTGATAAGGAAGAACTACTCTATATTCGGAAACTCGCTATCCATTTTGTCAAGTATTTTTCGCAATACTTTTTGCGGATTCATACCCATTGCCTGCATATTATGTGAGCCGCTTATAGTCCAGAGAATACTGGCATCAGATACATCTATCATCTTAAAGGAAAACGAAACCGTGCAATTGTTTGCAGGCAGATATCCACTAACAGAACCATTTACAATTAATGGAACCATTACATTTGTGCACTGGCACATTCCGACACTACCGGTTACAATGGCTTGTATTCCTAATATATTTAATTCCCTCTTAGCGTCCTCTGTAAGTCCAGACATCATTACCGCATTTTCATTTAACACATCTTTCAATTTTGTGCGTTCCACAATATTAAACCCATGTTGCACAAAGGCCATAGAAACCATATCGGAAACTTCCTGTCCCGCACCAGGGGTGTTGCTTTCAAACGCCAAAACCGCAATGTTTTTGTATCGTGAAAAATTAGTGCCCGGTTTCTTCATCGAATCGTACGATGCACAAGATAAAATTAAAATTGATAACGGAAAAATTAGCCATAATTTTTTCATAGGTATTCCAATTCTAATAGGTATTTATCTTTTAATTCCAATAAATTTTAATATCATTCAACAACGCGGTTCATTTGAGGTTAGCTTATCTTCTTCACTAACCCATCAAGTGAAACCACGGGGCCATACCTTTCATTTGTCTCTCAACTTATCATCAAGCATCGAGTCCGAAGAATTACCAGTTATTCAACTGCCCCTGCTATCTCTTCATTTATTAAGATATAATATTTTTATCGGCTTGAATATTAAGCGAAAAAGCCATTTAATTTTTATACCGCCGTAAATATCTTTAAAACCAGCACCCCAATGAAACCCGCAGGGGCGAAGAGGCAATGTCGTCGAAGCTGAAGGCATAATCGAGGTAATAACGCTTATATCGTATGCCCGCGCCGACGGTCGGGACTTTTTCCGACATCCCCGCGCGGAAAGCCAGCATGTCCCAGAAAAGCGCTTCTATTCCCGCGTGGTAGGTAATTTGGTAGGATTTTTCCAGCGAAAAAGCAACGGTCCACTGAGCCGCCAGCAACCCCGTCTTGTCAACGTATGAAATCCCGTAATATTGCAATTGGTCGACCTGTTCCTGGTATTCATCGGGCGAGTGGAGCCAGGAGATCTGCGTTTCGAGGGCGTCGCGCAGCGAAAATGCGGCGTAGATCTCCCGCGACACCGCTTGACGGGACATATCATAATCCAGGCCGACACGAAGGACGACCCCGGCGTCGCAGTTCACGTTCACTCCCATGCGCAATTTCCCGTCCGGGTTCATGGTTTCCCAGAAGCCTTTGAAACTCACGCCCACCGAAAGTTCCACGGGCAAAGGATAGCTGTAGCTTGTAGGCCGGGGAACCGGCAGCTCGAAAAGTTTGGCCAGGGAAAGGGACAGGATATTCTGGTTATTGGTGAAAACGCCGTCGCTGGAACCGTTGGCCCGAAGCGTCGGGTCCATTTGCCGGTCAAGATAGGTGCCCGGAAGCGAGTCCCAGCGGCTGATATCGCCGCTGAAAAAGGGCTCATAAATAAGCCCGACGCTCACGCCGTCCTGAAGAGGCGCCCGGAAAGCGGCGCAGGCCTGACTTGACAATCCGCCATAAAGCTGGGCGTACTCCGCCGACACGTCATAGGAATGGACAAACGACGCCGCGGCAGGGTTCCAGAACATGCTCACCGCCTCGAAGGGCAGCGCAATGCCCGTGTTTCCCATCGCCGTCGAGCGGCAGCCGACCGGAACGGAATTGAGTTCCGCGGCATAAAGGATGTCGGTGGTATCGGCGTTTGCCGGAATAAAGAGTCCCGCGATCAGGATTATAGGAACGATAAATTTCACAAGCTGCCCTTTTATCCGGATAATCTAGATAAAAACGGTATAATAAATAATTTTTTTTCTATATCAAAATCATAAATAATAGCGTGCCGCTTGCCAACCGATGCCAGAGCGCGGGCAGGTCTTTTTATCAAGGATGTCCTGATCAGGATTATACTATTGCGGACGGGGTATTGAAAGCCGAAAAATTATTTATTCTCCCATAACAGTCACCGAAACCCGCCTGCTGCGCGGGCCGTCGAACTCGCAGAAGTAAATCGACTGCCAGGTCCCGAGTACAACGCGCCCGTTTTGGACAGGTACCTGCACGCTGGTACCCACTAATGACGTTTTCACATGGCTGTCGGAATTTCCTTCGGAATGACGGTAGGCGCTTTCCTGAGGAACGAGCTGGCTTAATTTCCAGAAAAAATCCCGCTCGACGTCAGGATCGGCGTTTTCATTTATCGTGATTGCCCCTGTTGTATGAAGGCTGGAAACAAGGCAAATCCCATGGC
>JBAVGL010000100.1:0-13042 GCA_049684795.1 Chitinivibrionales bacterium | reverse complement strand
GGGAAATGAGGTGAGGTTAAAAATCAGGTTAATTTAAATAGAAAGGCAAATTATGGGAAAAACAATTACTGAAAAAATTTTCGAATCGCATGTTGTGGACGAGCCCTTTTCCGGGACTAAGGTATTGTCGCTGGATGTGGTCATGTGCCACGAAATAACAACGCCCATTGCCATAACCGATTTACAGGCACGCGGGAAAGACCGTGTCTTCGATGCGCTGAAAATCAAGGCCGTCATCGATCACGTTACTCCTCCCAAAGACAGTAAAAGCGCCACCCAAGCAAAAATCCTGAGGGAATGGGCATTCCGAAACGGAATCAAGGATTTTTTCGACATCGGAACAAATGGCGTGTGCCATGCCTTGTTCCCCGAAAAAGGGTTCATCAGGCCGGGATACACGGTCATCATGGGCGACAGCCACACCTGTACCCACGGAGCATTTGGCGCATTTGCCGCGGGCGTGGGCACCACGGACCTGGAAGTCGGCATTCTCAAAGGCGTGTGCGCATTCCGTCTGCCGCGCAGCATTCGCCTTGATATAACAGGCAAACTGGACGTGGGTGTTTTTGCCAAAGACCTTATTCTGGAAATCATCCGTACGCTCACGGTAAACGGCGCCACCGATTGCGTAATTGAATTCAAGGGCCCCGTTATAGATGCATTCTCCATGGAAGAACGTATGACGCTGTGCAACATGGCGATCGAAGCGGGCGGAACATCGGGAATATGCATGCCCGACGCGAAAACCGTTGATTATCTGTGGCCTTTTATCAAGAACGATTATGAAAACGATACCGCAATGGCGCTCGCTGATTTCAAGAAGTGGCATTCGGACCCGGACGCATTGTACGAAAAAACCATTGCCATTAACGCATCGGTTCTGGAGCCGGTTTCAACCATTGGCTATAAGCCCGACGAGGTGAAAAAGCTGAAAGACCTTTCGGACGTTAAAATAAACCAGGTGTACATAGGCAGTTGCACCAACGGCAGAATTTCTGATTTGCGGATCGCGGCAGGCATTATCAAAGACACAAAGCTGGCCCATGGTGTGCGGGGCATTGTAAGCCCGGCAACTCCCGCCATTTTCAAACAGGCAATGGACGAAGGGCTTATCGCACAATTCATGGATGCAGGGTATTGCGTGACAAATCCCACCTGCGGGGCATGTCTGGGCATGTCAAACGGCGTGCTTGCGGAAGGTGAAGTGTGCGCGTCGACGACCAACCGTAATTTCTACGGCAGGATGGGAAAAGGCGGCATGGTACATTTGATGAGCCCCGCCAGCGCCGCCGCAAGCGGCATAACCGGGCATCTGACCGATCCGCGGGATTATCTGAAATAACTATTTTAATCGAAAGGATATACAATGAAAACCTTTGGAGGCCCGGTCCTGTTTCTGGACAGATCGGACATAAATACCGACGAAATCATCCCGGCAAAATATTTGACCGAAGTTACCAAACAGGCCCTGAAACCCTATCTGCTCGAAGACCTGAAACTTCCCGGCTTCGACGGGAAAAGCGGGGTTTTTTCCAAGGCGCGGGTGATTGTCTCCCGCCGCAATTTCGGGTGCGGCTCCTCGCGCGAGCACGCCCCCTGGGCCTTGGAAGTAAACGGCATAACCGTTGTGATTGCGCAGAACTTCGCACGCATATTCAGGCAGAACATGTTTAATTGCGGCATGCTTGCCATCGAGCTCCCGCAAAAAGACATCGATATGCTGTTTGGCCTGCCCGATCGGCTCAATACGATGTGCGACATTGATTTCCACGAAAAAACGCTCATTTTTTCCTGGGGCAAGGGAAAAAGCTGTTCCGTGAGTTTTACACTGAATAAATTCGACGAGGCGCTGGTCAAGGCGGGCGGCTGGATCGAATTCGCGGACGCGAAATATTAGAGTGTCTATTTGCCTTTGCTACATTTGTAGAAAAGGCAAATATAGAGACTCTTATCCACCTTGTGGGTTAGCAATAATATTTTGGCTGAGCGGGATGCCCAATATATATATTAGCGATATGGGAGGGTTTATGAAAAAATATACTATATTGGCGGTTTTCCTTTTTTGTACCATGACTCAAGCGCAATGGGCGCCTCAAGCACAAAATGGCCCCAATGATAATGATCATTCGCAAGCTTCATGGGTTCAGAAAGGCGCTTCTCAAGCCTGGTTTGATATTGCCATGTCCGGCGATGGAAAATATCAGACGGCAACCGTAGACAGCGGCCACCTTTGGGTTTCAACGGACTACGGAAATACATGGGTTCAGAAAGCCGCATTACAATATTGGTTTTTCATTGAAATGTCGGGTGATGGCAAATACCAAACCGCGGTAAGCGGCGGCGACCCAGCGGCCACGGACGACTTCGGGTCTCTTTGGGTCTCAAAAGACTATGGAAACACCTGGACCCAGAAAACTTCATCTCAATATTGGTCTTACTTAGCGATGTCACGTGACGGAAGGTATCAGACGTCCATAGCGGATTATATTTATGTTTCAACGGACTACGGAGAAACCTGGACGCCGAAAGCCTCGACCCAATCGTGGACACACATTGCGATGTCAAGTGATGGCAGGACGCAAACGGCTCCAGCTTACGGGGATTATTTATATATCTCAACGGATTATGGAAATACCTGGGTGCAAAAAGCTTCGGCTCAAAATTGGACTTACACAGCAATGTCAGGCGACGGAAGAATACAAACAACCGCCACGGACGATGGTTGCCTTTGGGTCTCAACGGATTGCGGAAATACGTGGGTGCAAAAAGCCACGCAACAATCCTGGGCTTATATTGCTATGTCAAGTAGCGGAAAATATCAAACCGCGACAGTGTATGATACCAGTTATATGTTTGTTTCAACGGACTATGGACATACGTGGATGCAAAAAACAACGCCACAAAATTGGGAAGGCGTAATGATATCGAATGACGGCAGCGTGCAAACCGCGTTAGCGGACAACGGCTATATTTGCGTATCAAAAAATTACGGGGATTCTTGGACACAGCAAGCTACATCTCAAATTTGGTCGTGGGTTGCAATGTCTGACAATGGCAAAATCCAGACGGCAGTGGCATATTATGGCTATATGTGGGAATATGGTCTTGGAACAGGTTCCAAATCGGTTAAAACAAATCATAAAGGGCGGCTTCTGCAACAAAAGTGGAAACATGCGAAAATAAGATAAGCAACTATAAAATAAAGATAAGGGTTTATTTTAAGATTTATTTATTTTAGAAAAATAGCTGAAAAACGTCCGGATATGTTTAATAAGCCGCCAATAGCTGTGGGGAGACTGAAACAGCATCGTGAGATACATCGACCTTAAAAAGGGTCGTTGATAAAATTCCCTAATAAAAAGTTTATTCTGCCTCTCAAGAAATTCCCTCGAAGGAATTCCCCTGGGAACGAAAACAAAATGCTCGCAGTCCATTTTCGACCAGTCGTTGTCCAGGGTCCCTTCCGCGGAAATTGAGGCGCCCACGGGCGCGCCGGGGAATGGCGTAAAAGCGGTTATGTTGGCGTCCTTGAGCGGCAAAGACTTCGCGAAATCACGTGTTTTAATGATGGACGCCTCGGTTTCTCCGGGAAAACCCATCATGAAAAGCCCTTTGACGTGCATGCCGGCTTCATACAGCATTTTCACGTCCCCGCGGATGGCCTCAAGGGTAAGCCCGTCTTTGAATTTGTCAAGCAACGACTGGTCGCCCGATTCTATGCCCACATTGACCATCCAGCAGCCCGAAGTTTTCAGCATGCGGCACAACTCCGCATCGATATGGCCGATCCTGACGATGCAATTATAGGAGACGCCCATTCTTTTTTTTCCAAGAATATCGCACAGGCGGGCTACACGCGCCCGGTTCGCGGTGAACTGGTCGTCGTAAAAGTTGACATGCCGTACGCCGAAGTCCTTTTTCAGCCAGGCGATCTGTTCGACCGTATATTCGGCGGAGTTCCATCTGAAACTTTTTCCAAACACCGACCGGTCGCAATAGGAACATTGATAAACGCATCCGCGGGAAGAGATTATTCCCGCCCCCGGATGACGGGGATAGCTGAAAAGCGGCGGGAGATACCGGCGCGGAAAGCCGCTTAAAAGATCGTATGCGGGAAAGGGCAGCGAGTCCATATCACAGAACGTCGCAGAGGTCGGCCCGTTTTCCGTAAGCCCCCCGTTTCGAAAATACAACCCTTCGATGGAAGAAAGCGGCGCCCCCGCAGCAAGTTTACAAAAGGAATATTCGCCTTCCCCGGCAATGGCATAATCGATCGCCCCGAATTTTTTAAGGAGCGCGCCTTTTCCCCATGAGACATGCACTCCGCCAAAAACGGTTTTAATGTGAGAATCGCGCCGCTTGATCTTTTCACACACGTCATATGCGTCGCAAAAATTGGAAGTGATTGTGGAAAACCCGACAAAATCGGCTTTATAATCGGCAATCTGCGCGGCCCATTGCTCATTGGAGACGGTGCAATCGAGCGCGGCGTCGAAAATCCGGACCTCATGCCCGCCGGCCCGCAGCACCGCGGCGATCGAAGCCAATCCGATGGGCGGCATGATACAGGCGAGGTGGTTTATGTTCCGCGCGGAACTGGCATAGGTGCTGCCGCGCGGGTAAAAAAGCGCTATTCGCATAGGGTCCGTTATCTCACCAAGAATTCCCACAAAGGACCTTCGACGCCCTTCGCGCGGAGCTGTTTGACTATGGTGACAAGTGACGGCGGCAGGTCGCCAACGATCCAATTACGCCTCTGCGCGTTGAATTGCCTGAGCATTGAAAATATCCTGCTCCTGGAAATATACGGCGTAATATAGAACCGGGGCTCGAAAAGATCGGCGTTTCTTGGAATAAAGCCTTCCTCCCGCGCAAAACCATCGAGTTTCGTACCGGGATATATACGCATTCCGACAAAAGGAAAATGCACGGTCGTCCGGAGTTTCTTTGAATTGCCGAAGCTTTCCCGAATGGTCCTTTCGGTTTCCGAGGGACCGCCTATAATAAGAAAGTGCGCATAATGAACATGTGCCTTTCGCGCCAATTCGCTTGAATGATAAATATCATCAAAACTGAAATGCTTGCCATATGCATCAAGCACGCTGTCGCAAAAACTGTCCGAGCCGAATTCAATATGTTTCATCCCCGCCCGCTTCATAAGATCCATAAGGTCCGCGGTCAACCCCTCCGGACGCAAAAAGCATCCCCATGAAAGCTTGATGTCGTTTTTAATGATACCTTCGCATATTTCCGCAACATGCTTGTTTGAGGTATTAAAGACCGAATCGACGATAAAAAAGTATTTGGCGCCTGACTTTTTGATCGTTTTCATTTCGTAAAATGTGTCCTTAGGTCCTCTCTGCCTTACCCGCGTCCCTTCAATCAGCGGATAGGTGCAATAACAGCATTTGAAACCGCACCCTCGCTGGGTTTGAATGTTCTGCATAGCGCCTTTACTGCGATACATGGCCGACAATTTCGCCGGTCGAATTGCCGGTGCGATAAGATGTGGCGGGCATGCTTTCTTTTTATTAACGACAATTGTGTCGCCGCGTCGAAAAACCAGCCCCGGAATGCCGGAAAAGGGGCGCCGGGAGTTCAAGGCGCGTATGAGTTTGGTTAAGGCCTGCTCGCCCTCGCCCTGAATGCCGAAATCGGCCCCCGTCAATTCAAGCATTTGCCGCGGGAATAAAGAAAAGCCGCTTCCTCCGAGCACTATCGGCGAGGTAGACCTTTTCCTGATTTCTTTAACAAGAGATGCGATATCGTCCGCGAACATACGGGTGTGTTTTATCTGGATATCGTCGAAATTCCTCTGTGAAACCCCTATATAATCGGGCCTGAAACTTCGCAGCACGGACTCCAGTTCCACGCTTGTATCGAGCATGTCGACGATCTTGACAGCATACGACGATTGCATGAGCGCCGCCGCGACATGGCCGATGCCGACGGGGAAAACGGGATACGGCGTCGTGCATTGGTTATTCGTGACCAATAAAATCCGAGCTCTTTCTTGCCTCATATGATTTTCGTGTGTTATATTAGAGTGTCTATTTGTCTTTACTACGTTGAAAACGCGGTAAAGACAAATTTAGAAACTCTTACCTGCCGTTGGGCAGGTAAGCATGATTTCCGCCCCCGATCGAGCGCTTGCAAGAAAATAATTGTGAACAAAAGGCCTTCCTTATAAATATTTATTAAAAGGAATGTATGACGCCCGAAAAAATCCTCATTATCATTCCAACGTACAATGAAAAAGACAACATCGGGCTTTTGATCCCCGTCATAGAGAAAACCGTCCCCGGGATCCATATTCTGGTCGTGGATGACGGCTCTCCCGACGGGACTTCCGCATTCGTTAAAGATATGGGGAAACAAAGGAGCAACCTCTTTGTTTTGGACCGGTCAAAAAAGGAAGGACTGGGAAAAGCCTACGTTGCCGGGTTTCACTGGGCGCTTTCGCGGGGATACGAATACATTTTTGAAATGGACGCGGATTTTTCGCACGACCCGAAGTATCTTCCCGACTTTTTAAAAGCCATGGACCGGAGCGATATTGTCATCGGATCACGCTATTTAAGCGGGGTCAATGTCATCAACTGGCCCATGAGCAGGCTGCTTTTAAGCTACTGCGCCTCAATAGTCGCCAGAATCATAACGGGAATTCCGCTGAGAGACTGCACCGCCGGGTTTAAATGTTTCCGCAGGGCGGTGCTTGAAAAAGTAAAGATTGACAAAATAGATTCATCGGGCTATGCCTTCCAGATTGAAATGAATTACTTCGCCTGGAAAAACAAATTCCGGATAACTGAAATCCCGATAGTTTTTACCGACCGGCAGCGCGGCGCTTCCAAAATGTCCACAAAAATCATACGCGAGGGGATCATCCTGCTCTGGAAACTGCGCCTCCAATCAATATTTTACAGGACACCATAGTTGGTTCCCAAGGCCCCACTCATTTCAATTGTGATCGTGCACTATAAAGTGCCCGATTTTTTGCAGCGCGCCCTGCGGTCGCTGCGCCAGGCGCAGCTATATGACCAATCGGAAGTCATCGTTGTCGACAACGCTTCCCGCGATGATTCAAAGCGCTCCATCACCGAAGAATTCCCGGAAGTCCAATGGATCGGGCTGAAGAGCAATATCGGCTTTGGAAAAGCCTGTAACGTCGGCGCTCAGAGCGCCTGCGGGACCTACGTGCTTTTTATCAATCCCGATACGCTTGTTTCACAAAACGCGCTTTCGGAATGCCTAGATTTTTTCACCAGCCACGACCATGCCGGAATCATAGGACCTAAAATCCTGAACCCGGACGGGTCTTTGCAGGTAAGCTGCCGCCGCAGTTTTCCCACTCCGCCGGTGGCATTTTACCGGCTGACGGCGCTCAGCAAATTTTTCCCTAAAAGCAGACGTTTCGGACAATACAACCTTACTTTTTTAGACCCCGATCAGGCCTCCGAGGTCGACGCGGTCTCCGGCTCGTTCATGTTCATGCGGCTTTCACTTTTCCATGAAATCGGCGGCTTCGACGAGACTTTTTTCATGTATGGCGAGGACCTGGATCTGTGCTGGAGGGTCAAGGAAAAAGGGCTTGCCGTGTGGTACGATCCGCACACGCAAATCATCCACTTTAAGGGTAGAAGCTCCGCGAAAATCTCTTTTGCCTCGCGCAAGGCCTTTTACGAAGCCATGGTGATTTTTTCACGTAAATACCGACACCTGCACAAGTCTTTTTTCCCGGGTTGGCTCATCGTTGCGGCAATCGTGTCGCTTGCCACCCGCACAATCGCGGCAAATCTTTTAAAAACGTTCACGGCAACGCTTATTGATTTTTTGGTTATCAACCTGGTCCTTTTCGCCGGAATCAGTATCAGGTTCAGCTTGAGTGGCTTGGAGTCGCCTTACCTGGGAAACAACACCCTCATCATGATCGCGATGCATGCCCTGATGACGGCCAGTTTCATCTTGATCCTGGCCTTCCGCGGCGTTTATTCAAAGGGACGGTATTCCATCGGCAATATGCTTGTATCGGGAACCATGGCGTCGGTGGTATTCATGTCATGCGTATACTTTGTGAAATCCATGGCCTTATCACGGATTGCTTTCCTGATCTCCACCATATGCATTATCCTTTTGCTGCTGGCCTGGCGCGAAGGCATGCCCCTGATCATAAGCCGGTTCAAGCGGCTTATTTACAGTACGGGAAAAGTCATCATCATAGGCAATGATGACGTAAGCGCCGCGCTGATAAAAAATATTGAAGAAGACAAAACCGCTCTCATACAAGGCGTTCTGTGGCCGACACGGGAAAAACATCCCGGCGAGTTCATGGGATATCCCGTGCTGGACACTATCGAAAACATCCGCATGGTACTGGAACGCGACCAGGTGGACCTGCTTCTTATCGCCACCGCCCAGCCATGGTATTCGTATGTCATCGAAGCGCTTTCTTCCCCAAAAATAAAGAACTTGACAATCCGCTGGATCCCGCATGAACTCTTTGCGGAAAAACCCGAGCGCCTTCCCGCGGTCATTCCGCTCCACGATTTTACCGTATAATTGATCAGAATAATTTATATTAGTCTGTGTAGCTGAATTATATACGCGTCCAGCGCATATAATTCCTGCGTACAGAGACTTATCTGCCCTTAGGCAGGTTAGTTACTTTAGGCAGGCAAGCCTAAGCAATAACAAGGGAAACCATGGATATTGAAGAACCGAAAACCGATTCGGCCGGACCCTCCGAACATCCGGAGCCGCTCATTGAGTCGATGCGGGTACTTGAGGCGGTGTTGTTCGCCTCGGAAGAACTCTTGACGACCGAAAGGCTCAAATCCATTGTTCCCGGACAGCCTGACGCCCACGATATCAGGAAGATGGTACATACAATCAATATACAGCTCCAAAAGGAAAGGCACCCCTTTGAAATCGCCGAAATCGGGGGCGGTTACCAATTCCGCACAGTGTCTTATTATTACCAGTGGGTCCAGCAGCTTTTCAAGGAAAAGGCGGCCAAAAAACTTTCCATTCAGTCGCTCGAGTGCCTCGCGATCATCGCCTACAAACAACCGATAACCAAGGCGGAAATCGAAGCGATCAGGGGCGTGTTGTCCGACGGCGCGATGAAGACGCTTCTGGAAAAGCGCCTCGTCACCGTTTCGGGAAGAAGCGAAAAGGCGGGCCGGCCGCTTTTATACGCAACCACCAAGGAATTCCTGACATATTTCGGCATTAATAAATTGGTTGATTTGCCCAGGGTCGAGGAATTTGAGGCCTTGGCGAAAGAAAAATTGGGCGAGCTGTCGGAAGCTGAACTTCAGTTTCTTGAGACTGAAAAAGCGGCTGATGAAGCGGAACAGGAACAAATCCCGGGTCTTCAGGTTTCCGGAGCCGCCGGGCCGCTGGAAGCCAAGGGGCTTGATGTTGCCCAATCATCCGCCAACGAAAACGGCGAAACCCCGGCCTGAGCGTATGAGGGTCATTGCAATGCGCCCCCGTAATACATTTTTAATCTCCTGAGTATGGCCACCCTCTCCCTTCAGAATCCGTCCGACCCCCTTACTCCCCTTATGCGCCAATATTCCGCGATAAAGGCGCAAAATCCGGGGACCGTTCTTCTTTACAGGATGGGTGATTTTTACGAAATGTTCAACGAGGACGCCAAAATCGCCTCCAGGGTATTGGGCCTAACCCTTACCGCCCGTAACCACGGCGGCGCCGAAGACGTTCCGCTGGCCGGTTTTCCCTATCACGCCATTGACCGGTACGCGAACAGGCTGGTCAAGGCCGGCTATAAAATCGCGATATGCGAACAAACCGAAGACCCTAAAAACGCCAAAGGCCTGGTCAAACGCGATATCGTCGAGGTGATCACGGCGGGCACGGCCACCGAAGACAGTTTCATCGACGAAAAAAGCAACAATTTCATCGTAAGCATCGCGGCAGGTAAAGAAAGCGCGGGCATCGCCATATGCGACCTTTCAACGGGCCTGTTCCAGGTCGAAGAGGTCCCGTTTTCGCAGGTCATCGAGGAAATCGCGCGGATCGACCCCGCCGAGGTCGTGCTCTCGGACGTAAAGGACAATCCCCTGGCCGACGCGGTGGCGCGCAACGCCCGGCAGGCGGTGGTATCGAGGTTTGATTCATGGAAATTTGCATACGAGAACTCCTCGCAGGCGCTGCGCGGCCATTTCGGCGTTTCATCGCTTGCGGGAATGGGACTGGAAGGATACGGCATCGGCATCGCGGCGGCCGGGGCCCTGCTCACGTATTTAAAAGAGCAGAAAAAAAACGAGCTCCGGCACATTACCGCCATTGTCCCCCGGTCTTTGTCGCACTACGCCGAACTGGACCCTTCCACCATTCGCAATCTTGAGCTCATTAAACCGCTCCATTCCGACGACAAGGGCGGGACGCTCATTTCAATTCTTGACAAAACAAGCACCGCCATGGGCGCGCGCCTCCTTAAATACTGGACAACCCACCCGCTCAAGGATTGCGGCACCATCAACGAACGGCTGGACTGCGTGGAATGGCTCAAGGCCGATGTGTATGTCCGGGGGGAGGCCGAGCTCTTTCTAAAGCAGGTCGCCGACATCGAGCGGCTGATCGGCCGCATCGTCTTCGAGCGCGCCAACGCCCGCGACCTTGTCGCGCTCAAGCAATCGTTATTTGTATTCCCCAAGCTGGCAAAAATCATCGGCGCTTCGCCCTGTCCGCTGATCAAGCAGATCGGAGAGGCCGTGACGGGGTTTGAACCGCTTGCGGGGTCTATAGAAGCCACAATCGTCGACAATCCGCCCCTTTCGGTCCGCGAAGGCAATGTGATCAAATCCGGAGTGTCGGCCGAAATCGATTCCATCCGTGACGCTTCCGTAAACGGCAAGAAATGGATAGCCCAGCTCCAGGAAACCGAGCGCAGGCGCACGAACATCGGGTCGCTCAAGGTCGGCTTCAACAGGGTATTCGGCTATTATATCGAGATTTCCAGGACAAACCTCGATTCAATTCCCGAGAACTACATCCGCAAGCAAACTCTTGTCAATGGGGAACGCTTTATCACGCCGGAACTTAAAGAAATGGAAGGCAAGGTCCTGGGCGCGGAGGAGCGCGGCGCGAACCTGGAATACGAGGTTTTTACGGAACACAGGAAAAGCATCGCGGCGCAATGCGTCGGCATCCAAAAAGCCTCGCGGGCCATCGGCCTGCTGGACGTGCTTGTTTCGCTCGCGAAAATCGCCTCCGACAACGTGTATTGCCGCCCCTTGATAAAAAGCAATTCCGATTTCCTCGTCCGGGACGGCAGGCACCCGGTCGTCGAACGCATGAACCCCGACGAACCGTTCGTGCCGAATGACCTCGACATGAAAGCGGGCGAGAGCCAGATCCTGCTCATCACGGGCCCGAACATGGCCGGAAAGTCGACTTACCTCCGGCAAAACGCGCTCATCGCCATCATGGCGCAGATGGGGTCGTTCGTGCCCGCGGCCTCCGCCGAAATCGGGATCGTCGACAAATTCTATACGCGTGTCGGGGCTTCCGACCGCCTTGTCCGCGGCCAGAGCACGTTTCTCGTCGAAATGATCGAGGTGGCCAATATCCTCAATAACGCGACGGAAAACAGTTTCGTGCTTCTTGATGAAGTGGGAAGGGGAACGTCCACGTTCGACGGCATCAGCATCGCCTGGGCGGTCGCGGAATACCTCCACGAGTCCCCGCAGCGCCGGGCGCGGACGCTCTTCGCGACGCATTACCACGAGCTTACCGAAATGGCGCTTTTGTTCCCACGGATAAAAAACCTGCACATTAAAGTCAAGGAATGGAACGACCGCATCATTTTCCTGCGGAAAATTGACGAAGGCAGCTGCGACCATTCCTATGGGATACAGGTGGCACGACTCGCGGGAGTGCCGAGGCAGGTCATTATGCGGGCCAAGGAGATACTGTCGAACCTTGAAAACATGGAGCTCACTCCCGACCACAAGCCAGTGCTGGCGCGCCACCGCGAAGCCGACAAAAAACCGGCCCGGCAGGAAAGCCTGGATTTATCAGGCGGCGTCCAGTTAAACCTCATGGATTCCATGAACGCGGAAATAGTCCAGCAACTGCAAAACCTTGACCTTGACAAATGTACTCCCCTTGACGCGCTCAATATTCTCGCGGAACTCAAGAAAAAAGCAGGCGTTTAAAAATTGCGCGTTTGTAGGGGTTTGCCATGCCAAACCCCTACCCCCCCAAAAAAAAGCAAAGATTATTTAATGGTGATAACCGTACTTCCCGGTTTCTGGTTCTGGTAGCACAGTTTTATCCAGTCCGCGGATCGCGCGACATTCGCCATGCACGCTTCATCGATTTTACCGTTGAAGAACCGATAGCCGGTTCCCCCGGTTACCGCGGATATTCTTCCAATGGTAACATCGTTGGAAACATCTCTGCCGTTAGCCTGATTGACCGTTATGGTTCCATCCGCCAAAACGCCGTCAACATAAATATACTGGTTCGCTCCATTTCTCACGCCGACCACATATTTCCAGGTTTGGGCTACAGCGGGAGTGGTTACGCCGAGCCAGCCCTGAACGTTATCAAATTCCATAAATTCCCATTGATTGCTGCTACGGACTTGAAGCGCATATTGATGATCGCTCTTTGAAATTATGCAATGAAAATTTCCGTCCAAAGCATTGATGTTTACCCATGCCGAAATGGTAGAGGGCCCATTCACCGGGAAATTGAGTTTGCCGCTTGCGGTATTGGACGTTGCAAAATAGCTTGTTTGTCCGTCGAACACCTTGGCATTGCCGATAACTCCCCCGGTATCGGTCATGATGCCGTTCGCTGTGCCGTCATACGCGTTGACTGTTGCGTCCCGGGCAATTGCATTTGGACCTTCGCCAAAATGCCAGACCGCCTGGAACCCGTTTGCGGTATCGAATACCGCGGCGCCGTTTGATTGCGGGGCAGCGCCGGAGGGATTCCAATTCATGGTAAGATAGTGCGTGCTGTCGTTGCCGAATACCGTATCCACGAGCACCCAGATCGCCGC
>JBAVGL010000099.1:0-8495 GCA_049684795.1 Chitinivibrionales bacterium | reverse complement strand
TTTAAGAAGACCGGAAGCATACGATATAAACTTCCGCCGAGTCCCACGCTCAAAATATGGAATAGTGAAAAGTCCGCAAGATAACTAAGCGAAAAATCTTTTAAAGGATAATATTTCGTTTCTGATGTAATAAGGAGATCGTGGTGAAATATTCCTACGGGAAATGCGAAAGAATTTCCTATCCTTAATCCTAAAAGGTCTGCATAGGGGCGGTCGAATGTATTGAGCAAGGCGGCAGGATAACAAAAGGACCTGAACAAGTATTCTCCGAGGTTTCGAACGTCGGGGTTATATTTATAGGGGAAATAGCCCGCCTCGATTTGCAGAAACGGATTTTGAGGATCTCCGAATGAATACAGTCCTTCTCCCCGCTGAATGGTAAAATCCCATTGAGGCCGCTGTGTCGTGCTATAATTGGTTTGAGGATTGTAATCGGTGGTCAGGGAAAATCCAAGTTTGCCTTCGAAGGCCGTGATTATTTGAAGATGTTCGCCGACGTCGGTGTTGGCGCAGAGGCCCATCTTGGCGTTTTCCATCCAAAGCGGCGTTAAGACCGGTCCCGCATAATTTGAAAACTGCATGTTAAGATAGCCCTTAACGATTTCCGATTCCTCAAACGACGCATAGCCCGAAAAAACCGGGGTTACTTTCAATTGCTCATCGGCACAGGCACATAGCGCGGTAAAAAACAAGGCGCTTGACATAACACACAATAATTGATGTTTCATCATTAACCTGACGCTCCTTTTCTAAAATGAATTGATGATTATCGAAATTCAACCAGTTTATTGACTGCCTGTTGGTTCATATACGACAGCTTTATCCAATCCGGGGACCGGGCGACATTGGCCACATTTACCTCATCGATGGCACCGTTCCAATAGCGGCTTGATGCGTCCGCCTGCCTTCCGATGCACAGATCGAATGTCTCGTTTCTTCCCGTGGAATCACGCAGAGCGATCGAATCGCTCGCCAATACTCCGTCCACATACAGATATTCCTTGGTTCCGTCCCGCATTCCTACAATATATTTCCATGTTTGCGCCGTTGCTGGAGACCGCACCGTCTGCCAGCCCGTAGCGTCGAGGAAATCGGTTATTTCCCATTTATTAATATTATGGAGCTGCATCCCATAGTCGAGATCGCCTTTGGAAATTATTTCGTGAAAACTATTATCCAGGGAATCCGCGAATACCCATGCTGAAAGCGTGAAAGACCCGCTTTCAGGGAAATTCAGGGCGCCCGACGCGCTGCCGGTAGCTGCCAAGAAGCTAGTTTTACCGTCGAACTCCCGCGCGACGCCGATTATTCCGGGAGCCGCCGATGCTGCGGTCATGCCGGAAGGCGTGGCGTTAAATCCGTTGATTGTCGCGTCATGGGCGAGGTCGTTTCCCGCTTCCGCCATATGCCATACTCCTTGAAAACCAGCGGCGACGTCGAATACGGCAGCGCCGTTCGAGGCGCTTGAGGCGATGGGATTTCCCCAGTACATGACGATGTCGTGGGCGCTGTCATTTCCGAATATAGTGTCAACGCGCACCCAAATTTCAGCGGCCCCGCCCGCCGCATCCCAGCGCTCCAGTTCGTAGCTAAGCTCGGTCCCGTCCGGTTTTGTGAACCGAACATCGCCGCCGTCCGACCTTGCTTCGGAAAAATCGAATACGTCTTTTGTCAATCGTATCAGGGCGGGAAAATCCGTTATCGTTCCGGCTACGTCCGCGCCGGACGCGGTCGTGTTGAAATAAAGCGGCCTTGAATATTGCCAATACGGCTGGAAAATCCGGGAGGTGTCTCCGGGTATAACTTGAACCTTGCTCCTAATGATTTTTACGGAATCGGTATTTTTTACGGAATAACAAACTTCGGGAATTGTTCCCGCGGGTACCGAATCCAAGAAGACGGCGCCAGAAGATCCCGCAAGGTTTTTTTGTATCTCGGTTCCCGGAATATACATATATCCGTTTTGAACGTCGGCATTTTCCGGAGGCGTCACAACGATCGTTCCGGGAATTCTCAAGACCGCATCGGTTAGTACCGTTGTATCCGCTTGGATAACAATTCCGGTCACCAAGGCTCTCGTCCGCGAAACGGTATTTACCGCTGAAACGGCATAGCGGACTGAAACGTCGGGAACCTGCATTGCGAATGTTCCGCCACTGTCGGTGGTGTCCTTGCTCAAATGAAATTTCCCGGGGCCGATTGCCGGATTGTACGATTCGGGATAGAGATTGACTGCTGTGCCCGCGGCCGGGGTTCCGTCGCTGGAAACAATCCTGCCGATAACGGTCTCCGAACTGCTGCCTGAGGCGATACGGGACGGCGAAGAACACCCTGTAAGAGTCGCGATGATCATGACGAATGCGAAAAGTCGGTGCGCTGTAATGCGTTTTTCGCGGTTATTCATAAGTGTCCGACATGGGAAAAAGTTGCATATTGAGTTGGTAGATCCTATCGGCCGCCGGTTCATTCTCGGCCATTGCTGCAATTTTGCCGCGCAGGGCAGAAAGATCTTCTTTGATATTTGCAAGCGTTTCCGCAGAAATGCTTATCGTAAGTGTTGACATGTTAGAATGCGCCGATGGAAATCGGTCAAAGGCGCCGGCCGCGAGTTTTAACATTTCTTTCTGGAAATTTATAATATTGAGCGCCGTTACGTTTTTATCAGGCTTGACAATACCTGTGGTAATGGCGTTGTCGACGACAACAAAAAAACCGTTTTCATTTCTCGTAATGAATCCGAGTTTCTCAAGAATTACGACCGCCTTTTTCGCCTGGTTGATCTGGATTTGAGGATTAAGCGTTTTTGCGATTTTTTTGTGGTCTTCGGGATTGTCCTTGAAACGGCCGCTCGAAAGCAGCGCTCTTGCCGCACTGTAATACCATTTGGAATAGTATTCATATTTTGAGACTTCAATGATTTTTGCATTTGAGCCCTCGCATGCCAGCATTCTTGTAAAAAACAATTTGCGCTCTTCAATGGTCTTTGCGTCGTTGAAATACACCATATTTTCGAAATATTCCGCTTCTTTTTTAGTATGCCCGATTGCAGCGGAGAATTTAAAAACCAGGGCCTTTCCTAAGCGTTGCCTTCCTTCGACAACGTCCTTGTATAATCCGATTGAACTGATACCTATTTTTTTTGCAAAATAGCGGTACGAAAAAAAATTCATTTTCTTTTTCTGATATTTATAAAATTCAGAAAGATATTTTCGATAATCCGTATAATCGAAAATACTTATTTTGACTTTTCTATGTTCCACGATGTGCAATTCTCCACTTTAGTTACTCTATCTGAATTATTTACACATTTCGCGTGGATAATTCAGGCTTAGAGTAACCTGTTTGTCCTCAGGTAGGAAAGAATAAAATATACTAATAAAAAACCATTAAATTATAAAAAATTAAGAATATTTCAATATTTTGTTCTATTTTTATGGAACGGTTTGATGTGTTTAACAAATTGTAATTAATTGATACTAATTATAATACGGAAATACTTGAGACAATGTTCTTCAATAATATGATAATGATAAGCTATTTTTACGGAACAAAATAAGAAACATAAAGGATAGCGTAAATGAATTTGGGAAGGGGATTTAAGAAAGAAGTCAATAATATGCTATTCTTCAAAAGAGCCAGTTTTTTTTGAAGACAGTGTGGTCAAAACCATTAGATCGAAATGCCCTCAATTCATCATCATGAGCGGCTGGACAATGCGTACGGAATTACCCTCCGTAATTTGCATCAGATAGTATCCCGACCGGAGGATTTTGGCCTCAAGTGATATGGATCCGAAGGCGGACACCCGTTGAGCGCACAGAGTATGCCCGGCCACGTCCATGAGCCTCGCGAAAACAGGGTGGTTGAAAAACGATGTGATTGTCACCAAGGGGCCTTGGTTCGCGATTTTTATTCCCTGTTGAGCGGGATATTTTTGGGTTGGTTGCAGAACGGGGATCTTTTGGATCACGCTGTTGATGCTGTCTCTTGAAACAATGATGGGGGCGATATTCGGATCGGGCTGGGAAAACCTGGCGTATTCCGCGAAGGCTAACGCGATTTCACATTGAGCCCAGAACCGATGATACCTGAATGACGGCGTGTCGTTGGCGTTGACCGCGTTTTGCACCGCGGCAAAGGCGGGGTCCTGGCGGTATTTTGATCGGATGTCAAGGAACTTTATGCCGGGTTTGATCTGGTCGCCGTCGGGCATTCTTCCCGAAAATGTCGCGGGTATGTAAACCGTCTGATCAAAGAAACGATGATAGTCGCCGCGTTTTTCAACGGCAGAATATCCGATCCGGTCCGAGCAGGTATTATAAATCCGGTCGATGATTTGCTTGGCTATAGAGAGCGCCGTGGAATCGATGGGCTTTCCAATCTTCTTTTTTGCAAAGTTATAATGGATGAGCGACCGGGCAAGCGAAGCGGCGACGCCAAGGTCGGTCGAATAGCTTTTTATGATGACGTGATAGTTCGGGTTGCCGGTAAAACCCGCGGCGCCGGTCCACGGATCGGGCTGTCCGCTCCATCCGATGTCCGACGGGATTTCAAAGCTGCCGTCGGCATTGAGAATGACGCTTTGCTTGACCCAGGAGAACCACCGGTCCATCACCTTTTCCACGCGGCTGTCGCCGGTTATGTAAAAAATTTCCCCCATGCGCTGCATCGACCATGCCTGCCACCCGAACCACGAATTGCTGGGTGGATCGGAATATACGGGCGCTTCCACGTAGCTCAAACCGTAAAAGGTGCTTGTCCCCGCGGGCGGCGTGAGGTATCGTCCTTCCCATGAATTGGTCGCGCCTCCGCCGATCGCGCCTTCGGCCGATTGCAGCCATTGATAAAATTCGAATTGGCGGCCGTACGATACGGCCCAATCCCGGGCGCCATTTGGGGAAAGGGGCTTGAAGTCCGGTATCGTTGAAAGCACGTATGCCGCGACGGGGTTCTGGTATCCGAAATGGTTATGGCTGCATCCGATGCGCCATGCCCAGCCTTTTGAGGCATCGATCGCCCCGCCCCACGCGTAATACCATGAAAGCAGATAATGGGCGTTTGTGTAATCGCCGGCGGCGTTGCAGGGGGAACCCGTGCAATTGACATTATGAAAATACTTGTCAAACAAGGAATACCGGAGGTAATCGCCCATCTTTGCCGCAAGGTTAAGCGGCAAAACTGCGCGGGGGGTCTGATTTTTCGCCAGCGCCCAGACATAACACCAGTACATCGCCTGGATCATGCGGGCGTCGGCGTCGGGCGCGTCGGTGTATTTCCATTGCTTCGAATACCCGGAGGGATCGCTGACGAACAGGTCGAGGTATCCGTTCGGGCCGCCGTACGTAAAATTGTCCCAGCATGGCTGGGGAACAGTTTCCCAAACTGATTCCTGGGTGCCGCGCTGGAAGGTATTGATATACGACGGCTTGCTCGTTCCGTCTCCGCGCAGCCCGTATCCGTACCAGTTGTCAACATCAATGAGCCAGTGCATCCCGTATATCGTTGGGGTGCTGTAGGTCGCTTGCAATTCGGCTGATATCGGGTCGGAACCCACGCTCATCGATTTGTCAACGGGCGCCGGATATTGGGACGGATCGTCTTCTTCGGGGATATACGTAGCCGGGGCGGACGGCTTGTAGGAAGAATTCGTCGGCTGGTCGGTTCCGGAGGGAATAAGGTATTGTTCGGCCTTTGCCCAAACGTTAATGACATCGGTCCATTGGTTAGTCATGAAACCGAACATTCCCTCCAACCACAGCCAATAACTGATCGCTTCCGAAGTGGTCTCGTGTCCATAATCGGGGGCTTCGCAAATCATGGTTTCCACGCTATGATAGGGAATGCCCAGCGGACTGAAATACCCGTTTACCGGGGCCTTGATTTTTTCATATAAATCAAGGAACCGTTTCGCGTATTTAATATTATCCGGCACCGTGTCGGCAAAAGCGCTTTGCAATAATCCAAAAATGATCATGGTGAGGGCAAATCTTTTAATGATTAAAAAAATATGCATTTTAAACCTCTTAAAATAAGATTTAGTTAATCGGTTAACGTTGTAGCGTGGTTTTACAAACTCCACTACGATATTTGATTGATTGAATCTGCAAAGACTTGCAAAATATCGATAATTATCAGTTTGTTCTTGCAAAAGTTAGTGGAATATCTCGACAAAAAGGTTCATTTTTGAATTTGCAAAATTGGGCCCATTTATTTTGTTCCGATACCAACGCCGTTATTTTATTGGCAAAAGATTTTAATTGTCTAAATTAGTTTTTATGAGTATAATAAGTGTAAATTTTCCATCATTGTGAATTTCAGTTTTAGGAAAATACGGCAATCATGGACAGCAACATTCAAGTGGACTATTTTACCGAATTGGACCGTGCCAAGGAAATCCATCAAGAAGCCAATGAAGTGGTAAAAGAAGCGTTTAATTCAATTAAAAATGACCGCTGGTATTCGGAACAAAAGGTCGAGCAGTTGATCCATGCCATTGTTTACAGCATAGTCCGCAATCCTGATGCGCTTCTGAGTTTGACCCTGATCAAAGGTTCCGAAGAATATACGCGTTCGCATTCGATAAATGTTTGTTTTCTCATGACCATCATGGCGCGGGCGTTGGGATATTCCGAAGGCTCGCTGTGTGAGGCCGCTTTGGGCGGTCTGCTCCATGATATCGGCAAAATGCGGGTTTCCGAAAGCATTCTCAACAAGCCGGGCAAATATACGGAATGGGAATTCAATGCAATGAAGAAACACCCTGAGCATGGGTTTGAAATCGTTAAGAACAAAAGCAAAATACCCGATCTTGCCAAGGCGGTCATTTATCAACACCATGAACGGTTCAACGGCAACGGATATCCCCAGGGGCTCAAAGGTGAAGCTATTCAGGAAATCGCGCTTGTCGGAGCGGTGGCGGACGTTTATGATGCGCTCACCACAAACCGGGCCTATCGCCCGGCGGTTCTTCCGAATAAGGCTATCGCCATGCTCTTCGAGGGAAGAAACAGGGACTTTTCAAAAAACATCGTGGAACGATTTACCAAACAACTTGGAGTGTATCCGGTGGGGAGTTTTGTCAGGCTCAAAACCGGGGAAATGGGAATAACGATCCGGGTCGATAAAAACAATCTTCTGGCGCCTACAATACATGTGCTTTTTGATAAAGAGAAAAAACGGCTCGCAAAGCCGGTTGAATATGATCTTGCAAAAATGCAGAATCAAGCCGATAGCGCCGACTTTGGCATCGAATGTTCGCTCAACCCCAAGATTTACAGGGTGGATGTCGAGGCATATATTAAAAGGAATGTTTTCTGAATAATTATGCAAAAGCTTGGGAAATTCAGGCAGTTTTTCAATTAAAGCTTAATTAGCGCAAAGGAAAAGAACTATGACGGGTAAACAATGCAAATTGTATGATGAAAACCTGGTCCGCAATATAATGATATCCACGGGTTTGTCGATCATCGAATACATCAAGCAATGCAAGGTGGTCGATACGCTTGACGTATGTGATTTTATAGAACAGAACGCCCAAAGCATCATCAACAATACCATTGACGATATGAATGACGATCCTGCCTGCGAAGGGCCGGCGTCTTTCAAACCGCCGGAACCCGATGCGGACATTTCGCCCGACGAGGACAAGGATTAATCAATGGACAGCAGGCCGGGAAAGGCCTTTTTAATTCTTTCAAGATGTTCCGATTTGTAATTCTTCCCCTGCAGCGTCACCATGAGCGCGTAAAGGTCTTCCGCGTGGATGGTGAATGTCTGTGAAGGCTTTTCTTCAATGACCTTTGCGATATGCCCGATAGCCGACCGGAAGGTCAGGGGCCGGACCTTGCGTTCATGCGCGTTTACAAGGGCCTCTTCGAGCGTTTCCTTTTCCCGGCCCGCCGGCGCCTTGAGCGTGGCCTGGATTATTTCCTTTGCCTTGCTCCACGACAGATCGCCCGTTTTAAGTTTGTCATGCATTGGAGGGGTGATCATCGGGGCAAAGCGGACGATGTCGTCGATCCAGGAAGTGCTTTTGTCAAGAAATTCCGCGATGCGCTCCCTCGGCCAATTGGCGTTGTTCAAATATATGACGGTATCGAAATAATCGGTTATATTGGTGTCAAGCCGGTCTGCGTTGAGTTTGAGGTTAAGCGCCCTTATTTCATCGGGGTCGCCGGAAACGACGCGCACGTCGACCCGGTCGAAATAACCGGGGTTTTTCGCGCGGATGCTTTTGATGGCCTCCATGCGATGAAATCCGCCTACAAGGTAGAATTCCCCCGGATTGCGCTCCCATACGACAAGGGGTTCAAGCAGGCCGTTGGTGAGTATGTCTTTTTCAAGATGTGAAACTTTTGACGGGTTCAATGCGCGATGATTGTTTAATACGGGATGGAACCCTATTTTATCGATGTTCAGGTATTCATACCGTTTTGTCGTAAGCATCTTTACCTCCATTTTCATTAAATAGTTTTGCCATTACAAAAGATATGTGG
>JBAVGL010000098.1:0-25079 GCA_049684795.1 Chitinivibrionales bacterium | reverse complement strand
TTGCTCATCTGCTGTGCCTGCATTTTTCTGCCGATATCTTCTTTCAGCTTCGACACTTCGTCCTTGGTCATGAGCTGTTTCCGCGCCAACAGAGTGTCTTCGATGCCCTGGTCCAGCGCGGCACGGTCGATGGTAATCCCAAGGTTTTTAAGGTATGCGCCCATGTCAAGACCGATCATGTAACTTATCTTCTGGTCGTCGTTCTTGAGCGAGGAGACGGTATCTTTGGATGAACAGTTTGCGAAAGTTAAAGCAAGCGTGACGAGTGCGGAAGCCATATACAACTTCTTCATGAAAAAACCTCTTTCTTTTTTTTAAGGGTACGATGTTATGATACAGTTTAAAATAGGTAATGCTTTTGGAATATTGAACAAATTTATGCTTTTCTCAGCTTGTCGACCACATGGTCCTGCCAAGCCCATGCAATGATTCCGGCAATGCCGTTTCCGCATGAAAGGCCGATATATACTCCGATCATGCCGGAGTAATGGGAACCGATGACTGAAAACGGTATCCATAAACCGAAGGCCAAAATGAGCTCCAGGACGAGCGAATCGTAGGGCTTTCCCATCACATTGAGCGCGGTCCAGATTATCTGATGGACGCCCCTCAGGCCAAGGCTTATCGACACGAACCATAAGTAATGGCTAGCCGACGCCACGATTATGGGGCTGGAATTGAAAAGCGACGCAAGCGGAATGCCTATCGTTAGAAACGTCACAAATAAAACCAAACCCCAACCTACCGAGAACATTTTTGCGATGAAAAGGCCTTTTTTTATCCGATCGTATTTGTGCGCCCCGATGTTCTGGCCCACAAAAGGACTGATGCCGTTGGACATGGCTATAATCGGGGTCAGTCCGAACGCCTCAATCCGCGTTGCGACGCCGAATCCCGCGATTGCCTCCGGCCCGAAATGGATGATGATCCGCGTGATGACGCCCATGGCAAGGGGGATGACGGAATTGGATACAGACACCGGCAGGCCTACGGCGAGAATTTTTTTCCAGGATGAAAACAGCGCGGCGCGCCCGGGCCACGGGTCTGTCAGCAGTTTTTCACGAAAATGGACGACCCAGATCGTTGCCACAAGTGACAATCCGCGGCTGATCGCCGAAGCGACCGCCGCGCCCGCGATCCCCATGTGCGGAACGGGGCCCCACCCGAAAATAAAAAGCGGATCAAGCGCGGTATTCGCCGCCATTGAGCCGAGCATAAGCAAGCTCGGCGTGAGGGTGTCGCCGGTGGACCGGATGATGTTATTCCCGATCATGGGCACGACGAAAAAAACCATTCCGGGATACCAGATGATCATATAACGTTTAACAAACGGCAAAATATCGGCCGTTGCGCCCAGAAGGGTGAAAAGCGGAGTGATGGTGACGACGCCGAGCAGGGTCAAAAAGAAAACGCATACAAACGAAAGGGAAAGCGAATCCGTGGCATAGCGCCTGATTTTTGTCCGATCGCCTTCTCCGATGCAGCGGGAAATGGCCGCCATGGCGCCAACGCCAAGCCCCAGCGTGAACATGGAAATGATCATGACTATGGGAAAAGTCAGGGTGAAGGCCGCGAGCTGCGGGGCGCCCAATTGTCCGATAAAAAACGTGTCGATCAGATTGAACGACATCATTGAAATGATTCCCAGAAGCATCGGCGCGGAGAGATTCATGAGCGTGGAGGGAATAGGGCCGGAAACAAGTTTCTCGGAATAGCGCTGGTTGTTCATCGTGACGTTGAAAATATGGCCTTTAATGCGACTATTATTGTATCAATGTCTTTGAGCGTATTGAAGAAGCCGAAAGAAAATCTGATTGTTCCCCGTGGAAATGTTCCCAGGGTGCGATGGGCGTTCGGGGCGCAGTGAAGCCCCGTTCTGATGCAAACGCCGAACTCATCATTGAGCCGCCGGGCCACGATGCCCTGGTCAATCCCATGCACGGTGATGGATACGGTCGGCAGCATGGCATCAGGGTCATTGGGGCCTATTATGGTGATGGCGTCGATGTTCCTGAGTTCTTCAAAAAAATATTCAATAAGTTTTGCTCCATGACCGCGGATGGCCTCCATTCCCTGTTGCGCAATAAAATCGATTCCCGCGCCCAGACCGGCGATTCCAGGCCCGTTAAGGGTGCCGCTTTCGTATTTATCGGGACAGAAACCGGGTTGCTTGTCGGATACGGAATCGCTCCCAGTCCCGCCGTATTTAAGGGGCCTGACGCTTATTCCATCCCGTATGTAAAGACCTCCGGTGCCTGCCGGGCCATAGAGCCCTTTATGGCCCGAAAAGGCCAGCATATCGATGTTCATCGATTGAACGTCAATGGGCACCGTCCCCGCTGTTTGCGCCGCGTCCACCATGAATGCCGCGCCATGCGAGCGGGCGATAGCGCCGAGACGCGGCAATGGGGCGATGGTCCCGCAGACGTTTGAACCATGATTGACAACTGCAAGCCTGACGCCCGTTTTGACGATACGTTCGAATTCATCGATGTCGAGGTTTCCGTTTTTGTCGCCCGGCACGACTAAAACCTCGACGCCGCGCTCGCGCGCCAGAAAACCTAACGGCCGCATGACCGAATTGTGCTCCATGCCGGTCACCGCCACGCGGTCGCCGGCGGAAAGCATGCCCAAAATCCCCACATTCAGGCCTTCCGTCGCGTTTGAAGTAAAAATGATGCGCGAAGGGTCGTTTACGTTAAACAATAATGCCAGCTTTTGGCGGACTCCAAAAATGCTCCGGCTTGCTTTCACGGCAAGATCGTGAGCCGACCGCCCGGCACTGGCCCCGACGTTCAGCATGTAATCAAGGACGGCATCAATGACCGACCGTGGTTTGGGAAATGTTGTAGCGGCATTGTCGCAATAAAGTGTGTGTTGAGCCATACCTCCTCCGATCATAAATCCAACCCGATTTTCCGCCTGATCAGCCATTCCATTCCAAATAGAACGAAAAGAAAGGCTAAAAGTCCCCACGAATGTTTGATTTGGATCGTCCGGGTGATTGTCGCGCGATTTCTTTGTCCGATATCACTCGCAAGGGCGGTACGAAGACCTTCGAAATCATTCATTTCAATGGGAATCGCCAGATCATTCAGGATCAGCGTATTCTGCCCGCGGACAGACATCTCCAGGTTGTTTTCCTGGACAAAAAGCGTATCGGAATACGAAAACCTGGCCTCCTTTAAAAAAAGCGATGCTTTGTACGCATAGGTCCCCGCGGGAAAGGGCCGCAGGCATATCATCTGATTACCTGAAGCTTCGTTCAATGCGAGAAAAAAAGTCGTGTCAAGGACGTTATTGTTATTGTGTTCCAGGGTGAAATGTATAGTGCCGGATTGCGGCTCGGCCGAAGTCATTTCCGAGGGTGCAACAATACAAAAAGCGATGGAATCGCGGTCATATACTTCTGAAGCGGCGGGATACATGAAGAAATTGCGGTTTAAATTTCTGAGTAGCTGTTTTTTCGCAACTGATGCTATATAGTCCAAAAAGGAAAAAGTTTCAATCTCCTTATCCACTGAAAGCGGAAGAAATTCCATGGTCCAGACATTACGGGCCGCGCAAAAAAGCGCCGAATGCTTGCCGTAGGCGCAGTACGACAAGAAAGGAATTGTATCGAAGGGCGTGGCTTTGCGCGCTATGCAACCCAGGATTGGATGCATGGGGGAGGAAAAAGGCCTCGTATCGGATACAATTTCCGGTGGGGGAGGCATTTTTTGCAATTCGAGGCGCTGTGTCAGGGAATCGTCAGGCAGAAACGATATCAGGGAAAAAGTGTCCGGAACCACGACGCGGTCCGCACCCGGCGCGCATCCGATAAACACCGCGATTCCCGTTGGTTTAAGCTTGGAAAGCGCTTCCCGGGCGGCGCTGTCCCAGCTCAGCACAAAAAGGACGTCAAAACCCGCATCGCCGAATTTCCATGTTTGATCTTTGGAAAGCGCAAGGGCGATAAATCTTTTGTCAAGAGTCGGCCGTGAAGCGCACATGGACGCTTTAAAGTTGCGGGGGACCGCGTTGCGGACAAGGTATAACAACGAACTGAGCGAATCCGAGGAATCAACGGCGACGACCGTGCAGAGAGACCGTCCGGGCCTTGAAGAGGGCAGGCTTACTGAAACCGTGTCGCTGAAATATCCCGCATTGACTTTGCGGCTGGCGCGAGCGACCCTTCTGCCGGAGAGCATGGCCGCAATATCCAGGGCCCCGTCGGTTTTCTTGAATCCCTGTATCAGGAGCCGGACGATTGAAACCGAGTCCTGAACAACCTGTTGCTGCGTGGATATGAATTCCGTATGCAGAAACGGCCGGGGTGAGAATGACGGCAATTTTATATAATAACATGTTTTGTCCCGAAGAAGGCCGCGGGGCAGGGAAGGGTTTGACCAATTGCCGTCGGATATAATGAGGACCCGGCCGTGCGATTCAAGGTCCTGGCCGAGCCGGTTTGGAAAATAGCTGTGCTCATCCGAAAAGGACGTTGGTGAGCCTTGCGAAAGGAGCCTTGTAGAATCTCCAAAACAAACTATGCGGACCGGAACGAAACCATGCGGCTTGCCCGATGGAATGTTCTTCAGGGTCGCCAGAAACCGGGAGAGGGACGAATCGGCGTTAAAGAGCCGCATGCTTTTTGAAACGTCGAGCACTACGACGGCTCCCTGGTCTTCCGGGGCAATCGTGCTGATTTTAAACGTGGGCTGGAAAATTATCGCACAAAGGGCCATGACGATGAGCGCGCGAATGGCACAGAGTGAAAAAAAGATCGTTTTCTTTAAACCTATACGAAAATAATAGAGCGCTGTAAGAAGAAACACCGCCAAAGAAACGGCGAAGGCTAAGGCAATTGTCAACATTATTATCGCACGGACTTCTTAATGAAGGTGTTCTTTTTCCAATGGCGGTCATCGGGCCGCGGATAATCGGTCGTGTAATGCAGCCCCCTGCTTTCGTGGCGCCGTAAAGCGGATATCACGATGAGCTTTGCCGTCGTGACCACATTGCGCAATTCAAGCAGGCGAGGCGTTATCCGGGTGCGCTTGTAGAAGCTTTCGATTTCCTTTTCCAGGAAATTGATTCTCCGTAGCGCGCGTTCAAGCCTCAGGTTCGAACGCACGATCCCGACGTAGTCCCACATGACCGATTGGATTTCGGTAAGATTGTGGGAAAGCAGGATCCATTCTTCATTGTCAATGGTACCGCTGTCGTCCCACGGATGAATGTTGCTGGGGGGCATCAGGGAAATTGACCGGAGTTTTCCGGCAGCGTCAAGCGAGGCGCGCTTGGAAAACACGAGGGCTTCGAGGAGCGAATTTGAAGCGAGCCTGTTGGCGCCGTGGATGCCGGTGCACGCGACTTCGCCGCACGCGTAGAGATTTTTAAGCGAACTGTTTCCGCTTATGTCCACGGCAATGCCGCCGCACATATAATGCGCGGCGGGGACCACGGGAATAAGGTCGGTGGTGATATTGATGCCGAATTCCCTGCACCGGGCGTAAATGAAGGGGAAGTGGTTTTTTACGCGCGCGGCGGAAATATGCCGTATGTCAAGATATTCGCAGGGGTCGCCGGTTTTTTTCATTTCCCTGTCGATTGCCCGAGCCACGATATCGCGAGGAGCGAGCGATTTCATGGGATGATATTTGTCCATGAACTGGCGGCCGTATTTGTCGGTTAGAACGGCCCCGAAACCCCGTAGCGCCTCTGAAATGAGAAAAGAGTTCGCATGTTCGTGATAGAGCGTTGTCGGGTGGAATTGAATAAATTCCATATTGGCGATGCGCGCCCCCGCCCGGAATGCCATGGCAATGCCGTCACCGGTGGCTATTTCCGGGTTGGTCGTATGCAGATAGACCCTTCCCGATCCGCCCGTGGCGAGATAGGTTATTTTTGAGCGAATGGTGTGGATGGTGCGTTTTGTGGTGTCAAGAACATAGGCTCCGAAACATTGATTGTCATGCAGGGGACTGCGCAGATGGTGGTTGGTGATGAGTTCGACGGTATAATGGTTCTCATGTAATGTGACGTTTAACGTACGCTTCAATTGCTTGAGCAGGGAACTTTCAACCTCTTTGCCGGTCAGGTCGCGGGCATGGATGATCCGTTTGGCGCTATGCCCGCCTTCCCTTCCCAGGTCAAGATGGTGCGGGGCCCGTGACGTGCGGGATGTTGAAAAATGTGCGCCCCATTGCAGCAGTTCTTCGATACGCTCGGGGCCGTCTTTGACAAGAAATTCAACCGCCTTTTCATCGCAGAGACCGGCGCCCGCGACCAGGGTGTCGCGGATGTGGCTTTCGAAGCTGTCAAACGGGTCGAGCACGCAGGCGATGCCGCCCTGGGCGTTGTTGGTATTGGAGTCGTTGTCTTTTTTTTTTGTCAGCATGATGACGCTGCCGAAACGCGACGCGTGGATGGCGAAGCTTAAACCGGCAATGCCGCTCCCGATGACGAGGAAATCGCAGGAGGTTTTCATGGGTGGCTTACAGCCGCGCTTTATGGCCAAGATACCCGCCGTGGTGGCGGGCTCCGTACTGGGCCTTGGTGAAGTTTTTCTTTTCCATGAGCACCAGAGACAGCGCGTCACTCAGGGCGATCATGACCGCCGTGCTTGACGTTGGGGTAAGCCCGAGGCTGCAAGGCTCCACGATTTCGCCCATATTGATGACCACGGAACACAGGCCGCGGATGGCCGAATCCGGGTGGGAGGTTATGCCGATGATGTGCTTGACGCCGAAATGGGACGAGCGTTCGAGCATTTCAATGACTTCGCGGGTCTTGCCGCTGGTTGAGAACGCGATAATGACGTCTTTTATGTCAAGAAGTCCCAGATCGCCGTGGGCGGATTCACCGGGATGAAGGAAACACGACGGCGTGCCGGTTGAGCACAGCGTTCCGGCCATTTTAAGGGCGATATTCCCGGCTTTCCCCATCCCCGTGGTGATGACTTTGCCTTTGCATTTATAGAGAATATCGATTGCTTTAATAAAATGATTGTCAAGAGGGACATTGCGGATTGCGGCGGCCTCGGCTTCCAGGATTTCCCGAGCGCGTGACAGGACAAGGTTCATGAGCTTTTGCGTTCCTTTGTTCCCTGAGCGTTTAAAGACATTAAATAATATACATAATATCAAGTTCGATCCGATACGCCGATATGAATTCACTTTGGAGCGGGCTTCGCGATCCTGTATTTTGATACCATGAAAGAGCTCATCGTAACCGGCGCAAGCGGGTTTCTGGGATGGAACCTTTGCAACGCGGCAAACAATGAATGGCAGGTGACCGGCATATGTAATACCCATGAAATTCCCGGCTCATTAGCGCCCATGCGCGCGTTTGATCTGTATGATTTTCCAGCAGTGGACAGGCTCTTTAAAAATTTGCGTCCCGATGCAATTGTCCATGCCGCGGCGGCAACCGACCCGAACTTTTGTCAGCTGCATCCAGACCAGGCCGGGCGCATAAATATCGAGGCCTCCGAACATATCGCCGGTTTGTGCGGGGAATACGGCGCCGCGTGCGTTTTCATATCCACCGATCTTGTTTTTGATGGGAAAAATCCCCCCTATTCGGAAATGAGTCCGCTAAACCCCCTGAGCGTCTATGGAGAACAGAAAGTTGAGGCCGAAAAGCGAATGACCGACGCGAACAAGGACGTTCTTATATGTAGAATGCCCCTGATGTTCGGCGACGCGCCTTCACATTCGCGGAACCACTTCAAAAGTTTGATTGACAACATTATAAAAGGAAACGAAGTCCCGCTTTTCATTGATGAATTCCGGAGCGTTGTTTCGGGTTACGATGCCGCGAAGGGCATCTTGCGCTTCCTGGGGACCAGGCGCGGCGTGATTCACCTGGGCGGGAAGAAACCGGTTTCACGGTGTGATTTCGGAATGGCGGTGGCCGCGGCTCTGGGCGTCGATTCTCCACGTTTGAGGCCGTGTCTTCAAAAAGATATTGCCATGCCCGCGCCCAGGCCCGCAAATGTGTCGCTTGACAGCTCAGAGGCGTTTTCGCACGGATACGATCCGGACAGTTTGGAAGTTGCGCTAGGAAACCTTGAATGCATAAGAAAAGGAAAGGCAAACCTCAACCCGCCCTTCGGGCACCCTTCTCCTTACCAAGGAGAAGGGCTGGGGATGAGGTAAAAAAAGCTGATGGAAAACGATCTTAATTCCCGAAAGAATACAATGGCTGATTTTACTTTTCACGCTGTCGCAAAAAATTATTATACCGACGAGCAATACGCTAAAATCCGGGAGACGCGCATCGGTATCGCCGGTGCCGGCGGGCTGGGCTCGAATTGCGCGATCAACCTGGTCCGCTGTGGATTCGAGGATTTCGTCATAGTTGATTTTGACATGGTTGAATTGTCGAACCTTAACCGTCAAGCTTACACCGTTTGTCACATTGGTCGGCCGAAGGTCGAATGTCTCAGCGAACTGATGCGGGCGATTAATCCTGGTTGTACAGTCCGCTTGGTCCAGAAACGGGCCGAGGAAGGCACTATAGCCGCCTTGTTTGAAGATTGCAGGGTCGTAGTTGAAGCTTTTGACAAAGCAGAATGCAAGGCCATGCTGTCGCAGGCGTTTTTGGGCTCCTCGAAGCTGGTCGTAAGTGCAAGCGGCCTCGGTGGGTTCGGCAACAGCGACCGGATCATTACAAGAAGACTAAGGGACAATTACTTTCTTATCGGCGACGGCGGCTCCGCGGTAGGGGATGGCATTAAACCGTACGCTCCATGCGTAAACATTGCCGCGGCAAAACAGGCCGATGTGGTTTTGAGTTGGGTCATTGGGGGCGGTCAAGTGTTTCCTCAAGCGCCGTAGGGGATGTTTTGAGGGGTCCCAGGCGCGGAGGAAATACTTGACCGAGCTTCAAATGTACAATTAGACCATGTGAAGAATTTATTTTAGACATCATGCCCACTCACCCGCAAACCCTTTCCGTATGCATGATCGTCAAGAATGAAGCGCAGGTTTTAGGGCGCTGCCTCGAAAGCTGCCGCGATATTGCCGACGAGATCGTTGTGGTCGATACGGGTTCGACAGACGCTACCGTTAAAATTGCTGAGGCCCAGGGGGCCCGCGTTTTTGCTTCCGAATGGAAAAATGATTTTTCCTATTCGCGCAACATTTCGCTGCGTAACGCCTCTTGTGCATGGATACTCTGGCTTGATGCCGATGATGTTGTACCATCACAATCGGTCCCGATAATCAACGCCCTTAAAAAAGGGGCGCCCGACAGGGTTTTCGGATTTGTCGTGAGGAACCAGAAACCGGGAAATACCGGATCTGAATTTGTCCAGGCAAGGATGTTTCCTAATGATTCCCGGATATGCTTCGAACGCCGGATACACGAACAGATGATGCTCAGCGCGCTTCGTATCGGCCTCAAACTCGTCGAAACCCGAGCCGTTGTCGAGCACCATGGCTACGCGGACCCTGAATCGCTTAACCAGAAAGCATTGCGAAACATCGGGCTTTTATTGGAAGAGTACAGGCAAAGCGGACCCGATCCGGTGATGGCCGTGGAAATCGCGGATTCGTACCTTATCACGGGAGACGATGCAGAGGCCGGGCTATGGTACAAGACCACGCTTGAAATCCCGCACTGTGAAGCGGCATTCCCGCATATTGCGGCGCAAGCGTTTCTGGGATGGGGAAATATTCTCAATAAGGCGAATGATCTTGAAAACGCCGCCGATAAATTCCACAAGGCGCTTGCGCTTTCGCCCGGCCGCGCCGACGCGCTTTTCAGCCTTGCAGTCACTCTTGACTTGCAAGACCGCAAGGAAGAGGCGCTGGAGCATCTGAAGCAGATCGTTTCGGCCCCGGCCGCGCCGCTTGCGGTGGGCGTTGATTTCCGGGAGGCGAAAATCAAGTCGTTCCTTCGCATGGAACGCCTGCTGTATGATCTTGACAAAAACGGCGAAACAATGGCGCTTGCGCACCAGGCGCTCGGGGAGTTCCGACACCGCCCGGAAATCCAGAACATGGCCGGGCGTATTTTTTTCAGGAATGACAGGCTTATGGACGCCCTCCACGCATTCGAAAGAAGCCTTCAGATCGACACCGCGAACAATGTTGACGCGTACATCGGTCTTTGCAAGGTTTATGTGAAAGCGGGGAAAAGTGAAACCGCCGCGCAGACCATGGAATCGATCAGGCCGCTTTTTGAAAAGCTTCCGCGTTACTGGGCCTTTTACAAGATCCTCTACGGTGCCGCGCCGCCAGAAGTGGCCTCCGGCCTCGTTGACATTAAAGATGTTGATAAGGAAATAGGGTATTTGAGGAGAATTTACTGAAAGCATTATGGCCTCTCTTTTCGACACACATTGCCACCTCCAGGACAAGCGCATAGCCGCCGACAGCGACGCGATCATCGCCCGCGCCCGCGCGAAGGGCGTGATTAAAATGATGTGCTGCGGCACCTGTGAAAACGACTGGGACGCCGTAAAAACGCTCTCCGCCCAGGAAGGCGTACTGGCGTCGTTTGGGCTTCATCCGTGGTACGTTTCGGAACGCACCGACTGGTGGCTTGACAAATTAGAAGCAATGCTGTCCGCCTCGCCCGGCGCGGGCGTGGGCGAAATCGGGCTTGACCATGCAATGGACAAATCCACCCACGGCTTGCAGGAGGAAATTTTCCTGTACCAGCTCAGGCTTGCCAACCGGCTCAACCGGTCGGTTTCGATCCATTGCCGCAGGGCGTTCGAGCGCGTAATAACGCTCCTGGAAAAGGAAGGAGGCGTTGTCCCGGCTGGAGTGATTCATGCATATTCGGGACCGAAAGAACTGGTGCCCGCGCTTGAAAAACTTGGGCTGTATATTTCTTTTTCCGGATCAATCACTTCCGAAGGCAACAGGCGAGGGGTCGAGGCGATTCGGGCGGTTTCCGCGGACCGGCTGCTTATCGAAACCGACAGCCCGGACATGCTTCCCGCCCAGATAATTGAAGGTCCGAACGAACCGGCTAATTGCGCGTTCGTAAATGAGAAAGTCGCATTGCTCCTCGGCGCGGAGCAGGAAGTAATTGCAAAACAAACCTGGGATAATGCCTGCCGTCTGTTTGAAAGAGCCTCAGCATGAGCATTGACGCCGGGGAAATCGACGAACGGTTCAGCAGGACGCGACTGCTCCTTGGCGCGGAAGCCCTGAAAAAACTGACGGCCGCGCATGTGGCGGTCGTAGGCCTCGGCGCGGTTGGGTCTTATGCAGTTGAAGCCATAGTCCGCGCCGGCGTGGGAAATATCACGCTCGTTGATTTCGACAAAGTGCGCCTCAGCAATTTCAACCGGCAGCTCTACGCCATAACTCCCAATCTCAACCGCTTTAAAGCGGAGATCGCGCATGAACGGGTGATCCAGATTAATCCTGAGTGCAAAGTGACCGAACACCGCATGTTTATCGACGGGACCACGTCTAAGGTTCTTCTTCAACAGCCCGCCGATGCCTTTGTTGACGCAATCGACAGCCTTGCCCCGAAAGTCCATTTCATGTCGGCGTGCGTCAAGGCCGGGGCAAAACTCATTTCCTGCCTTGGCGCGGCCTCCCGCATGGACCCGTTCGCAATCCGCGTCGGAGACATCGATGAAACCACCATGTGCCCGCTTGCGAGGATGATCAGGAAAAAGCTCCACAAATTGGGCATTTACGGCGGGATCAAGTGCGTTTATTCCATTGAGGAGCCGCGCAAACGGCAAAAAACCGAAAAGCCCGCGATCGCGGCACCGGTCGAGGAGGGCGAATTTGTTCGCGGCCGGCCGCGCACGCCCATCGGGAGCATGTCGTACGTGCCCGGCATGTTCGGCCTGATTGCCGCGAGTGAAGTGATTTCATATATTATTAACAAAGAATAATCCTGCTTTCCGTTTTAGGAAAATTCCTGCGAGAATATTATTTTCTTTAACCTTCGCGCCCCCTAAATCCCCCGTAGGGGGAACCTCAACCCGCTCTTCGAGCACCCTTCTCCTTGCCAAGGAGAAGGGATGGGGATGAGGTAAGTTTCCCCGTGGGGGGAAAACAAAGGGGCGTAAAATAAAAGGCAACACTTTTTAAAAGGGCTTTTTCATGCACCAGTTCAGGACCAATACGTGCAACGACTTGAGAAAATCTGACATAAACGGCGCTGTACGGCTTTCAGGCTGGATACACAGCCGCCGAGACCATGGCGGTGTGTTATTTATTGACTTGCGCGACAATTACGGCATTACCCAGGTCGTGGTGTACCCGACGGTGGGGTTCCAGGACGAAATTTCGCGCCTGCCCAAGGAAACGGTCGTGATGTTTGGCGGGAAAGTCGCGTTCCGGTCCGAGGAAAACATCAACCCGAAATTGCCTACGGGCGAAATTGAGATCGTGGCCGACTCGTATGAAGTGCTGGGCCCTTGCGAGCCGCTACCCTTCAGCATTTTTCCCGAAGAAGACGCGCCCGAAGACAGCCGGTTGAAATACCGTTTTCTCGATCTGCGGAAAACCAAGTTGCATCAGAACATCCTATTACGTTCGCAGGTCATTGCCAGCATGCGCAGGCGCATGTGGGAATTGGGGTTTAATGAATTCCAGACTCCCATATTGACAAGTTCATCGCCCGAAGGCGCGCGCGATTACCTGGTGCCGTCGAGGATACATCCCGGCCATTTCTACGCCCTGCCGCAGGCGCCCCAGCAATTCAAGCAGTTGCTTATGATAGCGGGCTTCGACCGCTATTTCCAGATAGCCCCCTGTTTCCGCGATGAAGACGCGCGGGCCGACAGGTCGCCGGGGGAATTCTACCAGCTCGATATGGAAATGTCGTACGTCACGCAGGAAGACGTCTTCGCGGTGGTTGAAAAACTTATCCACGGGTTGTTCTCGGAATTTTCCAGAAAGGCCGTTGCGCCCCTGCCCTTTAAGCGCATTCCTTACCGGGAGGCGATGGTCAAATACGGCACCGACAAGCCCGATCTTCGCATACCCATAGAAATCCGCAACGTGTCGGCGCTCTTCGCGGACTCGGGGTTCAACGCTTTTAAAAACGCCGTTAAGGAAGGCGGCGTGGTGCGCGCCATACCCGTCAAGGCGATTTCCGACAGACCACGCAATTTTTTCGACAAGCTCGTGGATTACGCCACGTCGATCGGCGCGAAAGGCCTAGCGTACCTAGTGTGGACGGGAACCGAAATAAAGGGGCCTATCGCGAAATTCCTGAAGCCCGACCAGCTCGACGCGATCGCGAAAGCATGCGACGTCGAAAAGGGCGACGTGGTCTTTTTCATGTGCGACACGGCCGCCGCCGCGAACAGGATTTCCGGCGATTTACGCCTGAAACTCGGCAGGGACCTTGACAGGGTCGAAAAAGACGCGTTCCGGTTCTGCTGGATCGTGGATTTTCCCATGTACGAATGGGACGAGGAGAACAAGTGCGTGGCTTTTTCGCACAACCCCTTTTCCATGCCGCAGGGAGGCATGGAAGCGCTTGAGAAAAAGGACCCATTCGACATTCTGGCGTATCAATACGATATTGTCTGCAACGGCATTGAACTATCGAGCGGGGCCATCAGAAACCACCGTCCCGACATCATGTACAAGGCATTTGAACTGGCGGGATATTCGCGCGAGGTCGTTGACCAGCGCTTCGGCGCCATGATCAATGCGTTCAAGCTCGGTGCGCCGCCGCACGGGGGCATTGCCCCCGGCGTGGACCGCATCGTCATGCTGCTTGCCGACGAGCCGAACATCCGCGAGGTGATTGCTTTCCCTATGAACCAGAAGGCGCAGGACCTCATGATGAATGCGCCGGCCGAGGCGTCCGAAAAGCAATTACGGGAATTGCATATTAGGATCGTGCAACGAACCTGAGGCAAGTTTTTAAAGCCTGGAAGGTTTCTGGATTGTTCCCTGAAGCTCCTTGCCGAGCAATTTCCATAAGTGAGGATGGCTTTCCACGAGCCGTGCGATATCGGCGAGGTCCTTGATTTTCTTACTCTGCCTGCGCTGCGGGTCTTTCCACGCTTTGATTTTTCCCCGCAGGGTGTCCTCAAGCGAGGCAACGCGCATCAGGATGCCGTGCACGTCGGCCGGGACCGCTCGTGCCGGAAAGTCCTTGTAAAAATCTTCCGTGCTTAATTGAACGCTTACCTGCGAGCGGCCAATGAAATTTATCGACCAGGCGAATCGCTCCGATTTGAACCCCGCCTCTTCCAAAAGTTTTACCGTTCGCTCAACCGATCCGGTGGCAACGACGAGGTCAACGTCCTGAGTAACCATGGGTTCTTTCGCCCAATGGTTGACGGCCACGCCGCCGATGGCGCACCAGATGATGTCGGCCTGCTCGAGGCAATTGACCAGACGCAAAACGTCATCGGCGCCGCCGCTCGTTTGCCAGTCGTAAAATTGTTTTGGCGTCATTTTTGCCCCGTTCAAGAGAATGAGGGTGGCGCTTTTACGTGGAGACGACATGGGCATGGCGTCTCTACGTTTAAATCATGTCAGTCAACCTGCTTGAAGGCAGGTAAGTTTCTCTAAGCTTTCGAACGACAAAAAATGTCGTCCAAAAGCTAAAAGAAACTAACAGATAAACAGCATCTCCTTATACTTCGGCAGGAGCCACTTGTTGTCCGGCATGATGGCCTCGAACCCGTCGATATGCTTGCGGATATGCTCCATCACGGGCTTGACTTCCATGAAATAGAGCCCAGCCCGTTCGATCTCGTCAAGCCCCTCGGCCTTCCGCAGCAGCGCGGAGAGTTCCTTGAGGTTCTTGCGGATATAATACACTTCTGCGCTTAGGTCGGAAAAAAGCTCCTTCCGGTCTTCCACCGCGCCGTCGACCAGCTTGATGCTCTTGTCCTTGCTGTAATCAAGCAGGATGTCGAGCCCGTTGGCCACGTCGGCCTGGAACTCGTAGGCGTGCGGCAGCACCTGCGTGTTGGCCATGTCTATAAGGGTCTTTGCTTCGATGTCGATGACCTTATCGTAGGTGTCGATCCAGATATGGTAGCGCGACTTCATCTCCACCTTCGACAGCACGCCCTGCCTCTCGAACATGGCGATATTCGCCGGCTTGATGAATGCTTTCAGCGCCTCAGGCGAGCTCGGCTCGTTGGGAAGGCCGCGGCGCTTCGCTTCATCGAGCCATTCCTGCGCGTAATTGTTGCCCTCGAACAGGATGTTCTTGGAGTCCTTGATTATCTTCCCCAGTACGCTGAAAACGGCTTTCTTCAGGTCGCTTGTCTTCTTGAGCTCGGCCTTTATCTGCGCCGTCACCGAGTCGAATGAGTCGGCCACGACCGTATTGACAACCGCGATTGCTGTGGAAATGTTCATGGAACTTCCCAGGGCGCGGAATTCGAACTTGGAGCCCGTGAATGCGAACGGCGAGGTTCGGTTCCTGTCGCTCTGATCGCGGATGAACTTGGGAAGCAGGCCCACGCCCAGGTCGAACAAATCGCTTTTCTTTGATTTGGTCAGCGTGCCGCTTTCGATGGCGTCTACGATCTTCGTCAACTGTTCGCCCAGATACACGCTGACAATGGCGGGCGGCGCCTCATTGGCGCCGAGACGGTGTTCGTTGCCCGCGAACGCAACGGCCGCGCGTAACATGTCGGCGTGCTGATACACCGCCTGGATAACCGCGACTAAAACCGTGAGGAACTGGAGATTGTCTTCGGGCGTGTCTCCCGGATTGAGCAGGTTGTTTCCCTTGTCGTCGGCGAGCGACCAGTTGAGGTGCTTGCCGCTGCCGTTGATGCCAGCGAAGGGTTTTTCGTGGAGCAGGCACACGAGCTGGTGCCGGTGGGCGACTTTCTTCATGATGTCCATGAGCATCTGGTTATGGTCGGCGGCGATGTTGGATTTCTCGAAAATCGGCGCGAACTCGTACTGGTGCGGGGCCACTTCGTTGTGGCGCGTGGTCACGGGAATGCCGATTTTATAGGCCTCTTCGGCCACTTCGTTCATGTAATTGAGAATGCGTTCTTTGATGGATCCAAAATACTGGTCTTCGAGCTGCTGGCCCTTGGATGACGACGTGCCGAACAGGGTGCGGCCGGTGAGCTGCAGATCGGTGCGCAGCTTGTAGTAACTCTCATCGATGAGGAAATATTCCTGCTCGGGCCCGCAGGTTGAATAAACGTTTTTAACGTCGGTATGGCCGAAGATTTTCAGGAGTTCCATGGCGGCCTTGCTTATGGCCGCGTCGCTGCGAAGCAGAGGCAGCTTCTTGTCGAGGGCCTCGCCGGTGTACGAAACGAAAATGCTGGGGATGCACAGGGTCTTGCCAAGTTCCACTTCGGCGATGAACGCGGGCGACGACGGGTCCCATGCGGTATAGCCGCGGGCCTCGAAGGTGGCGCGGATGCCGCCGGAGGGAAACGACGAGGCGTCGGGCTCGCCCTGAATGAGCTTGCTGCCTGAGAATTTTTCAAGCACCTGGTCCTTGCCGTTGACGCTGATGAACCCGTCGTGCTTCTCGGCGGTGAGCCCGGTCATGGGCTGGAACCAGTGCGTGTAGGCAGTGGCGCCTTTTTCAATGGCCCATTCCTTCATCGCGTTGGCGATTTCGTCGGCCTGCTTCTCGGAAATGACCGCGCCTTCGTCCTGCCATTTCTTGAACGCGTTAAACGTCTTTTCGCTCAGCACCTTCTTCATCGTCAGCTCGTTGAACGTATTGCTTCCGTAATAACTTGATACCTTGGGAAAATTATCCTGTTTGCATAGCTCGATCGGACCGATTTCCTGGGTAACATCCATTCGAATGCTCATGAAAACTCCTTTTAAAGTTGAAGAACGTGGGAAGAAGCTATGTAAAATAGAAAAAGGCATGACGGAAAATGAATAAAATTATTCCCCGATGAACCTGGCGGCCCAGCTCCTTACGTGCTTGCCGTTGAGCACGTGGAACGTCCTGAGCTTTTTAAGGGTCTCGGAGCTGAAGGTTGAAAGCGGGACCCAGACGATGTGCTTTTTCATGCTTTCGGCCATTTTCTTGAGCCTGATTCCGGGCTTGTTTTTCGCGACGAATGCTATCCTGCGCTCCTCGCTGAAAAGAAGGGCGCCGTAGGTGAGGCATTCGGCGTTGTTTTTGAATTCAATGTTGGTTTCCACCTCGAAGATATTGGGAACGGGCCGCGGCGGATACAGGAGGCAAAGCCCGCCGTATTGCGAACGCGCAACGCCGGGGCCTATCATGTTGTCAAACGGATCGGTGGAATAAAAGGTAAGGGTCGATTCCTGGTCGTGCTCCGCGAACCAGGTGGCTTTGTGGGGATAGAGTTCGTCGTGGTCGGCGTCAAACAGGATGACCACCGTGTCCATGGCGCCCCGCGACTGCGGTAGTTCCTTTACGTAAATGTCGCCCGTATACCATTTGGTAAGCGTTTCGCGGATGTCGACGCCGTCGCGCACCGACACCGTGAATTTCTCCGAAACCACGAGGTCTTCCCGCAGCATCGAAAGGGCCTTGTTCCTTACATGGTCGTTGAATTTTTCGATCCGCTCGTCTTCGGGCACGTGCGAACACATGCCGGCCGGGTCCCAGGAATACCGGTATTTTTTCTTCTGCAGGTCCGTGGGATCGGGTTTGATCGACAGGCGCTGCCAGACAAATGAGAAATCGCGCAGGAGGTTGATCGCGGAACGCGGTGAAGATTCGTCCGGCAAAACGATCTTGTCGATGCCCGCCGAAAGAAACGGTCCGTTTATTTCGACCGGTAGGTATGGATAATAGCGCGCGCACTTGAGCATATGCAAGGCATAGGAATTTCCACCCACGCCCTTGGCCGCCACCACGATATCGAACAGCGACGGGACCAACCGGTCGTCCGAAACGGTGAGGTTGCGCAGGAAAACCAGGGCCCTTTGCACCCGGCCGGGAGAGAGGTCGAGCGCCTGGTCGCGGTTGTCGTGGAAATTGTCGCGGGTCTCCCGGAAAAGGTCCTTGACGAGCTCTACGACGTCGATTTTTTCCGCGAACGGGTCGTAGCGCTCCTTTTCGAACTTCCCGGTGACAAACGGGAGTTCCCCAAGGGCGAAATAAAGATGGTCCGGGTTGATGAATTCCCTGCGGATAGCGTATTGAGGAGCGGCCGGAAATGAAAGATTATGAGTTTTTTCCTGGTTGAAGTGATGGACGGCGCGTGAAAAATTCCTCATGTGGACAAGCGCGAGGATGTTCTTATACGACGACCTGAGCCGGTGGAGCCGATGGGCGATATATTGCCCGACTACGTCCCGTTGTGTTCCGGGGGTGGCGTTGCCCACGGCGTGAAGGCAGAGCGTTGCGTATTCGTCGAAGCCGATGCGCCGTATGGCGTTTTCATCGGGCAGCGGCGGCAGGGTGAGGGGCGCGGAAAGCGCAGGATGGCCGATGCAGAAAAACGGAACATGGTTCTGGCGGGCCTGGCGTACGGCCTCGATCGCGGCGTCGCAGGGGTCAATTGGCAAATAATAAACGGGGTCGGAACCGGTTTGCGCGATAATCGCTGAAATATACGGCAGATCATCGATTGCCTGGGTAAGGTACGGTTCAAAGGGTCGTGGAAGGTCGATCGCGATGCAGTCGAAGCGGCCCTTCATGCAGCATTCGCGGACATATTCGGTAAAGGCGATTTTACCGTGCAAGACCGGTACGATGGATATCACCGATTGGTCAATTGCCTTGAGCTTCACGGGAGGTCAATTTTCGTTGAAGTCGGGATTGAGCGGGTCGTCGTCGGGGAAAAAATAATCACCCAGGCTCATGTCGGGCAGATGCTGCCCCGAAAGCTTTCGCTTGGCGGCCAGGGCGTCGAGGTCAAGCGCCTCCTGCCCAAGGATCTGTTCGATGGCCTTGCCAAGCAAATCTTCCGTATCCGCCGTCGGGTCCATTGCCTTGCGCTTGAGGGTGTAGCGCACGGCGTTGATGCCGTCGCGGATGGAATAGGGCAGGTCAAGCCCGTGGGCTTTTTGCAAAAAGTCAACGCACAGGTCCAGGACGTCTTCGGGGCAGAACGGCAGGCTGTACGACAGTATCTGCATTTCGTCGTCGCGCCCGGGAAAGCCTATTTCTATGCCGGGCTGCAGGCGCGACATGATGTAATCGGGGATTTCGAAGGTCGAGGAATCGTCGTTCATGGTCACCACGGTCTTAAAATCCTTGTGCGCCTTGACGGAGATCCCGGCAACGATTGATTCGGCCATCCGCCGGTTGTCGAACAGGCCCGCGAGCGACGCCCACGACTTTTCCGACATGCGGTTGCCTTCGTCGAGCACCGCGATGCCCCCGGTGATCGCCGCGGTCAATAGCGGGCTTGCGTGGTAGGAGATTTTTCCCTTGTCCGACAGCACCGGCGTCACCAAAAGGTCTTCGGGCCTGGTGTCGGACGTGCATTGCATGATGTAAACCTGCTGGCCGCGCTTTTTCGCCGCGCTCATCGCGAGGGTAGTCTTGCCGATGCCGGGAACGCCGATGATCCGGGGGGTCAGCGGCAGGTCGGCTTCGGCGACCGTCAGCCAGCACGCCAGGAGCTGCCGCAGCGGCTCTTCCTGGCCGATCCATTCGGCGTCGACGTCGACGGGGTTGGAAAGTATCAATTCGACGTTGTCTATTATTTTGGTTATCATGGGATCTCAAGGGAAAGCCCCGTATCCTTGCTAGTTTAAGGAAATACGGGGCTTTTCGTGTCCATTCTTTTGGGCGATAAATGCTTTAACCCCACAAGGTGGATAAGGTTCTGTACGGGTAATTATCTACGCTAAATGCGTATATAATTCGCCTACAGAATCTAATGTATCTGTACGGGCACCAGCTTATCTTCTTTTGCCTTGCCCTTGGCCTTGGCCATGTGTTTCGATGCGGGCGCAGGCTTTACGGAAACAGGGGAAGCCTTCACGGCAGACGAGTCTTTCTTGGCTTCAGGGACGTCTTTCAAGGCATTAAGACCCTGGCCCATGCTCGTGACATTGTAATCATACGCGAGAAAAACCGCCCTTGTGTTGTCGGGGTTTTTGGCCCAATACTGGTTGGCGGCGGATTTCTTCTTTCCAATGATCACGGTCTTTGTTTCCCCGTTTTGCAGGGTCGCGGCTAATACCAGCTCAGGTTTTGAAAAACCCATGCTGTCCGCTGAAATGGCAGTGTCCGTTTCAAAGTTCGCGGCCGTCAGACGCGACATGGTATTAAGAATGTCCTCTACCTTGTCCTTTTTTGCCTTTACTTTTTCTGGGCTCGTGATTTCCCATCCCTCCTTGATCGAAGTGTCGGTGGGCGAAAGCGTGGTCCTTACCAGCTCAACCGTTCCGCTGTCTTTCTTGGCTATTTGCAGTTTCTTGACAAAAGATTTGTCGAATTTGACGATGGTCTTGTCTTTCCAGCGTTTGGCGTCGCCGAAGAAAGCGCTACGCACGCTCCCGCCAGCAAGATACACATCGTTGGAGCCTTTTTCCCTGATAAAGTTCTGGTCCCAATTCGCCCCGTTTTTACCGATATAAAACTCTCCGATGGATTTGTCTTTATCGTTCCGGAGTTCAACGAAAACGCCTTTTGCGCTGTCTACTTCAAGGTCGGCCTGTTTTTGGGGATTTTGGGAAATGAGGTCGTCTTTTTTAATGCTTTTCAATTTATCGAGCGCGATTTGAATGGACGCGCTGTCCGCGGGGTAATCCTCGCTCTTGGCGACTTCGGGCTGGGAAGGGGTTCCAAGCTTTGCAACAGGCGATGCCGGGGCGCTTTCTTTGGAAGCGAGAACAACCCATTGCGCGCCTTTACGGGCCAGTTTAACGGAGTCCTTGCCTTCAACCACAAAAATTTGCGAACAAACGGCTTCTGAAAATTCCGGTAAAAAAATCAAGGATTTTTCCGAAGGTTTCCTGTTCTGGAGCTGATTTGAAATAACGATAATTGCCACTAATACAATAAGAATAACCGCAAGAAGGGTCAAATTCTTCATTTTCATGATTTCTTCTCCTCTGTTTTTTCCGGTACTGTCGGCGCGACGGCTGTTTCCCGGCGTTTAAAGAAAATAAAGAGTCCGGCGGCGATTACGCACAACGGCATCAAAAGGAGGTTGGTATAACGGATGAGATTGGTGGCGGAAGAACCTTCTTTAAGTTCGTCTTTTCGAATGGAGCGGTCTGCCATGGTGCGCGTGCGGATATCGATCAGGTTGTCGTCGGAGGAAAGCCAGTCAACCACGTTTTGTATCCAGGCGACATTGCCGGGCATCCCGAATTTCGATGTGAGGAATTCAACATCGGCGGCAACCACCAGGTGCCTTCCCTTGTTGCCGGTAACGATTTCCCGGCCGTTGTCAGCGGTTTTACCCAGCGAATCTTTCTTGGCGGTGTCCGCGGCGTTTACGGGAGGAACCGGTTTGCCGGCAAAATAGCTTTTAAAATTCCCGGTAAGATAGACCATGAGATTGCTCTGTTTGAAGCCCTCGGCGGGCGCGGCCCATTTCTGCTGCGGGTTCAAATCAAAATTGCCAGCGATAGTCCAGCTTTTTTTGGAAGACTTTACGATAGCGGTACCGGTGACGCCCGAAGAATCTTTCTTTTTCGCGCCGTTCCTTGAAATAGAATCGCGATCGGGAACCAGCAGCGTGACGGTGCTGGTCCAGGGGATCACCATCTCGGACAGGGAAGCCACCGCCGGAATGTTCTTATTCAGGCCTTCGGGCAATATCTTTACAAAATAAGGGTAATTCTCCGCGACGTTCATCTGGAACGGACCGACCTGCTGGGGTATCTGCACCTGTCCGCAGGAAGCGTCGAGCACCATGTTGTGTTCGACTTTCGCCCCGTAGAATTCCAGCAGCTTGGCCGTGCCGGGGTCCTGCGGGAGGGCGAAGGCGCCGTATTGGCTGATGTTGGTTTTTACGGCCTCGACCAGCGCGATGATATTCCCCCCTTTCATGAAATACTGGTCGATTTCAAAGAGGCTCCTGTTTGAAAACTCATTGCCGCCCGGAATAATGAGTGTTTTGATGTCGGAATTGATGGGCTGTCCTTTCGCGACTTCCACGGTTTGGACATCATAATTCTTTTGAAGGTTCTCGAAAATCGGCTTGAACTTCGTTTGAAAATCCTCGGGGCTGTTCGGCTGCCGGTACTGGGGAGGTATCGTTGGGAGCGTGTCGGTTTTAAGCACACCGATGATAGGGGCCGTTTTCCTGTAAACCTTCATGATGGCCTGGGTAAGGTCATATTCCAGGTTATTCAGGTTCTGGACGACCGGCATTACTTCTTTTTTATCGGCGTATTGCACGATGATGCCCATGAAGCCGTTTATGACCTGCGCCTTGTCCTTTTCATAGGTTTGCATTTGAAGTTCCGGAACGCCCAGCTCGGTGATTTTTCGTTTTTCCGCTTCGCTGGACGAGGGATCTTCCCAGGTAATACGCAAATTTCTGCCCGCATAGGCCTTGTATTCCGACAGCATATCTTTTACGTCGGCCTGAAGCGTCTTGACGTTCGGGGGCAGGTTTTTTGAGAAACAGACCCTGATGCTCACGATATCATCGAGTTTTTTCAAGGTTTTCTTCGTGGCGTTCGAAACGCTGTAAATCTTCTTTTCGGTCAGGTCGAGCCGCGTGAAGAAAAACGTCATCAGGTAGTTGAATACGGCCACGAACCCGAATATGACGAGTATGTAAATGATGAGCTGAGAACGGTTTTTGATTTTATTGGATTCCATAAATAATCACTCCCACTTCCTGCTGCTGATGGAGCAGACGTTCAAGAAAAGAAAGAACCCTATGACCGATAAATAATAAATGATGTCTCTGCTGTCGATGACTCCGCGTCCGATGCTTTCAAAATGGCTGCTGAGACCGAGGTAGGTGAACAACGGCACCAGAGCGGAAGGGAGCGCCATGGTGACGAACGGGTGGCCCATGATAAACAGTATGAAGGTAAACACAACTCCCAGAATGAATGCCACGATCTGGTTTTCAGTCAATGACGATACCCACAGTCCGATCGCCAGGTACGCGGCGCCCATGAAAACCGCGCCGATGTACTGGCCCACGATCTGCCCCGCGTCGGGGTGCCCGATGATGGCGATGGAAATCGGTATGGTAAGCGACAGGAGCAATACGATGATCAGGAGCGCCAGGCTTGCCAGGAATTTACCGATAACCACTTCAAGGTCTTTGACCGGCCAGGTGAGCAGAAGCTCAAGGGTCTTCATCTTTTTCTCCTCCGCCCAGCAGCGCATGGTGATGGCCGGCACGAAAAAAAGGAATATCCAGGGCAGGAGGCCGAAATACGCCCGCATGTCGGCCTGGTTTACGATAAAGAAGCCCTGGAAAAACAGGAACGTGGTCACGATCAGAAAAACGGTGATAAAAATGTAGGCGATGGGGGAAAGGAAGTATGCCTTGAATTCCCTTTTGAAAATTGACATGATGTTTTCCATTATTGTCCCCTTGTAAGTTGTGTGAAGACGTCTTCCAAACTCGCGGACTCACGTTTCAGTTCCGCGAGACTCCAGCCGTTCTCAAACACGCATTTATAAATCTTTTCGCCGATGTCCTGATTGTCCTGCGCGACGACGACGGCGTCAACCCATTCTCCCGATTGCGTAACCTTCACGCGGGCGACCCCTTCAAGCGTTTTGAGTTTCGATTCAACCGACGTCCTGTCGGCCTTGAGCCGGAGCACATAGCGGTTTTCCTTATTCATTTTTGCGGTCAGTTCATCTGCGGTCCCCGAGGCGACGATCGACCCTTGGTTGATGATGATGATATGATTGCACGTTGCCGAGACTTCGGACAGAATGTGGGAGCAATAAATGACCGTTTTCTCTTTTCCCATGTTTTTGATAAGCTGCCGGATTTCTATGATCTGGTTCGGGTCCAATCCCGACGTGGGTTCGTCGAGGATCAAAAGCTGCGGGTCGGCGAGCATCGCCTGGGCCAGGCCGACGCGCTGTCGGTAACCTTTTGAAAGGTTTCCGATCGGCCGCGCCGCCATTTTTGTCAGGCCGCAAACCTGAAACATCTCGTCGATGCGGGAAGAAAGGGCGCGTCCTCGCATCCCGCGGATCTCGCCGACGAATTGGAGATAATCCTTGACGAGCATGTCATTATAAAGCGGCGTGCTTTCCGGGAGATAGCCGATCTTTCTGCGGACTTCCAGATCGTTTTCAATCGTATCCATTCCGTTTACCCTGATCGTTCCGCTGGATGCGGGGATGTAACAGGTAATGATACGCATCGTCGTGGTTTTTCCCGCGCCATTGGGCCCCAGGAAACCGAGGATTTCCCCCTTTTTTACCTCGAAACTCAGGTTCTTGACAGCGTGGACCTCCCCGAATTTTTTATTGAGGTCCTTTACTTCCAACATGACCGAATTATTTGAAGGACTCATAATTGTACCACCATGGAAAAGTGCGTTAATCAAACATTCCGTTATGCAATAGTTTGCTGAAATTAAATTTGATTCAAAAATTTAGAGCCAATAAAATGGTTTTTTGAAAGGCCTAAAGTCAATGAGCAATGTCATTTAATTTTTTTTGAACGATTATTACGAATGAACACCGGGGATATTGTGGGAAAAAAACGAAATTATAAACGGAAGCAACCTTACCTCATCCCAACCCTTACCTGCCTGCGCTGCCGCTTCGGCAGGCCGCAGGTCCTTGGTAAGGAGAAGGGCCTGCCTGCCGGAGTCCCGGCGCAGGCAGGTGCTCGAAGAGCGGGTTGAGGTTTCCCCGCGGGGTATTTTGAGAGGTAGGACGGGAATTAATCCGCCTTCTTTTTTGTCTCCTGAATCTGAAGGCGGATTTCCTGGCAGGATTTTTTAATGTTTTGCAGACATTTACGGGCCCTCGTCCCGGCGGACTTGTTGCCGCGCTCAAATTTCTCGATTTCAACCTTTAAAATCTCAATTTCGTCCAACAATTTTTGAAGGTTCATGATGGGCTCCTTATAAAAAAGTTGATAATGTTCTGATTGACCAATACAATAATCTGCCTAAGGGCAGGTAAGTTACTGTGTCTGAATTATCCACGCGTGCCGCGCAGATAATTCAGACACAGTAACTAATATGCAATGTGCAACGTGGCGATGCACGATTTTTTTTAAGATTTATCGCACCGACATATCGAACAGAAAATAAGGT
>JBAVGL010000097.1:0-6142 GCA_049684795.1 Chitinivibrionales bacterium | reverse complement strand
GCAGATCCTCGGGCTTTTGAAAAAAAACCCGAAGGTCCTTGAAATATTGGAAAAACTCGTACAGGACAAGGACGAAAAGATCAGGGCCACCGCCGTCAATTTACTGGGAAAGTTCGTCGGCCCCAACGACCACGACCTTATCATGTCGCTTCTGAACGACAAGGACAAGCGCGTCAGGGCGAACACCGTCGAAGCCCTGGAACGACTGGGAAACAAGCGGCTGGTCCCCATTCTCCTGAGGTTCCGCCGGGACCCGATAAACCGGATCAGGGGAAACGTCCTCAAGGCCCTTTACAATCTCGGACACAAGGACATTGAAGAAGACCTGTTCGACATGCTCAACAACCCCGACAATTTCATGAAAGCGTCCGGTTTGTGGGTCATCGCGCAGATCAGGCTGCAGGCTGCGCGGTTTGAAGACCTCGCGGGGCTGTATCTCCTGTCGGACAACGAAATGGTCTTTGTCAATTCCAAAAAGGCCCTTATAGCCATCAATACGCCGCGCGCGAAGGGTTTTCTAAGCTACCTTGATTCGGAGACGATTGAAAAAATGACCTCAACCCCGCCCCTTCCCTGCCTGCGCTGACGCTCCGGCAGGCAGGTCCTTGGTAAGGAGAAGGGAGACTAAAATCAAAAATCTTATGAAATTCTTTCCCCTCTCCTTACCAAGGAGAGGGGTGCCAAAGGCGGGGTGAGGTGATATCATTTAACCATGACCATGACCTTCGCCTTTGCAAATCCCGGCGCTGAAAAGCGGTAAATATACGGGCCGGAGGCCATGACGCGGCCCCCGTCGTCCTTGCAGTCCCACGTGACGCGGTAAAACCCCGGCTTCATGACCCTGTCGGGTTTTATGATCTGGCGGATGAGCCTGCCCTGTATCGAATACACGTTGAGCATCACGCGCGTTTTTACGGGCAGGTCGAACTTGAGGTTCGTTAGTCCCCTGAACGGATTGGGATAATTGCCGCGCAAATCGAAGGCTAGCGGCAGTATCCGGTGCGGCAATGCCGCGGCCAGTTTGGCGTAGGCGCTCCGGCCGTTATTATAGTCAACGGCCACGAGCTTGTAATCGTATCGGACGCTGTTTTTGACCTGCCGGTCGAGCCAGGTATACGTCCTCTTGCCGAAGGACACGCCCGCCATCGCGCCGTAGATGATGCGGTCGTTCACCTGCTGCCACGCCGTGTCGGCCATGCCGATGGCCTTTGCCTTGAAAAGCATGCCCGCGTCCGCGTCGCCGCTGTCGGCCGACGTGTCGGCGATCACTAACGGCGCGGGCGACATGAGCAGGCTGTCGATGAACCGCGGATTTACACGGCGGTACAGGAAAAAGCCCAGGTTTTCCTCCTCGCTTTCCGTGACCCACTTGAGCCGCACGACGGCGTCCCCGCCGTTGGCGCCGAAATCATCCATGGTCACCGCCAGTGTCTTGTCGGATGATATGTAAATGTCCGCGTTGCTGCCGCAGAGCTTCTGGTTTATCTGCAGGATGAGCTCGCCGGTCGACTGTTTCAAATATGTATTATAGCCGAAGCCCTGCACCAACTGCTGGCTATTGACAAAAACATAGGGCGGGACCGTGGTCGCCGAGTAATTGGTTATCCTAAACGCGGGATAGAGCCTGCACGTGTCGCCGTTTGCGTCGTGGTCGGCGGTAAGTTTAAAATGGGCTGTGTTCGTGTTGTCCGCCTGGTAGATATAGGCGCCCTCACGCTCGTTTAACCCGTTGGTGTCATAGTCTCCGGCGCTGTTGGGCGCCGATCCTGCCCCGTTTGCAATGAGCCGCATTTTGGACCCGCCCTCCGTTGCCGCCGCGCAGTCCCATTGCAGGCCCTTGCGCACCGAGTCAACGAGCGCGCTTGTAAACGTGGCTTGCTGGATATCAATGCCTAACACGAATTGATACGGCTTTTTGTTGTTGGCCAACTGGCTGCAGTGCACGAACCGCGTCCCGGTGCCCTTGTTGGGCGATGCGGTGACCGGATACGCTTTCGCAGTGTCGTAGATCGACGGCGCCACGATCCCGCCGTTCAACTTCCCCGTCCCGTTCGTGTCCAGGGCAAGGAACGCGGCCGCGTAGTCCTGTATGGCCGTGGCCCCGTATATTCCGCCGTAAATTTTGGTGGTGTTGTTCTTAATGGTCCCCACGTTCGTGCCAGCGCCGCTCGCCGCATAGTTTTGAAGCACGTCATAGCGCACCGTGTCGATGCTTTTGGTTTCGGCGGCGGGAAAAGACACGCTGTCCCACCTGAAGATCTGCCCCGTGGGATAGAACGTAAACCACGTCCGGACATAGCACGAATCAGCCGAATGTTTAAGCGTCCTGCCGTTGATCTGGAGAATCACGCGGACCGCCGACGACTCCACTACCGTATAGGTCGGCACGGCCTCCACGTTGGCCATGCTCGCGAGCCACGATGTCCCTATCTTGAATTTGGCGCAGCCGAAGCTCGTGCTGTCGGTCGAGGAGGGCGCCGAAACCAGATTGCCGGTCGTCGTGGTGTCGGCCGTGCCGCTGGGGGAAATTTTCGAGGTTTTGAACCGGTATATTTCCCCGCCGTTACCATTTGCGGTATTGTCCATCTTGAAATCGAAATAATACTGGTTGGCGGTAGCGCTTCCGAATACATCGCCCGAAAAGTTTTTCACGTAAAAATGGGAACACGAAGGCGTGGCGTAGCTTCCCCAGTACATTTGCGGCATGGGTGCGGTGGTTGTCGCCAGCGTGGTGTTCGAGCCGATATATATTTGCGTGGGGCTATTTATGGAGCTGTTAAACCCGATGGTCATCCGTTTTCTGTTCTCATCGAGCATGGCGTAGTAATCTTTATTATAAGTCAACGGGGACCCGTTCATATACACATAGGGACTATTGGCCGCTATGGTTGTTGGAGAATAAAAGTTGGTCACCTGGAACACCGGGAAATGCCTTTGGTATATGCTGCCGTCGATCACGCAGTTTACCGAGCTGTTGTTGTCGGCGCGGACATAGTACATGCCCTGGTTCGGCGCGTAGCCGAGCTGATATATCGCCCGCACGTCCTCGTCCAGCATGCTTTCGTTATAGAACCGTACGTCGTCGAGCGCGCCGTTGAACCCGCCCATATACGCGTTTGAGCCCGAAGAGGTGAAGCTATAGGTTGAACCGGTGATGACCGTGTCGGGCTTGCCGTCCACGTAAATCTTTACCGTATCAGGGCCGACCCTTTTGTACATCGCGCCCACGTGATGCCACGAACCGGAGCCGATGTTCGTGCGACCCGAGAAGGTCGCGCCGTTGATCGTCAGCCTGACCACGCCGCCGCTCGCCCCCGTAAACGAATACCCGCCCCCGCCCGAGCCGAGCTTTTTGAATATCACGCTGCCGCTCGTCATCTGCACGGCCGGGTTGACCCACGACAATATCGTAAAGCCGGTCATTCCGGTCCCCGCGTCGAACGCGGCATTGTCCTGGACCTGCATGGTGTCGCCCATGGTAAGCGATAGTCCCCCGCCCCATTTGCCGTTTGTCCAGGTCCACGTGGACGCGGAGGTGGCCGTGCCGGAGTTACCGCATCCCGAATTGTCGAAGGCCGTCCTCCCGCTGCCTTCCTCGAATTTCCAATGACCGGAAAGCTGCGACTCCCACGCCTTTTCCATGAAGGGCGTGCCGGAGTAAAACACGAGGCTGTCGGGGTTGGCGTATTCGCTGATGTATTTCCCCACGCCGGTCGAATCGTTCCAGTTGCGGTGGGCAAAATCGATCATGAAGTCCCATCCGTGCGTCCTGTTCGCCGGAGTGCTCCACGACGACGACTGTATGCCCACATACCTACCGCTTGACGTGCCCGTTATGCCCGTGGCCAGCGACCAGTTCTGAAAAAGCACAAGACATGGATCGAGCAAGAGTGATGGGTTTGTTGACGAGTTGCTATGCAACAGATAGTTGCAGCTTGACGCCGAGGAAGTGGGGTAATAATTGGTGATATTGGATGCGGCGTTTGTCCCGATGCGGAACTCTAGGCCGCCGGTCGGGGTCACCGCGGACGACGCATAGGTCGAAACGCGCACGTACGCCTTGCCGCTGCCGAGAATGGTATACAATATCGAGTACGCAAGCGGATGGCTCTTGCCGATGGTGCGCTGCTGCAAAAGCCTCACGAACACGTTGCTGCTGTCCAGAAGCGTAAGCGTGGCCGTTCCCTTGCTGCTGCTGTCGCCGTCGGTGATTACGGTGAATAAATTCGTGTCGAGCTGGTTCGCGGCCGATCCCAGGGAATCGGACGACATCCAGTAAATGCCCCCGCCGTAATTGGCGGCGTCGAACTTGATGGTCCAGTTGTGCGTGGCGATGGTGGCCGCGGTGAGCTGGCCCGACGCATAGGTCGTGCCCACGCCAAGCGGCGAAAAAACCTCGGACGCCGTATCGGTCTGCGTGGCCGTTTGCGCCGGGTTCTGGGTATTGTAACACAGGTTTATCCAGTCCGGGTTTCGTAAAACCTTTTCGATGCGCACCTCATCCATGCTGCCGTTGAACCAGTTGCTCGACTGGTCGTCGCCGACATTCAGGGTATTTGTTCCCGATGCCGGAGCGCCGGTTGCCGACGTGTTGGTGGTGCCCAGCTTCGCTCCGTTTGTAAAAAACAACAAGCTGTCGTGCGTCGCGTCGAGGGTTGCCGCCGCGTGGTACCATGTTGACACTGCGAACCCCGTGGCCGCGCTGCTCGCGTACCGCGTGCCGCCCACGGTCATGTACAGGTAGTTGTTGCCCCCCGCAACCGTTGAATCGGTAAACCGGTACTCCGCCGTGGCCTTGGACACCAGGCCCATGGCAGAGCCGCCGGCGGAGGGGAGCGCGGCGGGGTTTATCCAGGCGCTCAGCGTAAGGTTGCCGGTCTGCTTGAGGGGCGCGGCGTCATTCGCGTAGCACCGCTGGCTGGACCCGTTGAACGTCCGCCCCAGGGCGATGGGCGGGGTCGTGATCGGCGTGCTGCTTGCGTTGGTGAGGGTCAGCCCGTTTACGGTCGCGTCGCGCAGGGTGTCGGTCCCGGATTCCGGCGTAAAGTGCCAGACTCCCACAAAACCGTTGGCCGTGTCAAAGACCGCGCCGCTGTTGCTTTTGTCAACCGCGGTGGCGTTTCCCCAGTACATTTTTATGTACTGCGAGCCGTTGTTCTGGAAAACGGTGTCCACCAGCACCCAGATCGAGGCCTTCTGGTTGGTCTGGTCCCACTGCTCTTTTTCATAGTAAAAATGCGTGCCGTCGGCCTTGCTGAACCTGATGTCCGCGCCGTTTGACTGGGGCTCGTTGAAATTGATCATGGAGGCGTTGAGCCGCACAAGCAGCGGAAATTTGGTCACGAAGCTGTTAAGGCCCATGGTGGCCGTATTAATGTAAATCCTTTTGGAATATGCCCATTTGCCGTAATCGTCAAGGTCCACCAGCGTCTGGTTCGCCTGCTGGTTCTGGTAACAGAGCTTGATCCAGTCGGCGCTCCGGTTCGTATCGCCAACGGTCACCTCGTCGATCAGGCCGTTGAAATACTGTTGGTTGGAACCGCCGTCGTTGTCCATCTCGCCAATTTTAAACGGCGCCGCAGTTGTTGGAGAGATGGTTGTTTTCGCTGTTTGGGCCATTTGCACTCCATTGACGAAAATAGTCATATTCGTGGCGTCCATGACGCCCGCGACGTAGTACCATGTCCCAATTGTAGGTACCAAACCTGCGCTCAAGACCGTTTCGTTTGTGCTATTGTTGGTCCCGTCGGTGCTGATATAAAATCTAAAGCCCGCAGTTGCATGGTTGCCGATGCAATATTCACGATCGCTTGATGTCCATTTATATTTTCCCGCGATTCCTTCGGTATTTCCCGTGTTCCCCGAGGCCCCGCCCGACCGGTTGACCCATGCGGATATCGTGACCTTGTTTTTCGCGTGCATGTTCAAGAGGGTATTGTATCCGTTGTCCGCCACAAGATATGAGGCCGAGCCGATGAGCGAATCCGAATAAGCTATGCCGCCGGTCTCATTGTATTTAATAGTGCCTTTGGCGGTATCCATGATCCCGTTCGCGGTGGCATCGAATGCGTTACCCGAGGCTTCGCCAAGGTGCCATACGCCCTGATACCCGTTCGCGGTATCGAACACCGCGGCCCCGTTG
>JBAVGL010000096.1:0-8774 GCA_049684795.1 Chitinivibrionales bacterium | reverse complement strand
GTCCAAGTCTACCGTCACAATTTGGCGATGCAAGGTTTGCGGCTATCTCTGCGCCCGCGATAGTCCGCCCGAAGTATGTCCAATTTGCAAAGCAAAAAAAGAGCGTTTTGAAAAATTTTGAAAAGCGCGAGAAGCACGTGCCAAAACCCATGCATGGCCCTTTAAACGCTAAAGGCAGGAAAGTTGTTTCCCGCCTTTAGCGTTAATTCCGTAGATTACAACCACTATTCAACTTTGATCTCTAATGCTTTTCTCTTTTTTCCTTCCTTTTTGCCGATAATTATTTCCAAAAGCCCGTCGCTATGCTTTGCCTTTACACTTCCATCTTCAACATAATCGGGCAATCGAAAACTTCTTTCAAAAGTCCCATAACCCAATTCGCTGCAATAACAGTCCTCGTCCTTCTTCAACTCCGGGGCTTTCCTTTCACCGCGCAATCGTAAGATTCCATTTCTTAAATCCAGGTGAATATCCTCCTTTTTAATACCTGGAATCTCGAAAATGATCGTGATCGCCGAGTCCGATTCACGCATTTCATAAGGCGGGTGAAAACCGGGGGAAAAATCATAATCCCAGAAACCATCCATCAAGCGTGTCATTGGACTTCCCACCCATGGCGCTATGGCCTTTTCAGTTTCTGATGGATCGAAACAAACTCTATCACTCATAATTTACCTCCTTGCTTTCTGTCCGATAATAATTCGTTTTCCTGGATTTAAATATTGCGACAAATTCGCCTGTGCGGTACGGAAGGGATTGTCGAAAAAGAATGGGATTTGATGAATTTTAAAGTCGCTTGTTGCCGTGTTATTTCCGTTTTTGCAATTCATCGATTTTCGCGGCAAGAATGAAATCGTTTTCCGATAACCCTCCGATTGAATGCGTGGAAAGCTCGATTTCAACCTTTGCGTAATAAATATGGATGTTCGGGTGGTGGCCTTCGGCCTCCGCAAGCAGGGCAATTTCCACGACAAACCCGATTGCCGCGGAAAAGCCCGTAAATCGAAAAGTTTTTCTCAAGGCATGAATTCCCGTGCGCACCAATTCCCAATTATCAACGGCGGTCAAAAGCGTATCTTCGTTTTGTTTATCGAGCGGCACGTCATCCTTGCCGCGCGCTACGCATTTCTTTTTATTCAAATCCATGGCGTTCCCGTTTTAAAATTCTTCCAGGTGATACCACTCCGCGTTTTCCAGCCATTCTCCGGGATGACGGAGAAACCCCAACATGTCGGTGAGGAAGTTTACATGAGATTTTTCCTGCTCGATTATTTTTGTCAGAACTTCTTTTTGGGCCGGGCTTTCCATTTTTATAAGCGCTTCCTTGTAAAATGCCACGGATTTTTCCTCAAAACGTAAAGCTTTTTCATAGGCATTATAATAGTCTGTCGCGGGTGTGCCAAACGTTTCAAAATGGTCCGACAGCCTCCTGAAAACGGCTTTTGATTCTTCTAAAATATTAAGATTTTCCAGCTGAGGAACATCGGAGTGTTCATGCCAGGCATTCAGGATTTCATAATGGCCTTTCTCTTCCCTCGCAAGAAACAGAAAAATGCCCGCCTCGTCTTTCCACTTCACCTTGTCCGCGAGTTTTGTATAGTAATCAATTCCTTCCTTTTCAATAGCCATCGCTAATTCCAGAAAGTCCATGTTTCGTTTCCTTTCATGCTGATTATTAATTTCACGGGTTAATTAACCCACAAGGTGTATAAGGTTTCTGTACGGGTAATTATCTACGCGTGCCGCGTATATAATTCGCCTACAGAACCTAATAATCGCAACAATCATGCCATTAAAAAAGCGTTCAATCCGCGCTTTCAACCTTCTCCTGAGGCAGGATTTCAAGCTCGATTTTTTCGGTATAACGCCGTAGAATCGTGATCGTGCACTTTTTGCCGACAAGTTCCGCAGATAAGTATTTTTGGAGACTATCGATCCCGGTAATGGGATTTCCATTAAACTCGATAAGCATATCGCCCTCCAAAATTCCACTGTGCGATGCGGGACTGTCTTTGGCGACCGAGGTGACGAAAACGCCGTTTTCAATGTTGAGATCATAATACCGCACTATCCGCCGATGCAGCGGGACGGTCTGGCCGCCGATGCCCAGGTAGCTCCGCCTGACTTTTCCGTCCTTCAGCAATTCCACGATCACCAATTTTGCCGTGTTGACCGCAAGGGCGAAGCATATCCCCTGCGCGGGAAGTATCGTTGCGGTGTTTACGCCAACCACTTCGCCCCGCGCATTGACGAGCGGGCCGCCGGAATTTCCCGGATTAAGCGCGGCGTCCGTCTGGATGATATTGTCCATGAGCTGTCCGGATTGCGAGCGAAGGGTCCTTCCCAGCGCGCTTATGACCCCGGCGGTTACGGTGCATTGAAACCCGAACGGGTTTCCCACGGCAATCACCAATTGCCCTACGCGCAGGCCCTGTGAGTCGCCGAACCGGACCATGCTCAGATCGGGCGCTTCGATACGGATCAGGCCCACGTCCGTGGACGGATCGTCGCCTATGGCGTACGCCTTGTACTGTCTTCCGTCAAGTAACGTAACCTCGATATGCCGCGCGCCGTGGATGACATGGCTATTGGTCAGGATGAGGCCGTCGGGAGTGAATATCATTCCCGATCCGCTCCCCGCATCCTGCCCGCCGCGCTTGTTCCCGCCGTCATCCCCCGTTTTGCGCACATCGATTTTCACCACCGAAGGCGTTACCATTTCCGACGCGGAAACTACGGCCTTCGAGTAAGCGTCAAGGGCATTGGCGTCGGCTCGATCCTCGGCGCCCACGCCCTCCCTCTGCAAAGACGCAGGGCCGCCGGGAGAAACAAAAAGCGGCCGGATATATTCGACATAATCCAAACCACGTTTACCCTTTATCATAATATCTTCCTTTTCATAAATAACCTTTGCCTCAGCGCCACATCTTTCCGTTCATTAAAGCCGAGCAACCACTTGCACCGCTCCCTTCAACTACGGTTATTGATGGATAAATATTTGCCGCTTCCGGGCCGGTTTCAAATTTGTTAAAAACCGTTTATGTATGGATATTGGTTATCAGCCAATGTCCCAGTCCGCTTCGGGAGATGATCCCGTCAATGCCCGCACGTTCGATATAGCCTTCAAGCTCGGCGCGCCTGAACCCTCGCCTAATCGACAGGCATCCGTCCTGACGGGTAAACCCTTCGCGCCAGAACATTCCGCCAATAAAAGAGTAACCGAAATACCATGCAACGAGACGTTCGAGATCGTGCACCACAAAACCATGCTTGCAACAGCCATGAATGGCGCGGAGCATGGGCGGTATATCGTTATCTGAAAGATGGTGTATAAAATGATTGGTAAACGCATAATCGACCGAAAGGTTCAATCTGCTTATGTCGCGGGCGTCGGCCAGCAGGAAGCGTATCGATTGCTCGCCTTGACATGCCACCTTCGCGTACCGCAGCGCGCGCGGGTCCTTGTCAAGACAGTAGACGGAGCACTTGATGCCCAATCGACGGCATTGCCGGGTAAACCAAACGGCCGTGTCGCAGCCGCCCGCGGCAACGTCGAGAAAGCTTACCTCCCGGGCGCGGCGACGACGAATATCCGCGAATACGGTTTTGCGCAAGACCCGCCGTATTTGCGAGAGAAACCGATTGATATATTTAAAATCCCGCAGCGTCGTAAACAGCATCGATTCATCGGCCGCCGCGTCGTCCATGAGTTCAAGCGATTCGGCGCGGTGCGAAAGGTCGGGAATAAAGTGGTTGAGGTTAAATGTCATCATGTATCTTTTTTTGGATAAAAAATATGAGTTTCAAATTGAAAAATGATCCTGCAATTCTTTCGCGCCCCGACGCCAAACGAAATTACAACCGCTTGCTGTTCGCCGAGGTGGCGCCAAAATATCACCGGATAACGCGCCTGATGTCCTTTTTCATGGACGCCGCCTGGAAAAGCTCCCTCATGTCAAGACTTCCCGTTATAATCGACGGCCCGGTCCTCGACATCGCAACCGGCACCGGCGATCTTCTTGCCCTGGCCATACGTCGATGGCCCCTTGCAGCTCTTGTCGGATGCGATTTGAGCCCTGCCATGCTGTCGCTGGCCCGCCGGCGCGTTAAATCAGGCAAAATCATGTTAAGCTGTCAGGACATGTCAACGCTTGCCGTGCGTTCCGGCTCCATGGCAATTATCACGGGCGGATACGCCCTGCGAAATGCGCCAGATCTCCGCGCGACGCTGGCCGAATGCTTCCGCGTGCTCAAATCCGGCGGCGCGGCCGCTTTTCTCGATTTTTCGCGCTCTCCCATCAACGCTTTGTTTTGCGTCCAATACTGGCTGCTCCGCTTGTGGGGCGGTTTCTGGGGCCTTGTGATGCACGGCAACCCGGCCGTTTACGCTTATATCGCCGAAAGCCTCCGCCTGTTTCCCGACCGGAACACCCTTCGAGGAATATTGGCCGATGTCGGATTTGTCAATATTTCCATACGCGGAAAAATGTTCGGCCTGATCGACCTTATCGTTACGCATAAACCCGTTTAATCTGTAGTTGGGTGGTTCGATGTTTTCTCAAGCACCATAGGGATGCCTTGAGGGTTCCCAGGTGCGGAGAAAATACCGAACCGCCCAACATGGTTAGCCTTTCAGCAGCAACCCATACATCGAAAGGCCCGCGCCGAACCCCACGACGCAGCAATATTGGCCGGGCGCTATTCCCTTGTCAAGTATGCGTTCGAGTTCGAACAGCACCGTCGGCGACGACATGTTTCCGAATTGTTCAAGGACCCGCCGCGACACCGCAAGGTGCGCATCGGTCAATCCGAGGCCCTTCTGCACCTCCGCGAGGATTTTCTCGCCGCCCGCGTGAATAGCCCAATGCGAAACGTCGGACACGGCCAATCCCCGCGCTTCGAGCATGGATGCGACGAATGGAGGCGCCATTTCGCCGATTATTTTCGGCAGCGCGGGCGAGAGCACGTTGTGAAGTTGCCCGTGTTTATAGATATAACGCACGTCATTGCGATTGGCCGGAAAAAACCGGCTTGCGGAAGCGATGAAACCCGGCCCGCCATGGCGGTCTGAAACGATCGCGGCGGCCGCGCCGTCGCCGAACAGGGCGTTAGAAACAATCAGGCTCACGTCATCGCCCATCTGATATGTTGCCGAGCAGATTTCCACGGCCACCGCCAGAACAATGCCGCCGTTGCGTTCGCAAAGCCCCTGCGCGATCTGCAGACCCGGAAGCGCGCCACCGCATCCCGCGCCCACAAGATCGTAAAGCTTTACATCAGGAGAAAGCCCGAGCGGTTCGATAAGGTACGTGGCGATTCCTGGACATATATACCCGGTGCAGGTGTTGACCACCAGGCCCGTAATGTCCTGCGCGCGGACTTTGGCCCGCTCCATCGCACGCTTTGCGGCGGCAACCGAAAGGTCCGTCGCCCATCGGGTGAACCTTTCCATGCGCTGGTCGGGGTCTTCATCTTTGAGCCGGACGACGTCGCGGACATCGTCAACGGCAATATAGCGCGTGCGGATGCTCGGATGCGACATCACCTTTTGCATTATTTCCAAACTCCGCGGCTTGAGCACGTCGCCATAATGCTCTTCAATAAGGCGTGCGGCCATTTGCTGGTCAATCCTCGTTGGCGGATTGGCGGTCGCCACCGCGGCTATTCGTGCATTGCCCTCTCGAAATTCTTGCATTTTAAAACAATTTCCTTTGCATGGTACGGGATTTGCAGTGTATCTTACTGTTTTAAAGAGCGCCGGTATTGCAGTATTTTTAAAATACGTTTCTCCACTTCAGAATGCTCAAGGAAAGGAACCATGGCTACGCCAACAGTCAAGCAGCGGGTTGATTCGATAGTCAAAGAAGTCCTGCGTGTAGATCCTGCAAAGATCATGCCGTCTAGCCGGTTCAAAGAGGACCTTGGCGCCGATTCCCTTGATCTTGTCACGCTGATCATGGCCCTTGAAGAGGAATTCAAGGGCCCGATCTCCGATGACGAAGCGGCAGGTCTCATAACTATCGGCGATGCAGTAAAATTTATCGAAAAAAAAGCCGGGCTTCAGGAGTCATGAGCCCCACGCGGGTCTTCATAACGGGTATCGGCGTGGCCGCTCCCACGGCAATAGGGACCGGGCCGTTCTGGCGAGCGTGCCTCGATAATGTGGCTTCAATCGCGCCAATTCCAGCCCATTGGCTCAATTACCACCGCCCCGCATCAACGCTGTGGGCCCCTTTGCCGGAATTCGATTACCTGCAATATAATATCAACCGGATCGAGCGCATGCAAATCGACATGGCCACGGTCCTGGGACTGTGCGCCTGCAAACAAGCGATTGACAATGCGGGATTTTCAACGAGCCTGAAAGACGATAAGAAAAATACCTTTGACATAAAAGGAATTGATCCTTCCCGCTGCGGCGTGTTTATGGGAACCGGTATGGCGGGAATCGCCAGTTTTGCCTTTAATCAGGCTTTCCATTGCTTTTCTCCAATAAAAGAGCTCCTCGGCGAAGGTTCCCGGGCCGATCATCTGCTTCGCATGCCCGCTCGGTTCAACCCGTTCGCGGTTTCGCAAATCATGCCCAACGCAACCGCAGCATCCATAGGCATCAAGTATTCGCTTACCGGGCCCAACACCACGTTTGCCAATGCCTGCGCGGCGGGGACCATTGCGATTGGAAACGGGTTTCGGGCGATACGTTCCGGCAATTGCGACCTGGCAGTGACGGGCGGAACCGAATATTTAGCCGATGAATTCGGCGGCGTGTTCCGGGGTTTCGATATAGCAAAAACGCTTGTCCGCGATTGCGACGAACCGGAAAAGGCCAACCGTCCCTTCGACCAAAAGCGGTCGGGCTTCCTGTTCGCCGAAGGGGGCGCGGCCATGCTCATTCTTGAATCGGAAAAACATGCCCGAAAACGCGGAGCGGCGCCGATCGCCGAAGTGGCCGCCTTCGCGGAATCATTCGACGCGCACAGCATGATGGCGCTTGACACCGAAGCCGGAGTAATCAAGAAAATGATACGGGGCGCGCTTGACGAAGCCGGCCTTACGCCCGATCAAATCGATTATGTCAATGCGCATGCGACCGGCACGCAGCTCAATGACGAGGTCGAAGCGCGCGTCATTGACGATATTTTCGGAAAAAGGCCCGCCGTTAACGCCACAAAATCGCTTATCGGCCACGCAATCGGCGCGTCAGGGGCCATCGAGGCGGCCGTGACAGCGCTTTCAATCCGCGATCAGGCCGCGCATGCGTGCAAAAACCTTGACACTCCGGTACGGGACCTTAATTTCCTGATATCACCGGGCCCGCGTGAAATCAGGGCCGCGCTAAAAAATTCCTTCGCCTTCGGCGGGCATAATGCCTCGCTCGTGTTTGTGATGCCTTAATTTCTCTTGGCTTTTGAACGACAGTTTTGGGGTGTTTTTCTAACGTCAAGTTACAGTATACTCTATCTGGACACGATTTATTTTTCCTTGAAGCGCATTTATTCTGTTTTTTTACGAATTGTGGCATAGAATTTGCGTTAATATTGTTCCAGCAATAATTATTGAAAGTCCCCTTCAATGGGAAAAGACTGGTGAATTTTTCGACCTCAAAATCCTCCGTAGATACGCACACCTTGGATGTCGCGAGCCGTGCCCTTGACGGAGGCGGAAAGATGGATTTCCGGCGGGTCCTTCCTTTTTTAGGTCCTGCCTTCATAGCAAGCGTCGCTTATATAGACCCAGGAAACTTTGCCACGAATATCCAATCAGGGTCGGAATTCGGCTACATGCTTTTGTGGGTCGTTGTGGCGAGCAATCTCATGGCAATGCTTATCCAGACGTTATCCGCAAAACTCGGGATTGCTACGGGCAAGAACCTTGCTGAACTCTGCAGGGATCGATTTGGACGCAGGCCGGCCTTGATCATGTGGGTCATTATGGAAGTGGTCGCCATGGCGACCGATTTAGCCGAGTTCATTGGAGCCGCCGTGGGCTTTAACTTGCTTTTCGGGATTCCGCTCTTGTGGGGTGGTGTGCTTGCCGCAATCGCAACGTTTATGATCCTTGGGTTGGAGAGGTTCGGGTTTCGTCCCCTGGAGGCGGTAATCGCTACCATGGTGGGCTTGATCGCCGGGTGCTATCTCGTGGAGACGATACTTGACGTACCGGACGTCGGGTTGGTCTTGATCAATTCGGTGACCCCGCGCTTTTCCGGCCGTGAAAGCGTTCTGCTTGCAGCCGGAATATTGGGCGCAACGGTTATGCCCCATGCGATTTTCCTGCACTCGGCGCTCACCCAGGGCAGGATTGTGGTAAAAGATCCTGCAAGGCAGATGCGATTATTTCGCTTCGAGGTTGCGGATGTGACCATTGCCATGACCATCGCGGGTTTGGTCAATATGGCAATGTTGATTATGGCTGCGGCAACGTTTCACGGTCACGGTCTTACTTCCATCGCGACTATCGAGGGCGCGCACAAAACCCTGGAACCCCTTTTGGGAAAAGCTGCGAGTTTTGTTTTCGCTGTGTCGCTTCTTGCTTCCGGGCTTTCTTCTTCCACCGTGGGCACGAGCGCCGGCCAGGTCATCATGCAAGGGTTCGTGAGGCGGAGAATTCCCGTCTGGGTTCGACGGCTTGTTACTACGGCTCCCTCGCTGGTCGTCATCGCAATCGGACTTGATCCTACTCGCACACTTGTTATCAGCCAGGTTGTTTTGAGCTTCGGCCTGCCGTTCGCACTGGTACCGCTTCTCTTATTTACCGCCAACAAAACGCTCATG
>JBAVGL010000095.1:0-5417 GCA_049684795.1 Chitinivibrionales bacterium | reverse complement strand
CTTAATGCCAAAAACGTCAGCTTATTACCTGTATAGTTACCTTTTAAAAATTGTACGGGCAGGTTCTAAACCTGCCCATTAAAATCCTATGGAACATACAGATTTTTCTAAAATCCTTCAAACTTTTCTTCCGATCGCGATATTTATTCTCTGGGCGATGTTTTCAAATGCCGGAAAGAAAAGAAAGATGCGGAACTTGCCGGATGCGAGGACGCAGAACGCTGATCACCAATCCGAGGAACGGCCTAAGCAGGAAATGCCAACGTATCATAAGGCGCCGGAAAGCGAAGGGAAAGTTCAAGCTAAAACTAAAGCCGCTGATACGGAGGAGCCCAATGTTGCAATAATCGGACAATTGCCCCGGCACCCATCGGCCATGCCCCACGCAATTCCGTCCGATTTGCACATGCATATTTCCCCGGCCCGGGGAGCTTCGGGGCCTTCACCGGCAAATGATTATGCCAGATATTCGATTGAAGAATTGCAAAGGCTTCTGGTATGGTCGGAGATTTTAGGCAGGCCAAAGGCTTTGCGCGACCCCGATTAATCCGGCAAAATGCGCATTAATTTTTTGCGAACTCGCCCAAGTTGCTCAATCTCATTTTGTCTCTCTCGCTTAATTAGCAGTTCGCCCTGGAAATGGCGAAGCGCGTTGAGTCCCTAGGCCGGAAGATGTTTTAGGAGGGTCTTGATGATTTCATTGGAGGTCATTCCTTCCGTTTCCGCATGGAACGACCTGACGAGCCGGTGCCGTAGCACCGGATAGGCCGCGCGCGCGATATCGTGGATGTCGGGCGTGGGGCGTCCGTCAAGCACGGCATAGGCCTTTGCGGCAAGGACCAAGTATTGGGACGCCCGCGGCCCGGCTCCCCAGGTGATGAATTCGCGAAGGTTCGCGGGGCACTCGTCATTCGCGGGACGAGTAGACCTCGCAAGGCCCACTGCTGAGTGCAGCACGGATTCGGCGACAGGAACGCGCCGCACAAGGTCGCGAAAGGTTTCAATTTGTCCTGCGTCAAGAAGCGGGCTGATGGTGGTCGTTTGTGGCACCGTGGTCATCCGGACGATTTCCAGCTCCTCCTTGACATCGGGGTATCCTATTTCAATAGAGAACATGAACCGGTCCTGCTGCGCTTCGGGGAGCGGATACGTGCCTTCCTGTTCGATGGGGTTTTGCGTGGCGAGAACCCAGAACGGCGACGGCAGGGAAAACGTGACGCCCGAAGATGTCACTTCACGCTCCTGCATTGCCTGCAAAAGCGCGGATTGCGTTTTCGGGGGGGTGCGGTTGATTTCGTCGGCGAGCATGATGTTGCAGAAAATCGGGCCCTTGACAAATTTAAATTCCCGGTTCCCGCTTGCCCTGTTTTCAAAAAGGATTTCGGAGCCGGTAATATCGGAGGGCATGAGGTCGGGGGTAAATTGTATGCGGTTGAATTTGAGGTTCAGGCACTGGGCCAGGCTTTGGACAAGGGTTGTTTTTGCCAGACCCGGCACCCCGATGATAAGGCAATGGCCGCCCACAAAAAAGCAGGAGAGCAGATCATCGATTACGGCCTTCTGGCCGACGATCCGTTTTTCAAGTTCCGTCCGGATTTTCGCGACAGCCTGCCGTATTTCGATAACCAGCCCGCCGTCGCCCATGTGTTGGTCCATAGATTTTCCCCGTTAAGCGTTGATGTTTTTTTCAGCCGCGGAAATATCCTTCACTTTGACCTGCATTTTGAAATAAAAATACAAACCGATCAGGGTAACGGTGATATAACCGATCGCATGGTACAGAATAGTAACGGCGCTGGCTTTTTCACGGGAAAGTCCGCACAAGAGAAGTCCTTGCAGCAATACGGCATGAAGCGTACCGACGAATCCCGGCGCGAGCGGTATTGCCGCGCCGAGGGCGGCAAAAGCGTTTGCAAAGAGACCATGAAGCAAGCCAAAGCGGGCACCATGGACAAGCGCGATCATCATGCCGGCGTAACAGATCATAATCAGCCCGGTATAGAAGAATACCAGTGCTGTTTTTATCGCCGAGGATGTCCAGTGCAAGTTTAAGAGGACCTTGCCGGCAATTGTGTTTGCTTTTTTTTGGATCGAACGCGGCAAAAAGGCGGTCAATTTTTTCCCTTTTCCGCGCGCCTGTTCTGGAAACCGCGCATAGAGGAAAAACGCAATCAGCGCCAGAGAGAAAATACCGCACAACGCCAAAGCAAAGGTGTATAAAGTCAGGTTTTCTGGTCTGGCGGACGGGCCGGCGCCCACGAAGGTTGTCTGCATTGAGTCAAGAAAAAATACCGGTATGAAAAAGCATGACATAAAAGCCAGTAAATCGATGAAACGCTCCAGAACAAGCGAGCCGATGGCAACGGCCGGACTGAACCCGTTTTTTTTCCATAATAGCGCGATACGCGCGATTTCTCCCATTCGGGCGGGAAGAATGTTGTTAAGCATGAATGACACGGCAACAATTGAAAAAAGGCCCTTTTTAGACCATGCCGCGTTGTCCGGCAGCATGATGTTCCACCGGAGGGTCCTGAACAAGAGCGAACCCGCGGCCAAAACGGCGCACAAAAAAATGGTCCATGGGTTGCACGCGAGAAGCTCACCCGACAGCTTGTGCATGTCGACTTTCCGGAAAAAAAACAATAAGCCCGCGGCCGCGAGGGCGATTCCGCCGGCAACCTGTGCAATCCGCATCGGTTTCATTGGAGGTCCATCATGTTAAAAACAAGCCCTGAGTAACATTTTGGAAAAAAATTGGTTGATTTTTGCGGCATCCGCTCTTTCCCGGAAACGATCGAATTGACCGTAGCGATGTCAACCGGCCGTATAAAGAAAACGCCATGGTACGACGGCGCGCCGGAAAGGGCTTTTTCCAAGGCGTCTTTGGCGTCATTGACATAGTCCATTACGTCGTGAAGTATCTTTCCGTCAAGGGGAAGGCCCATAAGTTTGTTGACAACTATGGAATTTATCTTCGAAACGTCAAGATGATTCCACAGCGCCGACATGCCGCGGCGTTGCTCGGTGAGGTATTTCTCTCCCGCCGGGTTGAGATCAAGGCCGAACACATGCTGCGAACGCGCGTCCAGGTAAAGCATTTCATGGCCAACGTCCGTGGGCGTCCCCAAAAACCGGCTGATGAGTTCCATTTTTCCGGGGCCAAGGTCAATCAGGTTGAAAAACACCGGAAGCATCCGGCGCATATCAAAGGCTTCGGTTCCGGGATATTTTTTAAGCATCCGGTGAAACGCCCTGATCACCAGGCCCGGATCGGCCGTTGACACCAGGGACATCAAAACATGGCCATAGCCGGGGTTTTTAGTGTCGCGGAAAAATTTAAGGGCCGTCTCGTAGCGATGATGTCCGTCGGCAATGAGTATCTTTCTGTCGGACAGGGCGCTTCTAAGCGAATCAAAAAACGATGGATCGTCGTTGCGATACAGCGAATGGCGCACTCCGTCATTGTCAATGAACCGGCCATGGCACGAGGAGGAGTTCGCCGAGGAAATGGCGGAAAGGAACCGGCGGTCGGCGTCCGGTACGATACCGAAAATCAGCTCGCTGTGGCTTTTTGTGGCCTGAAGAAGTTCGTACCGGTCGATTTTGGGCCCGATAAGCGTATATTCGTGGGGGAAAATAATACCCTCGTCATAATCGACAAGCTTGACTAATACGATAACTCCAGTGCGCGTGTATGCGACGGAACCGCCGCCTGCGGGGCCATCGAACCGCTGCCGGTAAATATATACCGAAGGGCTTTCGTCGCGGATGAGCGTGCCGTCCTTCATCCATTGGGAAAGAAACGCGGCGGCCCGCTTGTGGCGGTCGCCGTTGGAAATGTCGGACGGTTCTTTCTTGTTCTGGATTATCCGCACGACATTGAACGGGTTTTTTGCATAGAGGCCGTCGATCATGGCCTCATCGAGCATATCATAGGGCGGCGCGGCAAATTTGCCCAGGTCTTCGGGATTTTCAAGCCGGTAATGCAGGCCTTTGAACGGTTGTATCTGCGCCATGGATAGCGGGGATCTTTCTGGATAAATGCTATATTTCTTCGTTCATCGTGGATTCGGAACTGTAAACATGGGCCAGTTCGTCGATGCCTAAAAGCATCAGCATGTTGAATACGTCTTCATGGGTGGCCAGGACGCATACTCTTTTATTTCGGGCAAGACGCACGGTTTGAATGACCAGGGAAATGACGGAACTGTCCATGCTTTTTAAGGAAGACAAATCGAAAACGACGGCTTCCTGAGAGCTTTTTTCAAATTCAAATCTGACTTTTTCAACCGCCGAGTCGAGTTGCGGGAAAAACGTCGAAGGGGTCCAGTGGCCCTTTTCGGCGAGAAAGATGGTCAGACGGTCTTTTTGTTTTTTGAAGGAAAGTATCATGGATGCTCCGATTTTGATTTTTTTGTAGTGGCGTTTTAATTTGAATTAAGGTTTCGGTTCGGCGCTTAATTTGAATTTTTTAAGTAGCCATTCAAGTAAAATTTGTTGGTCATCAATTGTTGCTCGGCGCACTTGTGAAAGCAGATAAATTCGATCTGGTTTTGGGAGTGCGGTGTTTTGCAAACCCTCATTACAGTTCGTACAAATAGCACGAAGATTTTGTGGTGTGTCGTCTCCCCCTTTGGACTTATCTTTAATATGTCCCATTGTCAAACGGACATGACGAGGTCCGCCCAATGGATCAGGGTCACCAGCTGCGACACCACACATTTGACATGTATAACCATTACGTTCTAAAACCCATGCCCGTGTTTCTTTGGAAATTCCACGTTTAAATGCTGGAAGTCGAACAACCGTTTCAAGAAGGTATTGACCAGGTTTTAAAATTGCCCGATCTTTGTTGGAAAGGATTTGATACCCTTCCTCATTACGAAGTTCACGGACACGTCGGGCCCACTCGACGGCTCCTCCGCTTGCAGCTTGAATTTCCTTTGATTCTAAAACTCTTCCAATATTCGATAAAAAATATTTTAGGATTAACTCTTTAGAACCAGAGACTTTTTTGGTAGACATCGTTTATTCGTTCCTTTGATATTTCAGAATATTTAGAATTCAATTCAATGAGAATTGCGCGCCTATCCAATTCTCTGGCGACTACACCGGTAGTTCCTGAACCACCAAATGGATCTAATATTGTGTCACCGACTTTACTTCCAAGAAGGATACATCGCCGTGCTAATTCACGCGGGAATGTCGCAGGATGTCCATTGCCGCTAGTGTCGGGGCCAAGAACCCAGCAATTCCTCAAGTTAGCGCCTGAAGCTTCACGAACTGCTTCTGAATTGTAATAATAAGTTGGGGCTTTTGACATTAGAAAAATTTCTTCGGTTGCATTTGTAGGTCTGTTTTTTACGCTTTCTGGCATGGCCGTTTTTTTCAGCCACGTTATTTTTGATCTTAACACC
>JBAVGL010000094.1:0-2173 GCA_049684795.1 Chitinivibrionales bacterium | reverse complement strand
AAATGGAGGGGTTGACCAGGAATGTAAATGGGCGCCGATTTCCGCTTTTCCCAAACTCTGCCATTTTACAAGTGTACTGCTGAAAAATTCCGATTCAACAACTCCATAAGTGCACAAATAAGTCGGTTTCAGGCTGGATTTTTCACAAAGTTCCTGAAACCGGGGCAAGCATTCGAGATTGTGGGTCGTTGAAACGTTTGATTGCCATTGGTTGTCTTCTTCAGTATCCACAGTTATTAAAACATGCATGAAAAACTCCTAAGATGCCGTTAATAACTGTTCATAAATACCCAGCAATCTTTTTATATAATTCTCTCTTTTTAATATTTGCTCCGCATAGCGTTTGGCTTTTTCCGCGAGACTGTTTATATCGGTCTTTCCAAGTAAAATCGATTTGATAATGTTGGCTGTTGCTTCGGCGTTATCAAGATCAAAATAAATGCCGTTGTCTTTTACGATGCTTCTTAAAGGGGCGATATTTGATACCATGACCGGCAATCCCGACGCCATTGCTTCGAATAAAGATAACGGAAATCCCTCATATTTTGATGGCATAATGAAAAGGTCGTATTCTTTTAATGCTTCCGCGATATTTGTATTTTCCCCCATCATCCGCACCTTAAGGGCCTTACTTTTTATAATTTCTTCATATTTTGATTTATCACCTTTGCCGTAAATATCAAGGTATATTTCTTCATTTTTGAAATATGTGAAGACATCCAACAAGTACTCAAAATTCTTTAATGGCTCCAAACTGCCGACAGCCACTATTTTTAGAACAGATTTTTCGGAGCCGAACTTTTTTATGGGGTTAGCAAAGAATTTGTCAGCCACAAAATTGTTCAGCACAAAAACCTTGCCTTTAAACGGAACGGACCGAAGGAGATCTTCTTTTGCGGAATCGGACAAACAAATAATGTTGCACTTGCGGCTCTTAAAATATAACTGCTTCTCCAAAAATACCATTATTCGTCTTGACCGCACATTCATTGAATAGGTAGTATGTAGCGTGTGGACCAGCGGGATGGCCGATGGGCATACAAGATAAGTATAAAAACTAATGGGGTTTAGATGCGTATGAATAATGTCAAAACGATTTTTCCCAATGATTTTTCGTAATTGTCCGAGCACTCGAATTATTTCAAACCATCCGGCATAATTAAGGCATATTTTTGTTACGTTTTTATCAATGATGCTGGACAGATATGAGTCGCCTCTGAAATACACGAGGGTATTGTCCGCATGCTCATTCAAACCGCCCGGTGCCAGGGAATTGGCAACAAGAGTTTCCGCGCCGCCAATTGACAGTGAATTGATGACATGAAGGACTTTCAGGCGGTTTTTCATGAAAAGGCGGAAGTGCCGTTAATTTTCCTGTAGATCTGGATGACGTAAAAAACCACTAACCCGGCAATATCAAAAGGCAAAAATAACAGGACCAGCAGGGCTGACGTCACGTTTAATGTTTTCCAGGTTGCTACCGGGTTTTGCGTAAAAAAACTATATACAAAAAAGCGTATGATTGCCCCAATAAAGATCTGCGGCCTGTATTTTGCATATTTTAAATAATTATTAAGATCATCAGCGACATTTACGCAGACATATTGTGCGGCCGTTTGCAAAGTACGCTTTCCGCGCATTATCGAATTGGTATTGTCATGATGAACTATGTATAACTCCTTTGCATACACGATCGTATTATAAACGGAGCCCATTTTTTTCCAGATAATTCCTTCAGGATAATAATGCCCAACCCAATCCTGCGGAAAAGGAAATTCCCTGAAAACTTCGGTTTTTCTAACGGCCCATCTGTCACCAACAAGATTTAATTTATATTGCATTTCCGCGTCATTTGTTGTAATGCTTGGCGCGTCTTTTTCCGAAGAATTATTTGGTCCGTCATAAACCTTGCAGCCGAAATACATGCCGCACAGGGCCTTTTTTTCTGGCTCGGGAATGGCGTCCCAACAGTCGATTGCATATTCCAGGGCATTTGGCTCGATTTCATCATCGCTGTCAATCACCGTAAACAATTCGCCTGATGCAATTTCTATTGCCTTATTATGCGCAATGTGCTTGCCGCTGTTGTTTTCAAATCTAATATGATGTATCGTTATAATTTTTTCCGCTAAGATCTTATGAATAACGGCATCGGTATTATCCGTACTGGCAT
>JBAVGL010000093.1:0-2915 GCA_049684795.1 Chitinivibrionales bacterium | reverse complement strand
GACTTACACTGAGCGAATTTATTCCTATATCAAGCAACTTGCCGGCCACGCCTTCCCGCCCCGCCATTTCTCCGCAAATCGACAGGCCTTTTTTCGTATCGCGCGCCGCGGTTACCAGTTCTTTCAGCATGTTCCAGAGAATAGGGTGGTCGGGATTATAATCCACCGATACCTGCTCATTATTCCGGTCAACCGCAAAAAGATATTGTATCAAATCGTTGGAACCGATGCTGCCGAAGTCGATCAGCTTGAATATTTCCGTAGCCTGCAGACATGCGCTGGGCACCTCGAACATGGCCCCGAGCTCGATGTTTTGGGCCACCCCGCCGGCAGTGATGATGGTTTCCTTGACGGCTCTGGAAAGTTCCCGCTGCTGCGCGGCGTCCACGACCATGGGAAAGAGTATCCGTATTTTCGCCTTTTTCGTCAGCCGGATCAGCGCCCTGAGCTGCGCGCTGAAAATATCGGGGCTGCCCAGGAGAAAGCGCGCGCCCCGCCACCCAAGGTAGGGATTGGTCTCCTTCTTGATGCGTAAAAACGGCAGCGGTTTGTCGCCGCCCACGTCAATGAGCCTGAACGTAACGGTTTTCCCCGGCATCGCGGCAATCACCTGCGAATAATACGCGAACTGTTCTTCTTCGTCAAGAAGCCGGTCGGCCTTTAAGAAGAGGATCTCTGTACGGAACAGGCCGATGCCGTCGGCGTGGAATTGCAGCGCTTGTTTCACGTCTTCTATGCTGCTCGCGTTGGCGCACAGTTCCATGCCCGAAGGTGTTGCCAGTAATTCCGCGTCGTCGGATTCCTTCTTTGATACCGGCGGGACGATCCGTCGGACGAGGTCGTGCGGCGGGTTGAGATACACGACGCCCTTGTCGCCATCGAGCACGATGGTGTCGCCGCACTTGACGTGGTCCATGATGTCGCGGATCCCGCTTACCGCCGGGATGCCCAGCGAGCGGGCGATAATGGCCGCGTGCGAGGAAACTCCGCCGTGTTCGGTCACGATGCCGCGCACTTTTTCGAAGTTCATGTGCACCATCATGTCGGCGGTCAATTCCTGGGCCACAATAATACGGTTGGTCCCTCGCTGGCAATGCGCCTGCCCTTCGCACAGGAACCTCGGCTTCGTTTGGTTCATATTGTCAAGCAGCCGCCGCCGTATTTCGCCGATGTCGGCGGCGCGCTCGCGCAGATACTGGTTGTCCATGTTATTGAATTTTTCTTCATACCTGTTGAACACCTCAAGTATGACGAATTCGGCGTTCTTTTTGTCCTCAGTGATGCCCTTGCGGATCTGCTGCACGATCGTGCCGTCGTTCATGATATGTTTCTGGGTGAGGAAAATCTCGGCCTCGGCCACGCCCACGTTACCGGCAACGCCCAGGGCAATTGCTTCCAATTCCTGGGAACAGACCCTAAGCGCGTTTTCGAACCGTTCAAGCTCGGCGGGCAATTCGTCGTCGGAAAGCCGCTGTTCCTCGACCGACCGGTGGTGTTCGGCGGCAAAAAGGCATGCGGGGCCAACGACCTTGCCCGAGGTTATCGAAAGGCCCTGGAATTCCTTTAACTGCTGATGCTCCGCCAAACGTGCCACGGTTCTCCTACCTTCTTCTAACCCACAAAGTGGATAAGAAACTGTAATCAGGATTTATCTACGCTGGCCGCGTAGATAAATCAGATACAGTTTCTAAATGACACCATCCCCGCCCTGCATAATGAAAAATCGTATTTTACCGGGTCAAAAGGACTTATTTTTTTCAATTCGCCGGTAATCTCTTCCGCCATGCGCCAATCCGCCGTCTTCCTGCGGGTCATTTTATAGCGCCGCGCGATGGCGGCAACGTGCGTATCAACGGGAATAATGAGCATGGCCGGTGATAGATTGTTCCATAGGCCGAGATCGATGCCATCGTTTTTTCGCACCATCCACCGCAGATACATATTGAGCCTTTTGCACGGGCTCCCCGCCGATGGCGAAGGTAATAAGTGCCGGAAGGATTTTCCCGTTTCTCCGCCGATATCAACCGCCCAGGCATTTAGCTTCTTGACAAATTCACTAAGCGCGTTTTTTATGTCCGGATCGCCTAAGCGCATCCCCTCCGCAAAAAGCGCCTGAATCGACCCTTTTTCACGAAACGCCCGCTTGACGCATTCGAACAGCAGCGCAATGTCTCCGCCGTCGTTGAACCGGTGCTTAAAGGTTTTCAACATTTTTTGTTTGTCCCTATATGATGTGGCGCAGACAAAATCGCTCACGGCATTGCCAGTAACGCTGAGAACCCGTTCGATGTTGCGCCTTATATTCTCAACCTGCCCATAAGCAAGTGACGACGCGAGCAACCCCACGATTTCAATATCCCGCGGTTCCTTGAATTTACGGACGTATTCGATGGGGTCCATGCGCATGAATTCCGGTTTGTGGAACCGGGCATAGATATCGTCAAGCGTTGCATGCAATGAGGGCTTCATACTTAAAAAATACTTTAGGCCCTCTTTTACATGCCTGTAATACGACAATCAAATAATGGCGCTTGAAGCTATGGCTTGTTTTATGCGGCTTTGCTTCTTGGAAGTCGCGGAAGAGGAAAAGCGAGGTGGCATGCAGCCTTTTGAAGAAATATCAGACTCCAAGTTTGGAACCACCCAAATCAGCAGGTCGCCCTGCTGCATTTGGCTGGTTGTACGAGCGTTGAAACTAATCTCATCGACCGGTGTCGGATGTCTTGGCGTTTCTGTTTTATGTATCATCCGGTTGAAATGGAATGATCAAAAGTAGATTAGCATCATATGCTATTTTGAAATCTTAATTATTTGTTAATTCTGAACAATAAATTCTTGGCTTAACAACTGAAAACGCTTCCGTAAGAATTGCCGCCAATGAAATTCCTGTGCAAACAACTATTGTTGTAATTGCA
>JBAVGL010000092.1:0-5305 GCA_049684795.1 Chitinivibrionales bacterium | reverse complement strand
GTCCGTATGCAGCATGGTCCTTGCGGAAGAATTAAAAAAGCAATGCATCGGGTCAATGATGGTATCCATCAGCCACGAAAAATCAATGTGCGTGGCGTTCGTTGTTTTAACCGATTAGAAACTTGTTGACACCCGTTTGCCGATCAGGGTATTTTTAAATGGATTTTTGTTGAGGAAAAAGTGTATTATATTCATAGAGAATCTTTTATTGGATTTTTTCTTCATAAAGGGAATTGCATTCAATGGAAAAAGTTTCTGTCGCGAATTCGTTAAAGGAATTTTTTAGCCGTTGCGGAGTCCTTCTATTTTGCATATATTTCGTTTCCCCTCTTTATGCGCAGGAAGCCCCCGCAATCGTTCAAAATGCCGTATTGGAAGGCATACAATTTTCCAGCGAACCGGGCAAGGACCCCGCGGAAAAGGTCGTTACGTGCTACTTTATTTTCAGGGACAAGCCGTCGAGCTATTTCTATGAGGTGAGGAAAAAAACCAAGAAACTCGTTTTTGAATTTAATGATACGCAAAAGGGCACTTCCCCGGTTTCTTCACAAAAGGAGTCGCCCATTGAAGGCTTTGAAATCGAACAGAAAAAAATAGATGTTAATAAGGAAGTAAAAGGGCTTAATCAGGAATGGCATGACCTCATTACCGTCACCTTTGATCTTTCCTTGCTTCCCCAAATCCATGTAAGCGATGAATATAACGTCACTTCTTTTTCATATAAATGGACAACCGACCCGTTAAAGATAAAGGATTATGTCGTGCAGGATGAAGGAAAAAAGAACTTGGTAGTTTGGGGAGGTGTCGGAGCTTTAGCAGTTGGAGGCGCCGCATTAATATATTTTCTTAACCGTCCGAGCACGCCCCCGCCATTAGGTCCAATTCCCATTGACGATTTGCCTAGCCATACTCCTCAGTAATAAATGACGGATTGATTCTTTGTGAGAGCTATTGCACCCGCAAAGGCTCCATATCAATTCGTTACCCTTTTAGAATTTGTTTTTGTGATAGCGTCAGCTTGGAAGCAGTGGCGGGCGCCGTGCGGACAAGGAGCTTTCGGCCCGTGCTTAGGAGGGTTGTGCCCGTAATATGGTTCAGCGCGCACAGGCTTTTTACGGTCGTGTGATACCACAAGGCGATGTGGCCCAGCGTTTCCCCTTTGCGGATCACGTGCCACTGGGCTTTCCGCATGTCCGTCAGGTAGGCGAAGTCGGCCTTTGAGAGGACAAGCGTGTCACTCTTCAATGCGTATTTGTCAAAATCAATAATAAGGTTCGGGTCGAAGGGCTCGCCGTAAAACCTCATTTCGAAGTGCAAATGACTGCCCGTTGACCTGCCAGTGTTGCCCCCGAAACCGACGACATCCCCGGCCCGTACTTTCTGGTTAAGGGCGACCAATTGGCGCGAGAGATGGCCGTAGATGGTTTCCAGGCCGCTGGCATGACGGATGACAACGGCCTTGCCGTACCCGTGCCGGTCAAATTCAGTCACCCTGACTATGCCGTCGAAAGCCGCCCGGACGGTGTCGCCTCTCGACAACCGGATATCCACGCCATAGTGCCAGAGCCATTTGCGCTGGCCGAAATTCGAAGTCACGCAGTTTTTAAACGGATGGACGTAATACCGCTTTAGCGCCGAGTCAACTAAAACTATCCGGGCCGTGTCGGGCCATGTTTCGGAATCAAAATGCCCGGCATTGATCTTCGTATTGTTCCAGGAGGATGTGTCGATGTCGAACTCTTCATCGTCGAAAAGATTGTTGATACCCTTCTGGAAATCATCTTCCTGCGCTTCGGCCCCGGCAATGGCACTCTGCGGAGCATTACGGAAAAGGGAGTCACCCGGACAGAGCGGAAAGCCCTGCGTAAATAGGCATGCGCAGATCAGGAAGCTTTTCGCGGTTTTTATTATGAGCGATTCGCTGCAACCCACGTTACAATCCCAACGCCTGGTTAATAATGATCGCCCTTCAGTTTGGGCTGGTTAATGCGCTTAATTCCTGATTTGCAGATCGGGTTATAGGCAATTTCGTGTGCGGTAGAAGCAATCCAGGAAATGAAGTCTTTTTCACAAACACTGTTAAGTATAGTATTTTCACAATACGACCGGACAAAATTTTTTCCGGTTTTTGTATTTTTTTTCAAATGTTCCGGCGCGGGTTTTAAGGTTCGGCATGATCAAACATCCTGCAAAAGCTCTAAGTCACGGGTCATTTCTTCCAACAACGCGTGAAGAAATGCATGCGCTTTCCATTGACATGCTCGACATCATTATCGTGACCGGCGACGCCTACATTGACCACCCCGCATTCGGTGCCGCGATTGTTGGGCGGTTTCTCCAATCGCTCGGCCTTACCGTGGGCATTATTGCGATGCCGGACGTCAATGCTCCGGCTGATTTCACCCGGCTGGGCGCGCCGCGGTATTTTTTCGGCGTTACGGCAGGTAACGTTGATTCCATGATGTCGCTGTTTACCGCGCAAAAAAAAATCCGCAGCGACGACCCCTATGTGCCGGCTGAAAAAATCGGCGTCCGGCCCCAGCGCGCCACTATCGCCTATTGCAATGCCTTGCGGCGCGCGTTCAAGAACGTTCCCATCATCATCGGCGGGGTAGAGGCCTCTCTGCGCAGGATCGCGCATTATGATTATTGGTCTGATACTGTCCGACAATCCGTGCTGCTTGACGCAAAGGCGGACATGCTTGTCTATGGCATGGCTGAAAAGCCGCTTGAAGCAATTGTCAAGGGTCTTAAAGCCGCAACATCGCTCCATTCACTTGCCGCTATTCCCGGAACTGTCATGAAACTCGGTAAAAACGACCTGGCGTCCCGGAATCTTTCTAAACATGGGATGGTGGAATTACCGTCCTATGAAAACGTCAAGCGGTCGAAACAGGCATTCTCCGAAATGACCCGGATGTTCTTCGAAAATCTCCATGCAACGCAAATCCAGCGGTCTGGAACATGCGCAGTTGTCATCAACCCGCCCGCGCAAGCGCTTACGCAAAAAGAAATCGACGCGGTTTTTGAGCTGCCGTTTGTATACAGGCCGCATCCTCCGTACAAAGAAAAAATCCCGGCGTACGAACAAATCAAAGATTCTTTTATTGTTGTACGCGGCTGCGTAGGCGGGTGCAATTTTTGCGGATTGGGCATGCATCAGGGAAAAACAATTCAAAGCCGTTCCTTAAATTCCATTGTCAGGGAGATAGTCAAACGCGCCGCATTCCCCGAATGGAAAGGCATTGTTTCCGACCTTGGCGGGCCTACGGCCAATATGTATGGCCTTTTCTGCAAACAGGAAGCCGCTCACAATTGCTGCAAGCGGCGAAGTTGCTTGTCACCCGTCCCTTGCGTGATGCTTGAAACCAACCAAGGGCCGTTTGCCGAATTAATCAGGCATGTTGGGACAATGCAGGAAGTTAAGCGCGTATTTGTCAATTCTGGAATCAGAATGGACCTCGCGCTATTATGGCCCGAAATAATCGAGGTCCTGGCGCAGAAAGCCGTGGGCGGCCAGATGTCGGTTGCGCCGGAACATGTTTCGGCAAAGGTATTGAAATTAATGAACAAGCCTGTTGATACGGGATGGGAGAAATTCGAGGAAATTTTCGACAGGGCCGGAAAAAAGGTCGGCAAAAAGCAATATCTGGCCCCATATCTTATTGCCGGGCATCCGGGAAGCAGCATGACACAGGCCAAGGAATTGGCCGATTATTTAAAGAGGCGGGGTTTACGCGTCGAGCAGGTCCAGGAATTTATTCCGCTGCCCATGACCGTGTCCGCGTCAATGTATTATACCGGCGAAGACCCATTTACAAAAGAAGCGGTTGAGGTCTCGTATAAACTAAGCGATACGCGGAGGGAAAAGGATACGATCATGTGGTGGAAGAGGAAATAATTTAGGCTTTTTCTGTTTAAGCCGATTGATTAGTTATATTTTATTTACATGGCAGGGGCAAGCCCAGCCCGTACGAAAACCCATGATGCGGATGAAAATTAGTGTCCTCCGGCGTTTACGATAAATTCACCGGTTATCATAACCGGAAATCAATCAGGTTGCCGGGATACGATTATTCAGGGCAGGGGTATTATTTCATTACCATCTGCCTTCGTGATCGAAAACAAAGATTATTCGGGGACATCATTGACAAAAAAATGGTGTTTACCGAATTGGGGAATATCGCATTTAATCAATTTGAATATTTACCCAAACGGTTTCCCAATATAAAATTGGATGAATTCCAAATAATGCCGAATCATGTTCATGCCGTCATCCAAATTCATACACCCCACAATTCCACCGCGAATATTGTAGGGGCAACCCTTGCGGTTGCCCATGATCGGGCAGGGGCAAGCCCTGCCCCTACGAAAACAACGGTTGCCCATGACGCGAATGCGGTTGCCCATGATCGGGCAGGGGCAAGCCCTGCCCCTACAGAAATTATTAAAACGGTGAAAATGAAAACGGAAACCGCGGAAACAAAACCGGAAAATATGAAAACAAATACAATCGGCGATATTGTCGGTGCATATAAATCATTGGTTGCGAATGCCTGTTTGAAAATTTACAAATCAAAAAACGAACGCATGGGGAAATTATGGCAACGTAATTATTTTGAACATATCATCCGCGATAACAAATCATTGTATTTCATCCGCAACTACATTCGTGAAAACCCGGTGAATTGGTTTGTTGACACGGAAAATCATATCGAAAGAGAGATACATGAATTTGAAATGAAGGAAATTGGAGAAGTCCATGCCCCAAAATCCTTCCATTGATCCTGCCGTTTTGAGCGACCATAAAGCCCTGATCACATCCGTCCAGAAGGGCGAATTTTTAAAACCTTGTCCCGGCACGACGAAGGGCTATTTCTGCTGCGGTTATCAAGTTCTTACCCCGCTGACCGGCTGCGGTATGTACTGCGATTATTGCATATTACAATCGTACTTTGACCATCGGTGCCAAGTACACTTTGAGAATTTTGATGATTTAATTGCTGAATTTAATGATAAAATTAGAAAGTGGCATGGTGTTATGCGGGTTGGGACCGGTGAATTTGCCGACAGTTTATTTCAGGAAAACAATCTTGGGCTCTGCCAAAAGGTCGCCAAGCTGGTTGAACCCTATCCGAACGTTATGGTTGAATTTAAAACAAAAAGCGTATCAATCCAGAATCTTGCAAAAATCAAGAGACCCGAAAAAGTCGTCATCGGTTTTTCCATGAATACGCCTGCAATGATCAGCCTGCACGAAAAAGATACAGCCTCTTTAGAACAGCGGCTTTGCGCGATACAACAA